>NZ_CAXQZX010000152.1:0-69777 GCF_964228395.1 Limnobacter sp.
GTTGCACCAGCCACACCTGGTCTACCGCTTGCCCCAGCTGCCACCATGGGGCATTGCGAATGCATTGGGCCACATAGGCATGTGCCTCTACACCGGTTTGGTAAGCCACTGGGCAGGGGCCAGCACCGCCCACCACCAGCACATGGTTTGGCTGAGCGGGTATGTGCACCACATCACCGGGTTGCAGCTTGGGGTCTAGCTGGGGGTTAAGGGCCAAAAAGTCTGCATCGGTGTTTGGCAGCACCAGGCGGCCAGTGGCGGGCAGCCTTTCTACCAACTGGGTGTAGGCACTACCCTGTGTTGAGTTGTTAGTTTTTAATAAGGTAAGTAACTGGGTGCGGGCCAGCTGCTGCTTTGGCAGCAGCGCTTGCCGCTGCAAGCTAAGCGCAGGCAAATAGGTTTGCTGGCCATTGGCCACGCTGGGTAGCAAGCCATTGCGGCGCAGGTAAACCGACAAACGCTCACCGGCCTGTATTGCAGCTTGCGGGGTGGCAAGGGTGCCGCCACTGGCTGGGCTGCCTGGCGTTGCTTGGGCAGAAGATGCAGGCGGTGCTGCATGGGCTGCTGTGGGTGTGGTCAGCGCGGCCAACACCGCCATATAAATAAGGCTAGGCTTCATCAATGTGTTTATAAGTTGCTGGCTGCGGTACGCAGCAAATATTCTATGCATTGGCCTTGGGCCAAACCGCCTACGCAATACTGCCCATACACCAGGTTGCGGGTGTTGGGGTGGGTGGCCACCAATTGAAATATGGGTTGTGTGGCATTGGGGGCGTTGCCCCCGTCGGTGGCATTGGCCTGCCAAGCCTTGTATTGCAAACCTTGCACCTGCTGGGCACGCTTAAGCAAGGGGCTTGGTTTGTTGAGCAAAGCGCCGGGCACATCAACCACATTCCATTGCAGCGCTAAACCATGCACACCAGTGCTAGGCATGTGCACTGCCAAGCTTAATGGCGCACCAAAGCCGGCCCACTCGGTTTGCGCCACCTGCGGCAAATAAGGCACCCCAGCGCTGCCCACCACAAAACCGCTTTGTGTGCGTAGCAGTTCGCCACTACCGCTTACCCAGGTTTCTACACTGGGGGCAACAGCGCTGCCGCTGGGCTGCGGTGTATATACCTCGGCAAGCACCATGAGCGCGCTGCTACTGGGCGCGTGTACCTCTAGGTAAGTGATGTTGGGCTGCAAGGGCACGTGTGCGTAGCTGGGTGGGTTGCGGGTGTTCCAATAAGCCTGTGCAGCACCCACAGCCGCACCGCCCAAGCTGGTGCAGCCAGAGATGAAAAACATGGCAAACAGCAGTGAAAGTAAATTGCGCCGCATAAGGAACAAACATTGAGTGATTAAATAAAATACAAAACCAGTAAAAGAATAAAAAACAAAGGGCCCACAACGGGCCCTTTTGCAACAACCAAGCGTGTATAGCTTACTGCGTGCTTGTTGCAGTGGCAGTGGCGGTGGCAGTCTGGTCGTCGTTAGTGATGGCAACCGCCGCAGCCACACCCACAGCTACCGCTGCAAGGGTGCCCACAGCCAAACCGCCTGCCGCAACACCGCCGGCCACTCCAGCGCCAACACCTGCGGCACCAGCACCCGCTGCGCCAGCGCCTGCAGCACCTGCACCGGCTGCGCCGCTACCAGCGGCGGCACCACCCGCGCCAGCACCGGCACCACCACTACCAGCGGCTGCACCGCCAGCTTCAGACTGGGCCATGGCCACGCCGCTGAATGCCAGCATGGAAATAATCGCCAAAAATTTCTTCATCTTGTTCTCCCTAGGGTAGGAATTTCATAATAAATGCGCACGAACTAAACAGTACAACAAATACATGAATTAAACCACCCCATATTCATGGGGCGCAGGCAACCTTTTTATGCCTTAAAACCCCATGCGCGTTTAAAGGCCTGTAAGCGGCTTTGCTGCTGCTCGTCCCTGTTGGCGTTGCGCATGGCCCCTTTAAGCAATGCAATAAGCACCGCCAAAAAGCCTGCCGCCAGCACCGCCACCACCACAATCATGGCGCGTTTGGGCTTGCTTTTGCGCTCGGGCGGGGTGGCAGCGTCTAGCTGCTGCACGTTGCCGCCGTCTTTGGCTTCGTCCACCTTGGCCAGTTCAAATTGCTTGGCCATAATTTCGAATATGGCTTCTTGGTACTTTACCTCGCGCAGGGCCCGCACATAAGCCAAGCCTTGTTCGGGCAGGTTACCAGCAGACACCAAACCAAGCTCGCTGCCCTCTGCGCCTTTGTCCAATTTGCGCAGTTCGGCCTTTAAACCATTGAGCTCAGCCACCACGCGGCGGTAGTCTGCATTTTCGGCCGTGGCAAAGGTGCGCATGGCGGCCAGTTGCACCTCGCGCTGTGCAATTTCGGCCCGCAGGCGGGCCACAGCCCCAATGGTGGCCTCGGCCTGGCTTTTAAGCTCCACCAGGCCAGTACGTTCTTGGGTTTCTTTAAGCGCCACCTCTGCCTTGGCAAGTTCGTCTTTGGCTTGGGCAAATTGTTGCTCAAAAAACTGCCGGCGCTGTTGGGCCTCGGTAACCGCCACACGGGTCATTAAGGCTTGCAGTTCTTCAAAATACACATTGGCCATTTGGGCGGCAAAGGCGGGGTCTTCGTCGTCCACTTCTAGCGTAATCAAATTGCTTTTTTTGTCGCTGCTAACGCGCACAAGCTGATCTAGCTTTAAGTACACGTCTTGCCGCATTTCGGCTTCATAGCGTTCTATTAGGCCAAGGCGGTCGATGACCGCATCTTTAATACTGCGGCTTTTAAGCATGCCCACCACGGTGTCTGCCGTGGTGCCACCGGCAGAAATACCGGCCAGGTTGGCCAAGCCACCCAGGCTGGCCAGGGCGGCAGCGGCGCCACCGCCGCCACTTTGGGGGGGCAGCAAAGTGGTTTTGGCGGTGTAAATGGGGGTAAGCAACAGGCTAACCACAATGGCCACAATGCCGGCCACAAAAGGAAGGCCAAAGATGAGCTTTTTTTCTTCGCCCAGGGTGGTGCCCAGCTCTAGCAGGCTGATTTCGTCTTCTTCTGCATAGTCAAACTGGGGGGTTGGGGTTTGGGGTGTGTTCATGCTGCGCCCCGCCTTAATCTTGAATGGCCTTGATGGCCGCAGCCCCCAAGCCCACTTGGTAGAAAATTTGCGAAATATCGAGCAGACCTTTCATAAACGACACGCGCTCGAAATCTTCTGGCACATAAATTACATCGCCGGGCAAGGCACGGCGGCCATGCAAGCCGCTTACAAACGGCACCCAGCCTTGCTGGGCACTGTCTACCGTGCCGTTGGCGCGCAGCACAAAAATAGAGCCATCGTCTGCGCTCTTGGCGGCGCCGCCGGCCATGTTCAGGTAATCAAACACGGTTTTGCCGCCCTCGTAGGCGAACGCGCCTTGGGTAAATACACTGCCGAATATACCGACCTGCCCCGGCACTGTGGGTATGGTGATGGTGTCGCCATCGTCCAACACCAAGGGGGGAAGCTCTGCAATGGCCATGGCTTTGGGAGGCACGTCGAGCACCACGCGCCCATCGGGCCGGCGGGTTTTAAGCCGCTCCAGGTAAAGCTGTTGCTTTTGCGTTTGGGCTTGTACATTGGCTGCATCGGCGGCATTTAAGGCTGAGGCCGCATTGGAATTGCTGGCGGCCAACAACAGCCGCTCGGCTTGTTCCAAGGCGCGTTGGTATTGCTCCTCTTGCTGTTGCTGAATGCTTTTGCGCATCAGGCGCGTACCAAACAAATAAGCGTCTTCGGTTAGGCCACCTGCTTTAACCAACACATCGCGCAGGGTTTCGCCGGGCACCACCTGGTAAAACCCCGGGGACTTAACCTCGCCCACCACCTTCACCAAGGCGGTTTTGCGGGATTTTGGAATATCTGCATCTTTGGTGCTAAACACCGTCACAATATCGCCAGGCTGCAGCACCAGGTTGTGCTGCGGGTCGCGTGCCATGGCCTTTTTTAAATTGAATGGCACCACCAAGGGCTTAATTTCGCGTTTGTCCAAGCGCTCGATTACAGCGTATTCCCAGTTAATTTGATCCACCAGGGAACGAACCGTTTCGCGAATGACCTCGATACGGGAATCGGGGTTGTTCTCTTTGGCCAGCACTTGTTGGAGGTTGCTGGGCGCGGTGTTTTTTTCTTGCTCCTCGGCTTCTTCAACCACACCCACGAGTGCGTTTTTCTTTTTAAAGTACGAAGGCTGAATAAGCACATCGGTATTGGGTATAAGGTCGGCCACGGTCATGCCCGGCATGTAAGGGTAGCGCGCTGGGTCTGCCACAGCGCCTTTCAGCGTAACCGCGTTGGCAAATTCGCGCCGCACGGCAAACAGCGTCACAATGTCACCGTCTTTTAGTTTTACTTCGTTTACAGCACGTTGGTAAGCCAACTGCTCCACCGCACGCGGGGCGGCGGGGTTGCTGGGGTTAAAACCTTCGAGCAGCACCGTGTCTTGCCGAAGCAGTGTGGTGTCTGCACCGCTTAAGGCCAACACATCACTTAAGGTTTCGCCAGGCTTTAGCTCAAAAATTGCAGCGGCTGGGCCTTCAATGTTAAGCGCCACGCGCGGGCCTGCAGAGCCAACAAACACCACATCGCCGCTTTGCAATTTGCGGTCGCCAGTGAGCACCCCTTCGCGAAGCAGTTGATACAGGTCGAAACTGGCAACGGTTTGCCCACCACGCTTTAGTTGCACGTTGCGGTAGCTGCCGTTGATGCCGGGCTGGGCCACGTTAAACAGCACTGAAGCCAGCGTGCTGGTGCTGCTAACAGTGTGCATGCCGGGCAACAGGGCTTGGCCAGCCACATAAATGTTTACCCCACCCAGTTTGCCGAGGCTGGCGCTTAGGTTGAAGTTTTTATACACCTTGCCCATTTCGGCTTTTAAAAAGTCGTCTAGCCCGCTGGCACGTACCCCGGCCACTGGGAAGGTGCCCACGGTGGGTATGCTGAGCTGGCCTTCGCGGTCTACCACAGCGCGGGTATTGATGTTGATGGCACCCCACACGCGAATATTAATTTCGTCACCGGGGCCAATTTCGTAATCGGTGGCCACAGGCTGATTACCACGGTCGCGGGGAAGTTCTTTTTGCAGCGCAGAGTCACCAAAATTGGGCAGACGGCGACCAGTGGCCTCTAAAACAAATTGCTGGAAGGGAGTAAGGGGTTTATTGGCGTTGAGCGGCTGGGGAGCTTGATCTGCAACGGGTGCAGCCGCGCTGGCTTGTGTTTGGCTTATGGAAGCAAAGGGGTTTGCGCCCATGCCGCCTTGGGAAGCCCCTCCCATGACTGGCACCTCGCCCCCTTGGCGGGCGGTGGCGCTGGGCGCATTGGAAAAGGGGAAAGGAAGTTGCTGGCTGCTGCTTTGGGATTGGGCGTGTGCAACACCAGCCAAGCCAACAAACGAAACAACAAGCGCCAACAGCGCTTTGGTAAACCCTTGCATTGTGAACCCGGAAGTAAATGGAGTAACTGCGTAAAAATAAACCAAACCGAGGGGCAAGCTGCCCCCCTTAGGCGCATTTAGGCCGATTTGCGTTTGCGAAAATAAATACCCAAGCGAACCATGCGCTTGTACATGCGCTGGTAAATAAAAAAGCTGAGTACCAACCAAGCCACCACCATGCCCAAACTTTGAGGCCAAAACATGGCGCCCAGCATGGGCACAAAGGCATACACCCACAAAAATGGGGATGTGTAAGCATTGCGTTGCCAAGCGGGTGCGCCGGGCAGCAAACGGCGGCTAACCACGCGGCGGTAGATTAAGCTGTGCAAATGGCTGGCATCGGGTGCACCGGGGTTGTGGCGGCGTTTGCGGCTAATGCGGCGGTAAATGCTGAACATGGTCTCGATGAATGGGTAGCCGCACACCAGCAACATGGCCCAGGGCGATACATCGTGCGGGTTGCGCACCACCAGCGCCACCGCCAGCATGGCCACAAAATAACCCAAGGTGTAAGCACCGGCATCGCCAAGGAATATGTAGCCCCGCGGGTAGTTCACCAACATAAAACCAAACACAATGGCCGCGCCCACCAAGGCCAGGTTGGCCACCACGGGATCGCCAGCGCGCATGGCAATGTAGGCCAGGGTAAGCAGCATAAGCACAACCACACCGC
The DNA here is from genome assembly GCF_964228395.1 of Limnobacter sp. Lineage (GTDB taxonomy): Bacteria > Pseudomonadota > Gammaproteobacteria > Burkholderiales > Burkholderiaceae_B > Limnobacter. The sequence goes on from NZ_CAXQZX010000152.1 coordinate 6,132, forward strand.
TGGCCAGGCCATTAAAACCATCAATAATGTTTACGCTGTTGGCAATGCCCGCCACTGCAAACGCTGTGAACAAAACACCCACTGGGGCCAGTGCAAGCAACCAATCTACCCCGGGAATGTGCACGGTGTGAATAAAGTACCCCGTAAGCAGTGCTGCCAACAGACCACTGGCCCCGGTGGCCAGCAGGCGGGTTTTTACGCTGACTTTTTTTGTAATGTCTTCAACCAGGCCAGCAGCAAAGGCAGGCAAAGCACCCAGCATAAGCAGGCCCAGCAGTTGGGTGGTTTGCTCGGCAAGCGCCAACCCCGAACTACTGGCCATGGCCAACCACGCTGCCAAAGCCCCCGCCAACAGCGCCAAACCGCCCACGCGGGGTGTTGGGGTGGTGTGAAATTTTTGCACGCCCTGTGCAGAATCCATACTGAATGCGCCGTGCCATTGCTTGGTGGCGACCAACAGCACACAACAGGCGAATGAACCCAAAGCGCCTGCCAGCAGTGCTGGCCACAACGATAGGTATGCTTCGAAGGTGTGCATAGTGCTCCTTTTGCTTGCAAGTGTTTAGCTGCGTGTAATGGCCAAGCCAAGGGCGCCCGGCAATAAACCTGTAATGCTTTAAAACTGCAATGCCCTGTGGGTTGGATATTTATGCTTGTTGTATTGTGCTACCGCAACATGGCGGTTTAATGAATTTCCACAGGGGTAACCAATATAGCACCATTGGGGTAGAAAGGCACCTGTGGGGCTGTTGCTGGCCTTGGGCCTTGCCAACCACAACCTATGCCAAAGCCCCTTGAATTGGGGGTGCCGGGGCGTTTAGAACCCGCAATATATGAAAAAATACCCTTGAAAAATAAAGGCAATACTTACAAATGCTGCGCCTTTTGGGTATTTTGCATTTGCACAAACAAGGGGGCAAATATACCCCCTCCACAAATGAGGGGGGGGATTAGACAAACTGCCCAGAAGGCCGTTGCCAGGACGATTAAATACTGATTACGTATTCAGGCATTGGGCAGTATTGACAGCGAATTTGTGGCAGCGCTGGAAGCATGGGCTTTGTGACCTGGGCAGAACTGCTAAAAGGCGCTGAGCGAAGCACCCGCAAGGCCGATACTCTTCAACGGCTGGAACTACTGACAAGGCAAGATCCGGTACTCTACCCCCAGGGCACGGCCATATGCGAACACTACGCCAAACAGTTCACACGCTTGAAAGATGCAGGAACCCCCATCGGAGGAAATAACCTGTGGATTGCATGCCATGCTTTGGCCGTGGGCGCAACTCTAGTAACGCACAACACAAAAGCGTTTGCGAGGGTGGCCGAACTGCCAACCGAAGACTGGGTGGCGTGAAAATCAAATTTTTCTGCGCGCAATGATGGCTCTGTGTGCTTGTGGGCGTTGCGAATTATTGCGGCAGGGCAGCCAGCTGGTAACTGGTGCTTCGGCCATTGGCAGGTGACTTGATCAACACGCCATGAGCAAGCAGGTCAGTAATATCTCGCAATGCAGTGTCTTGCGAGCATTTGGCAATGGCAGCCCATTTGCTGGTGGTTAACTTGCCCTCAAAGCCATCAAGCAATTTGTTCAGCAGTTTTATCTGCCGCTGGTTAAGCGGAACAGCGCACCAGTGCTGCCAAAAGCGGGACTTGGCCAGCACAGAATTAAGTGTAAGCTGCGCTTGGTCAACTGCACCTTGCAAGGTTTCCAAGTACCACAGCAGCCACTCGGTTACATCCAATGTGCCCTTTTGCGTACGCTCCAACATTTCATAGTAGGCCTTGCGCTTTCGCTGAATTTCGGCTGACAGGCTGTAGAAGCGCTGCGGGCTGCACTCGGCACGAGAAAGCAGCAAATCCCCCACGGCTCTGGCAATGCGGCCGTTACCGTCATCAAAAGGGTGCAGCGTGACAAACCACAGATGACCGAGCCCGGCCCTAAGTAGAGGCGGCTCGCTTTCCGGACCGTTGGCCCAAGCTAAAAATTTACCGATTTCAGCGGGAATTCGGTCTGCAGGAGGGGCTTCGAAGTGCACCTTCTGGCGCCCCATGGGGCCAGAGACGACCTGCATCAAGCCTGCAGTATCATCGCGCCATTGGCCTACCTTGATTTTCGACATCCCGGAATAACCGGTTGGAAACAAGGCCGCATGCCAACTGCACAAACGCTCTTGTGTGAGCGCAGCCTTGGCATTGGTGGTTGCGTCTAAAACCATGTCGACCACACCTTCGGCATGACGGTCAATGGGTGCCAAGGCACCAATGTCCACGCCCAACCTCCGAGCGATGGAAGAGCGCACGGAGTCTGCGTTTAAGGCTTCGCCCTCAATCTCGCTGGTTTTAAGAACATCTTCTGACAAGGCAGCCAAGCTGGCTTGGTCACGTAGGGAAAGACCAACGTCTGCCAGGCGACCCAGCAAAAGACCCTGAGCTCGGCTAACCTCTGCGATTGGGCCTGCCAGTGCTGCCAAATCAAAACTCCAGTTGGGCCAATCGCTTTGCTGCCAAATATACATTTAATCTCCGCCATTTATGCGGCGATTATGGGTGTTATTCACCGTAAATGCAATAGAAGCTGCGCCGCGAGGTTAGCGCGCCAACAGTTGCAGCGCCTGCCTGGCCATGGTGGTGACCGACTGGTGCAGCAGCCCAAACACCCAGCGTATGGTGGCCGCCGATGCGTCGGCCAACACAACCGCGGAGCGCCCCAGGTAAGCCATCACCGCCCCCAGCATGCCAGCGACCTCTTTTTTGGCCCGAAGGCTGGCCTGGGCGTAGCGGGCCAGAATTTCTGACATTTGATCGAGTACCGTGAATGCGCCCGAGCCATAGTGGCCTACGCTCAGGAGGCTTTGCGCGCCCAGTCGGCTGAGCATGTCGTGTATGGCCATGTTGATGAGTTTGAGCATTCGGCCGCTGAACATGGCACCGGGCACTTTGATGAGTTGCTCAAAGGGCCCTGCTCCTTTGTTGTGGGCCGGGTACATGGAGTTTTCAAGGTGCTGTTGCTTGCCCCGGCTTGTGCTTTGCAGTTGCTGCCAGCTTGCGCCCACCATGCTGGCGTAGCCATCGCCAAGCCTGTGCACCATGGGGTTTATTTTGAGCCAGCCGCCATCGAGCAGGTAGGTGCCGTGCACGTAGGGCGAGTGCACAAAGGGGTAGCAAGGCACCATGGTGACCACGTCGGCCTCATTGGCCACGCGGTGCACATGGTTGGCATTCATTTTTTTGCTCAGGTGCTCGGCATAAGGCACCAAGCCCACGCGGGGCGAGGCCACGGTGTACAGGTAAGAGTTCAAGCCCAGCTCGGCACACGCTGCGGCATTGAGGTTGGCCAACGCACCACCCAGGCTGTGGCCCATGCAGTGCACTGCGCTGGGGGTGAAGCCCAGGTTTTGTAGCTTGATGAATTCATTGAGCTGGCGCACATAGCTTTTGAAGGTGGTGCCAAACCCTTTGTGGATGTAGTGCCCGGTGGGGCCGGGGGCGGGAATGGTGTTGAGGTCGGTGCCCACATCGGGCAAAGATTGCGTGCCGCGGGTGGCGATTACGATTTCGCGAGAGCGCCCGCCGTTGAGCTGCGCCATGAAGCCAAAGCCGCTGGATACCGGGGTGATCAGGCCTGAGGTGGCGGTGATCAGTTTCAAAGAATTCAAATCAATAAATGGCATCGAGATTCCCAACTGATCTTTCAGCGCAGCCAAGTCCCTTCCCTTGGCTTTGTAAGCGCCATCAGAGAGTAAATAAATTTGATCGGGTGTTAATTGATTCATGTTAGATATTCCCTTTGTGTTGGCATCGGACAATCCGGCCGTGGTCATATTGCTCGTAGGCGGATAGGTCGCAATCGATTCTGATGACTCCCGCATTTGTTTCACTTTTCTCGGTAAAGTCATATTTGGTGTGAGACCAAATTGCATACCTTTGCCCATCGTGCAAAAGCCACAAGAGCTGAGAAATATTTGGATTTGCCGACAACAGATCTGGTCTTAAAAACCTGCGCTCCTGAACAACATCAAACTTGAACCAGCCGTCCTTAGCTGTAATAGCAGTGTCAGTGTGTTTACCGCCTTCAAATCCGCCGCTGTAGAGTTCTCGGGTCACGACCAGATTGCTCAAGGGCTTACCCTGCCAATGAACAACACCCTCGATGGGCGAGCAGTACACAATTTTTTTGAACACAAAAGCCTCCGACGACAGGGGAGCAAGGCAAAGCAGCAACACCAAAGCTGGCAAGATGCGGAACACGGTTTTAACCTGTGTGGTTTGACATAAACCCCACCCTAGCACCGTGGCGCGGGGCAGGCAAAAAAGGGGCTGGGGGTGTAACTCCTAGGGGTTACATGCAATGATGCATTCATGCAATACAAATTTTTTTGCGTATTCAAAATTTACACAATAGAATTTGTAAATTAAAGATACAGCTCAAAATTTGTATGAACGAATTTCCATTGCGCACTGCAGACCAACTGGGTTCACTGCTTCAATCCTTTCGCAGGCAAGCTGGCATGACCCAGTCTGAAGTTGCGATTCGCTTGGGCATTACCCAACAAACCTTGTCGGCCCTGGAAAGAAATGCAAAGAAAGTGAGTGCCGACCGATTGCTGGCACTTCTGAGCATTCTGGGCGTAGAGCTGGTGATGCGCAAGGCGAATGAATTTAGTCCTCCAAACCCACCAACCAGTCAGGATTGGTGAAGCATGGGGCGACGAAATCACAAACAAACCCTGTATTTGTGGATGAATGGTGAATTGGTGGGCACCTGGAGCACGCGTCCCCACGCTGGCGAAACCCTGCAGTACGACCACAATTGGTTAGCCTCGGGGCAAGGGCGCCCATTGTCTTTGTCGCTGCCATTTACACCGGGCAATCCACCACATCAAAGCGATGCGGTGCGCACCTATTTCGAGAATTTATTGCCCGACAGCCAGGAAATTCGCGAACGCGTGGCACGCCAGTTTAAGGTGGGTTCTACACAGGCGTTCCCTTTGCTGGCAGAAATAGGACGCGATTGCGTGGGCGCCCTTCAAATACTTCCAGATGCAAACCCACCCGAAGGTATTAAAGAGGTACGGGCGACCCCGCTGAAAGAGGCTGAAATTGCGCAATTGCTTCGCCACACCTTATCACCCAATACCCTGGTTAACCCGGAAAAAGGTGACACTGACTTTCGCATATCGATTGCAGGCGCGCAGGAGAAGACTGCACTGGTGTGGCTGAATGAGCGATGGTGTTTGCCACATGGATCGACACCGACAACGCACATACTCAAACTTCCACTGGGCCTGGTTGGCAACCTGAAAGTAGATATGCGCGACTCGGTTGAAAACGAGTGGCTGTGCTCGAAAATTCTGGAGGCATTTGGCTTGCCCGTTGCACCCACGCAAATCCTTCAGTTTGAGGACATAAAAGTACTGGCTGTGGAGCGCTTTGACCGCCAGTGGCAAACCGATGAAAAGGGTCAAAGGTGGCTGGTACGTTTGCCGCAGGAAGACATGTGCCAGGCCACAGCAACACCACCGCATTTGAAATACGAATCCGACGGTGGCCCGGGCATTCGTAGCATCATGAATCTGCTGGCAACGTCTCAAAACCCGGATCGTGACCGGCGCTTGTTTTTTCAGGCGCAGGTGCTTTTCTGGATGCTTCGCGCCACCGACGGGCATGCAAAGAACTTCAGTATTTTCATCCGGCGAAGTGGAACTTACGAACTGACCCCCTTGTACGATGTGCTTTCAGCCTACCCAGTCATTGGCAACGGTGCGCACCAGTTGTCGCCATTCAAGGCGAAGATGGCCATGGCCGTGCGGTCGAAAAACCCGCACTGGAACATGCAAGATATTGTGCGCAGGCACTGGGTGGCTGTGGGAACGGAACATGGTGTGGTGGCTCCAAACGGTCAGGGTGTTGAAGCGGTACTGGACAATTTGATTGAGAAGACTCCAGATGTGGTGCGCACGGTGCGCACCATGTTGCCCGAGGAATTTCCAATACACACTGCTGACAGCATACTCAATGGGCTACTTGGCGCTGCAAACAAATTGACGGTTTAGACAGCGCTGACCACCAACAACGACCTGCTTTCTGATGCCACAAGGGAAGTTGCAGACTTGCTCTATGGGCAGTTTGTTCAGGAACAGCGCGGCTATGTGCAATAGGCAGCAACCGTAGGAATTCGATTGACCACCATTGCGCCTTGAAAGATTGGGGTCAAGCGAGCCTTATAGAGGCTTGATACTGGGCTACCGTCGAGTCGTCGGTCAGCAATATGATTCCCTCGACCCTTGCTTGAGCAATCAGCAGTCTGTCAAACGGGTCTTTATGAATTGAGGGCAGAGCATCGATTGCAACCGCGTGTTCGCTGAGTATCGGCAATTCGACATATCCGTTGTCGATTAGACCCCTGCGTAGCATACGCGCATCAACCTGAAAATCTTGCCGGTTTAGCCCGCTTTTAATGGCAACTTCCCATATGCTCGCTACGCTAAAGAGCAATTCATTTTCCGGGTCGGCCATCAGTACACGAGCACCCGCTGGCAACCGCTCAATGCCCTGCGCTGCCTAAATTAGCAGATGGGTATCCAGCAGCAGTTTCACTCTTGGCCCTCGAACAGGTGTTGAATTTCATCCGCACCCATGGTGTTGAAGTCTTCTGGTACCTTGATCTCCCCGGCCATAAAACCGAATCGCTTCATTTGCGACGATTCAGGTGTGTCTAGTGCAGTCACCTTCACCATTGGCTTACCTGCCTTGGCAATCACAAACGATTCACCCTTGGCCGCCATTTCGACCAGTTTAGAAAGCTGCGTTTTAGCCTCGTGAATGTTGTAGGTTTGCATAGCAGCCTCATGTGAGTTAATTTTAATAAAATAAACCTATTAAACTACGTTTATATCATCTGGCCTAATACAGCAAGGAGCCTTTTGCTGCGTTGTATCCAAAATTGATCATCGAGCCCAAAACCGAACCACTTCGATTGGAGCAAATTTTGCTCGGTACAGACGGTTTGGAAATTAGAGAAAAGCAAACTTTCAACCACTTTTTGCATAAAGCCAAAAAATATTTGGACCACGAATTATCCGGCGAATATCCATGGTGGTGACCGACTGGTCCAGCAGCCCAAACACCCAGCGTATGGTGGCCGCCGATGCGTTGGCCAATACCACCGAGGAGCGCCCCAGGTAAGCCATCACCGCGCCCAGCATGCTGGCATAGCCATCGCCAAGCCTGTGCACCATGGGGTTTATTTTGAGCCAGCCACCATCGAGCAGGTAGGTGCCGTGCACGTAGGGCGAGTGCACAAAGGGGTAGCAAGGCACCATGGTGACCACGTCGGCCTCGTTGGCCACGCGGTGCACGTGGTTGGCATTCATTTTTCAGCCGACTGTGAGTTGTAAGCAATCCGGGAGAGATCATGGATTTGCGTTGGGTTTAATTCATTCATATTGTCTTACTCCATTGTTTTTGCAGCGCACTACACGCAAATCAGAACCCGGCTCAAATGTTGAAAGATCACAGTCAATCTTCAGTGTCCCGCCGACAGCCTCGCTCCCCAGATTGAAGTTGAGCTTGTCGAAACTCCACACCAAGTAATCAAACTCTTGATGCCTCACGATCAAAAATTGACTGACTCTGGGGTTTGCAGACAACAAATCGGGGCTGAACAGGCGTCGCTCTTGAACAACCGCAAACTTGAATTGACCAGCGCCGCTGGTCGTAGTGGAGTCGGTGAATTTGCCACTGTCGAAACCTCCACTGTGTAGCTGGCGGGTTACCAGCACATTGGCCAAAGGCTTACCCTGCCAATGAACAACACCCTCGATGGGCGAGCAGTACACAATTTTTCTGAACACGAAAGCCTCCGACGACCGGGGAGAAAGGCAAAGCAGCAACACCAAGGCTGGCAAGATGCGGAACACGGTTTTAACCTGTGTGGTTTGACATAAACCCCACCCTAGCACCGTGGCGCAGGGCAGGCAAAAAAGGGGCTGATATGTGATGGAATTAATTTATTTTCCATTCGAGCTTGACCACAGACAACGGCCTGCTTGCAGATACCATAAGGAACTTGTTGAACCGCTGCTGAACCCTTGGTTTTCGCGGCTGACACAAAACCGCGAACGGGTTATCATCGCCCGCTTTGAATATGTTTACTCTGGAACTGCTTGATGATAAAGAGAAAAGGCATTTTGCTGGCTGGTGGCAACGGAACCCGGCTGTACCCGGTTACGATGGCGATATCTAAACAGCTGATGCCGGTGTACGACAAGCCCATGGTGTATTACCCTCTGAGCACGCTAATGCTGGCTGGTATTCAAGAAGTATTGATAATTTCCACCCCGGCGGACTTACCCCTTTTTAAAGCGCTTCTGGGAGACGGCAGTCAATGGGGTATGCATTTTGAATACGCTGAGCAGGCTGAACCCAAGGGCATTGCTCAGGCGCTGACAATTGCTGAGCCATTTTTAGCAGGTAGCCAAAGTTGCCTTGTTTTGGGCGACAATATTTTTTATGGTCACGCACTGGCCGAATTGCTTCACAACGCTGGCAAACAGCAGCATGGGGCCACCGTGTTTGCTTACCACGTGCACGACCCTCAGCGCTATGGGGTGGTGGGCTTTGACGAATATCACCACGCCACTAGCATTGAGGAAAAACCGCTAAACCCAAAAAGCAATTACGCAGTAACAGGTTTGTATTTTTATGACGCAAAAGCCCCTGATATGGCGAGAAACCTGACGCCATCATCCCGAGGCGAACTTGAAATTACGGATCTGAACAGATTGTATCTGGAGCGTGGTGAACTAAAGGTTGAGGTGATGCGCCGCGGTTACACCTGGTTGGATACGGGTACGCATGACAGCTTGCTGGATGCAGCCACCTTCATTCACACCATCCAACGACGACAAGGCTTGATGGTGAGCTGCCCTGAGGAGATTGCTCACGCTCAAGGCTGGATTAGCAATGAACAAGTGCTAAAGCTGGCCAAGCCACTGGAGAAAAACGCCTATGGTCGCTATTTAACCAGCCTGGTGACCCGATGAAAAAGATTGCCAGCTTGCTTTCTAGAGCGCAGCGCCGTAACACGGTGGTGTTATTGCTGGCCATGCTTGCGGGCGCGGGCCTTGAAACCCTAAGCATTGGCAGCGTGGCACCAGTGGTGTCGGTGTTGCAGGGCCAAGCCGAAAACCAACACCCCTGGGTGCATGCAGCAGTGCAATGGGCGCAATCCATGCAAATACACCCAGGTTTGCTGGCTGTGTTTGTGTTGGTGCTACTTTTTTTGATCAAAGGTTTTTTTTTGGTTTGGTTGGCCTACAGGCAGGCTGCGTTCGCTTTTCGCCTACAAGCCGACGTATCGGCCCGCTTGTTCAAGGGGTATTTACTTCAGCCCTATTCGTTTCATTTGCAGCGCAACTCAGCCCAGCTAATACGCAATGCGATTAACGAAACCAATCAGTTTACCTTTGGGGCGGTATTACCAGCCTTGGTGTTAGCCACTGAGCTGCTAGTGTTGGCGGGCCTTGGGGTGTTGTTGCTGGCAGTGGAACCTGCAGGGGCCTTACTCATCATTCTGGTGGGGGGCTTGAGCGGCTTGGCGTTTTACCGGCTAACACGCAAAATGGTGCATGGCTGGGGCGAACGCCGCCACTACCACGAGGGTCTACGTATACAACACATTCAACAGGGCCTAGGCGGGGCGAAGGAAGTAAAGCTCAGTGGGCGCGAACAGTTTTTTATCGATCAATACGCGGTACACAACACCGAAAGCGCCCGCGTTGGCGAGTTGCAAACCGCCATGCAATCGCTGCCGCGCCTTTTACTAGAGTTTGTGGCCATGTTGACCTTGGGGGTAGCCGTGCTGGCTTCGCAATTTGCAGGGCGCAGTACAGCTGAACTTATCCCTCTGTTTGGCTTGTTCTCCGTGGCGGCATTTCGCTTGGTGCCTTCGGCCAATCGCATTATGGGCGCGTTACAGTCCATACGCTATTCCCATGCGGGCTTGAATGTATTGTTTGATGAACTCCAACAGTGCGAAACCCTACAAAGAAACCAAGGCCTGAATAACGCGATTGATCCCGTTTCCTTTGAACGTAGTATTGAATTGCGCAATGTGGGCTTTGCATATCCTGATGCAGGTAAACAGGCACTACATGGTGTATCGATTAAAATTGCGGCTGGGCAGACCGTGGGCATTGTAGGCGAGAGCGGCGCCGGGAAAAGTACCCTGCTGAACTTGCTGCTGGGTTTGCTGGAACCCAATGAAGGCGTGATTGAAGTCGACGGTCAATCACTGCACGCTAATGTGCGCGGCTGGCAAAAGCAATTAGGCTATGTGCCCCAGCATATCTACCTGACGGACGACACCCTGGCACACAACATTGCATTTGGCATACCAGACGCCGAGATTGACCTTGCTCGAATGCAAAAGGCAGTGGATATGGCTCAACTGGGGAGCTTTGTTGCATCACTGGAACAGGGTCTAAACACCCCAGTGGGAGAACGGGGAGTACGTTTGTCTGGAGGACAGCGCCAGCGTATTGGCATTGCCAGGGCCTTGTACCACGAACCAACAGTCTTGGTTCTGGACGAGGCCACGAGCGCGCTGGACAACGACACAGAAAATGAAGTGATGGGAGCGATTGCAGATTTGCATGGGCGGTTGACGATTGTGATCGTGGCTCACCGTATTGGCACAGTGGCCCGTTGCGACGCACTTTACAAAGTACATGCTGGGGCTGTCCAGCCTGTACGTTACGAGGAACTGATTTGATCGTCGTTAGAATTGTGGGCGGATTAGCCAGCCAGTTGCACAAGTATGCCGTGGGGCGCGCATTGGCTTTGCGACATAGCACCGCCCTTAAACTGGACCTAAGCTGGTTTGAGCAACGAAACGATGTAGATACCCCCTGGGAATACCAGCTTCACAAATACGCAATACGGGCAGAAAAGGCCAGTGCAGCGGAAATTCGTAGTATTCAGGGCCCAGCGCTGCTAAACCGGGTTTTTGACAAGCTAGAACGCAGCGCGAGTTGGCGTATACCGGGGCGAAAGGTGATTAAAACCAGCTTCATGGCTCCTGAAGACTTTGAACGTTTACCCGACAACATTTACTTGGCCGGGGAATGGGCAGGCGATGCATATTTCAGAGCGTACCGGCAACACTTGCTTACCGAGATGCAGCCCGTGATTGCGCTCTGTGAAGAAGCGCAACGCCTACTGGAAAAGATCGATAGCATGCCCAATTCGGTGGCGGTGCATGTACGGCGAGGAGATTTTTTGAGTAACCCGCATGCAAGCACCTTTCACGAAATTACGCCGCTTGGCTATTTTTTGCAGGCCACGGAAAGTCTAACGGCGCAACACCCAAACGCACAGTTCTTTCTGTTTACGGACGACCCAACTTGGGTAGAGGAAACACTCCAGCCTAAGCTGGGCATGAAAAGCCTTGTGGTGAAGGGGCTTGCCAACCATGAAGACCTGCTGCTAATGAGCCGCTGCACACACACTGTGATGAGCAACAGCGGTTTTGGCTGGACCGCCGCGTGGCTAAATACCCACCCAGACAAGCAGGTTATAGCACCGCGGCGCTGGTTGAAGAACGACACTGAAAACGCGAGGCTCACCGCACACCTATTCGCCGGGAACTGGGCCAAGTTGTTATGAGAAATACGAAACTGCTGACATTTAAAGCGATTGGCGACGAGCGTGGTTGGTTGACACCACTCGAGGTGGGCAAAGAGCTGCCTTTCGAGGTGAAGCGGGTGTATTTCATTTACGGAACACAACCCCACATTGACAGGGGCTTTCATGCCCATGCTGATCTGGAGCAAGTGGCTGTGTGTGTCTCTGGTAGCTGCCATTTTGTGCTGGACAACGGCTTGGAGCGCCACACAGTTAAACTAAACCAGCCAAACACCGGGCTTTATTTAGGGCCGATGATTTGGCGCGAGATGACCCAATTCACGGACGATTGTGTGTTGGTGGTATTTGCCAGCAAACTGTACGACCCCAGCGATTACATTCGCAACCATGATGAATTTCTAGAACGCGTGAAGCAAGGAGCACGGTCATGAGTAAGAAACTGGTGTTGATTGGCGCAGGCGAATTTGCGCTGATTGCGTACCAATATTTCACCTTCGATTCCGATTACGAGGTTGTGGGATTTGCCGTCGAAAAAGATTACCTGAAAGATCAAACCCTGGAAGGGTTGCCCGTGGTCCCCTACGAGGAACTGGAAATCCACTTTCCGGCGATCAATCACCATTTTTTTGTTGCTATTCCGGCCTCGAAGATGAATTCGGTGAGAAAGCGTTTTTACACTGAACTGAAAGAACGTGGCTGTACTTTGGCAAGCTACGTAAGCTCGAATGCATTTGTTTGGCGCAACGCCAAAGTAGGTGAGAACACCTTTATTTTCGAAAACAATGTGATTCAACCTTATGTCAGCATTGGCAATAACTGCATTCTGTGGAGCGGCAACCACATCGGACACCGAACAGTGATTCAAGATCACGCATTTTTGGCTTCACATGTGGTGGTATCTGGTTACTGCACCATTGGGGAAAGCGCTTTTTTGGGGGTCAATGCCACCTTGAATGACCACATCACGATTGGTGCGCTTGCACTGGTAGGATCTGGGGCGCTAGTCGCCAAAAGTGTTGAGCCCGAGCGCATTGTGGTTGGCAGCCCGGCCAGGCCTGTTCCTGGAAAAAGCAGCCTGGATACGGACATTTAATAATGGAATTCCAGAAATTGGGGTTGGTGTTTCGCACCAGTGACCACACCAGCAATTGGGCCAAACATTCGGCTTTAACCCCCACGCCCGTGCTGCACCCCGATGGCCATATTCGAGTTTATGCCGGGTTTCGCGATGACGCAGGGGTGAGCCGCATAGGCTACGTGGACCTAAACCCTGACAATCCGTTGGAGGTGTTGAAAGTCTCTGAACAACCAGTTCTGGATATTGGCACAGATGGCTGCTTTGACGACAACGGCGTGATTTTGGGCGATGTGGTGTGGCACAACGGTCAATGGCACATGTTTTACGTGGGTTTTCAGCTGGTGAAGAAGGCGAAGTTTTTGGCATTCACTGGCTTGGCATTGGCCGATGCAAAGGGCGAGCACTTTGAGCGTGTAAGCCCTGCACCCATTTTGGGCCGAGCAGCAAGCCAAACTACCATTGGCGCGGTGCACACCGCGATGTTTGACGAAGGCCGCTGGAAGTTGTGGTTTGCACGCGGCGACAATTGGGAAATGATCGACGGGAAACCCTACCCGCAGTATGAGATTTGTTACTGCGAAGCCTCCGATTTACTGGAAGTGCCCCGCAATGGGCAGTTGTGCATCACTCCGAGGCGACCTGAATACAGGATCGGTAGGCCACGGGTGTACAAAACCCTCACGGGCTTTGAAATGTACTACACCAAGGGCACCACGACGGGTGAGTATTTTCCGGGCAAAGCGTTATCAAGCAATGGGGTGCAATGGCAACGCCACGATGAGACCTTTGAACTGACGCTGTCCCGGCGGGGATGGGACAGCAATCATCTGTGTTACCCAAGTTTATTGACGGTGAAGGACAAGCGATACATGTTTTACAACGGCAACAACATGGGTCTAGATGGATTCGGTGTGGCCGTCGCTGATATCGAAAATTAATTTTGAATATGGAACTGAAACCCTACGAGCCCTCAGACTCAACCCGTTGGGACGAATTCGTCAACCGGGCAAGGAACGGAACGTTGTTGCACAAGCGCGGGTTCATGGATTACCACGCGCACCGATTTGAGGATTGTTCCTTATTGGCTTTTAACTCTAAGCGCCAGTTGGTCGCTGTTTTACCTGCGAACCGTGTGGCAGACGAGGTTCAAACCCATGGAGGCCTCACATTTGGAGGCTTACTGGTAGATCAAAATGTGGGGCAGACCCAGTGCCTGCGGTTGTTTGAAGAGATGACACGCCACTATGCGCAACGGGGTGCAAGAACCTTGCTTTACAAGCCCGTGCCACGCGTGTTTCACCGAACCGCATGTGAAGATGATCTGTATGCATTAAGCCGCATGGGAGCGCAGTTGGTGAGGCGAGACGCATCAACAGTGGTGGACTTGGCCAATCGGCCGAAGTGGGGAAAGGGTCGCCAATGGATCATCAACAAAGGCAGAAAGACTGGCGTTGAAATTCGGGCCATGACAGACCCTGCGCCTTTTTTGGCACTGCTAGAAAATACACTTGCCCGCCATGGTGCAAAACCGGTACACAGCACACACGAAATGATGTTGCTGATGCAACGCTTTGAAGAAGAAATTCGCCTTTTTGGCGCCTTTCTGGATGGACAACTGATGGCGGGCTGCTGGATATTTGATTTTGGTCGAGCCGTGCACACCCAGTATTTGGCCAATTCCCCTTTGGGGCGTGATTTTGGCGCACTGGACTGTTTAATTGCGGAGCTGATCGAACACGAGTACGCCCACCGGAATTGGTTAAGCTTTGGAATTTCAACCGAACAGGAAGGCCACGTGCTAAACGAGGGGTTGGTGGCCTTCAAGGAAAGTTATGGTGGCCACACGATGGTAAACGATTTTTACAGGTTGAATTTGACGTGAACGTGCCTTTTTTAGACCTGAAAGCGGTCAACGGACAATACCAAGGGGAGTTGGAAGAAGCTGTGTTGCGTGCCATGCGCTCCGGCTGGTACGTTCTAGGTAAAGAGCTAAGTGCATTCGAAAGTGAATTTGCGAATTACTGTGGCGTAGCGCATTGCATTGGGGTTTCCAACGGGCTGGACGCTCTGCACTTGATTTTGCGGGCGCTTGATATTGGCCCTGGCGATGAAGTGATTGTACCAGCCACCACCTTTGTGGCCACTTGGCTTGCAGTGACCCAGTGCGGGGCCACCCCGGTGCCGGTGGAACCGAAGCCGCAAGGTTTCAACATCGACCCGGACGGCGTTCAACAAGCTATTACCGAAAAGACCAAAGCCATTATGGCGGTGCATTTATACGGAGTGCCCGCCGACATGGTGGCCCTGAAAGCAATCGCTGACGGCCACGGCCTTCCGTTGATTGAAGACGCCGCTCAGGCGCATGGAGCCCAGCAAGCGAAAGTGCGGGCGGGGGCCCTGGGCACAGCTGCTGCTTTCAGTTTTTACCCTGGAAAAAATCTGGGCGCATTGGGAGATGCGGGTGCGGTGACCACCAACGATGCGGAGCTTGCCCGCAAAGTGCGCATGCTGCGCAACTACGGCAGTGAAGTGAAGTACCAACATGAATTAATGGGTTTGAATGCCCGGCTGGATGAGATTCAAGCCGCTATGCTGCGTGTGCGCCTTAACCACTACGAGGCCGACCAAGCCAAGCGTCGCGCCATTGTAGACCGTTACCAAAAGGAGCTTAAGGCCACTGCACTAGTGCTACCTGACGTACCACAGGGTATGGAGTCGGCTTGGCACCTGTTCGTCGTGCGCAGCCCGGAGCGTGCGCGGTGGATAGCGCATTTGGCTGATCATGGGGTACAAACTGTGGTGCATTACCCTGTGCCACCACACTTGCAGAAAACGTATGCGCACATGGGCCTGCAGGCAGGATGTCTTCCAATCACTGAAACCATTCACAACGAGGTTTTCAGTTTGCCGCTTTGGCCTGGAATGACCGAAAACATGATCAACCACGTTATTCAAACCTGCAAGACCTTCAGGCCTCAGTAACCCCGATGACAAGCACGACACCAGCAAACAGCTCACATGTGCCTTTGGTCAGCGTGCTGTTGCCAAGCTACAACCATGAGCGTTATGTGGAGGAATCTGTTCGCAGTGTTTTGAACCAAAGCCACCCCAATGTTGAGCTCATCGTGATTGATGATGGTTCATCCGACCGTAGTCCGCACATTCTGGCTGACTTGGCTCGCCAATATGGTTTTTACTTTGAGCATCAGCCCAATGCGGGTGTGGTGACCACTCTGAACCGGGCCAAGCAACTTGTAACGGGAAAATATGTGGCGCTATTGGCATCGGACGATTTTTTCCATCTCAATAAACTTGCGCGGCTGGTGGATTTCATGGAGCGAAACCCACAGTACGCCATGGTGCATTCCAACCTGATTCAGGTCGATGAACATTCCCGCGAAACGCTGCGCATTCGGGAAAATTGCCGCAGTGGTGATGTCTTCGATGACTTGCTGTGCGGGCGTTTTCACATCAATGGTTTGAGCGCGCTAATACGCGCCGATGTGTATGCCCAGTTTGAGTACGGTGCGCACTACATTGACGATTGGTACATGTGGCTGGAAATTGCGAAAACCCAAAAAATTGGGTATTTGGACGAATTTTTGGCCTATTACCGCCGCCACGACAACCATTTGACTGGTAACCCTGAAAAAATGCGGGCAGCCGAACGTGACATTCTTGATCTGCACAAAGATCAACAAGCGTACCCTGAAGCACTGGCTCATTGGCGTGAAAAGTGGTTCGGTTTTTACGCCAGATCGCCCAAAGCGTTGCACCGCGCAAAAGCCAAAACACTTGGTGCAGAACTATTGAAACAACAGCGCCCCACCCTGGCTACCCTAAAAAGTGCACTGCGCTTGGCTTGGCTTGAACTGAAAAGGCAGGACGTAAAGTGAACATTTTGATTACCACGCCCACCTTTCCCCCGTTTAATAGTGGACTGGGCAACGCGGTGCGATTGCAAGCTTTGATGCTGGGCCAATGTGGGGTCAAGGTAACCATCGCGACCCACGGCGAACGGCGTGAAACGTTGCTACACCCCGAAGGATATTCAATTGAACGATTTGCTGTCACTGGTGCTAATTTTCTGGCCACTCCACTGAAAGGCGATGTGTGTGGCTACACCCAATACTTGAAGCAAAGCCGATTTGATTTAATCCTGATGAACGCTTGGCAAAACTGGGCTGCCGACATTGTGTTAAATAACCTGCGCGACATCGCTGGTAAAAAGGTGATGTTTAGCCACGGCCTTGCGACAAATATTCTGACCAGTACGAACTGGTTTAGGTCTTTGGCGCGCTACGTTTTGTGGCGACCATACGCATGGAGGCTGAAAGGGATTCTGAGAACACTAGATGGTTTTTTTGTACTTGCTCCAGACGGTTGTGACAGTCGTTTTGACGACCTTCGACTGGCCAAACGACTAAAAGTGCCGTTTCATGTGATACCCAACGCCCTGCCCGACTACACTCTAAATTCCATGCCAAGCAACTTGCCTTGGGAAAAGCGGCGAGGCCTTATCGCGATTGGTGCCTACCACTGGACCAAGGGCCATGATTTCGTGCTTCGTGCCTATGCGAAAAGCCAGGCCAAGAACAGAGAAACCCTCACTTTTTATGGGCAGTCGGCGACTGTCGAACTGCGTGCGTTGGAACGCTTGGCCAATTCACTGGGCATTGAGTCGAAGTGGGTGAAGTTCAAAGAAGACCTGAGTAGTCACGAACTGGTGCCTGCCTACCAAAACGCGAGGCTGTTTTTAAGCGGCTCTCACACTGAATGCCAACCCCTAACAGTGCTGGACTCTATGGCGCTGGGTACTCCGTTTGTTGCGCGAGCCACTGGCTGCCTGCCCTTGATGGCGGGGGGCATCACCGTGCGAAGTGAGCAAGAGATGGCCCTAGAGATTGACCGTTTGCGCGACGAAGTTGCATTCACAAAATTGGCCAACGCTGGAGTGGCCGAGGCCGAGCACACGCACCACCCTGACCAGGTAAAACATCGACTGTGGAACAGCCTAAAGAACGTACTGAGGGCGTGCGGCAGTTAGTTAGATTGTGCAGAATCGGACAAGCGCACTGCCATGAGCTGCCTGAGTGCCGGGTTTTTCCACAACAAAGCAACCAGGCATAGCAAACTGAACACCCCCACAACAGCCACATGCAGTAGCGCCTCTTGAATGTTTTGAACAGCAAAGTCGAGCCTGTAGACGATGGCGACACTGCAAACCAGCACCATGCCTGCAAAACCCCAACGTCCAGGATCAAAACGATAGGGTAGGCGCCAGCGCATGAGTGATCCCATGACAACCAGCATGACGGCACCGGAGGTCGCCACCAACGCGGCTGCATCTTCAATTTGTGCATTACTTTGTCGCAGGGCCAGTAATCCAACGATCAGCACTGCAGAGCCCGCCAAATACGGCAAGATTAATACATTCATACGGCGCTCTACCTGCGCGGCGCTACCCAACAGGTTGCCCGCCACCCGGCAAAACTCAAATAGTGCCCCCCACTGCAGGAAAAGCACCACGTTTGCGTACTGGGCCGATACAAAGACCTTGAGTAAGGCAGCCGCCGAGGGCAATATGGCGGCCGCCAGCACCACGTACACCGGGCCGAGAGTGTTCAACAAATCGGAAAAAGCCTGAGCGCCCTCTTTTTTATCGGCTTTAGCAATGCGCCGGTAATACAAGGGAAACAAATACTGCATGCCAAGCGATTCAGCCAAGCCCCACAGTTGGGTGGACAGCGTAAACCCTACTGCCAGTGTACCCAATGCAGCGAGACCCCAGTGCCAATCAATGACCAGGCGGTAGCCTGAAACCAAACACCACATGAACCCAGTGGCCACCGCAAGCGGCACCACGTAATGCCTTAAAGCGCCAGCTTCAAGCAAAGGCTTTAGAGGCATAATTGCGGGCTTTGGTCGACTTTTGAACAATATGCGCCGCGCCCCAATTGCACCCAGTGCCATGCCGGCAGCTTGCCCCGCGAACCAGGACAGCCCACCACCAAATACAAGTACCAAAGCTGAAGAAGCCATCAAACCCAGCACCACTGTACCCGTCCCCCATAACACCGAGGAGGCCCGTAGGCCAAACATGTTCAACAGCACCACGTAAGTGGCATTCCAGGTTGCAGCGACAACCATAAAAAAAACAACCAGCATGTAGCCAAGAGGCTGGGAAGAGGAAAGTGGGGGGCGCATTTCGGCCCAAACGCCGGCGGTCAAGGCACCCATGGCTGCGACAACCAGCACATAGCTACGAAAACGGGCCAAACGGGCATACAGGGTGCCATCGTCACCCCACTCGTGGGTGTGCCGGTTGATGTATTGGCCCACGGGATTGACCAGAAACAGACCACAAAACATCTGGAAAGTCGCGAGTACGGTAAATAGACCATACTCATTGGGTTCCAATAAGGTCGTGGCCACTCGTATAGCCACCAGCGTGGCCAAAGCGGCCACCAGTCGCCCACCTGCCACCCATAGGATGTCAGCCTTCAAGGGGATGCTCCATTGTGATGTGCTGCACTATCGTGCTCGCAAAAGCATGGATACCAAAAGGCTTGGCCCGCGAGCTGCCTAGAAAACTCGAAATGCGTTCTTGATACCCAGTGTAGGTTGCATCGTCCATTTGGCGAAGGTGTGCATAAACCTCTGCAGTGGTGTTGAAGTGGCGCCGGTCGACGAAACAATCCGCAGGAATATGATCGCTGATGTTATTGGCGCCCCAGTAAACCGGTACACAGCCGGAAAGAAAACAATCAAATATTTTCTCGGTGATATAGCCCGGAACATCACGTACGTTTTCGTAACAAAGGCTGAAACGCGTGTTCGACAGTACTTGGCTTTTGCAGGCAACACGCCCGCGGTAGGACGGAAAAAACTTGAATTTGAGCCAAGGGGCGAAAACACGCCAAAAGCGGGTATGCAATTTGCCTAACAAGCCTGGTGGTGGTGGTGGAAAATTCCAGTCCGTGCCATATAAATCAAACTCGCTGGGTGCATGTTGTTCAAACCAGCGAATGCTATTAACCCGTTCGGAATACAACTCACGGTCATCGTGGTTGGCCACCGATTTGTTGCCCGCAATAACACAGCAAAATCGGGTGCGTTGAGCAAACGGTACAAACGGCGAGTGCTCCAGCAGATTCGGGAAATTCAGTTTGATATGTCGCTGACCGTCAACCTGCGTATCGTTCCAGGTGAAAATTTTGCGGTAACTGGTCAACAACCGGGGGTTGGCGTTGGCTTTGTGAATGGCGGGAGTCTCTAGTTTGATGAGGTACTTCGGCCCCGAAAAGGGAGTCTCTCTTGCATCCAGATGGATCTCAAATTCCACGAGCTTCCCGGCATTTACATCGGGCGTATTTAATTCGATGCCGTGCTGAGCAAACAAGTCTTTTAGCAAAATAGTGGCTTCAAAACCGTGGTCTCGATTGTTAGGACTTTGGCGATTAAACACATCGTTGTTGAACACACCCGAGGAAACGTAAGAGGCAAGCCTAACCATGGCGCTTGACCACCCTTCGCAGTACCAACATCAACCAGTGCCTTACGTAGCGCCAAGCCAGTAAAAAACTTGGCCCTGCAATACCAAGAGCAAATCTCAGGGCCTCGCGATTGGCCTTGGCGCTGAATACGGTAGAAATATTGCCATCTGCGATATTGATCGTAGACGCAACCGGTTTGTGCATAAAAACCTGATGACCATTAGCGGCCAAGCGCAAGTAAAGCTCGTAATCCATGCCGTAACGGGCTTGTTCATTGAATTGAAACCGCTTGACCAGATCGGCTCGAACAAAAATGTTCTGTAGACCAACCAGAGTGCCGTGCTTTATCAAAGAACGAACGCTGAAAGGTAGGTCGGGGCAACGCTGGTAAAGCATATTGCGCCCCGGGGTGAAGCTGTAGCAATCAAAGTAAAGGCCGTCCAAACTCGGTTCCAGTTTAAACGCCTGAGCCACTTGTTCAAAAACGCCGGGCAACAAAATATCGTCTGAACCCAGGTACCCCCAAATAGCATCCGAATCGATGTGAGGCAAAGCGAGGTTGATCGCGTTGGAAATACCGCTGTCGGCTTGGTTTATCCATTCGATTTCAGGGTGCTTTTTTGCATAGCGCTCAATCACGGCATGGGAGTCGTCGCTCGACTTTCCATCCACAATCCAAAGTTTTTTGTGGGGATATTGCTGAGCCAGGAAAGAATCGATCACGCGTGCAAGGTATTTGACCGAATTAAAGTTAGGTAAAACGATTTGAATCGACACACCTTCAGACACGTGTAGCCCCCTTAAGCGAACCAGCACAACCTGAACACACCAATGCGGTGCTCACCATAAACAACATGGCTTCACTCATGTCGAAATGAAACGAATTAAACAAATTACCCACGGCGAAGGTGAGTAAAAAAGCTGTCGGCAAATTGCGACCCACAGGCAACTGCATGGAAGCTCGGAAAAGAAAACCCAAATAAGCTAAATACATCGCGAGGCCAAGCAGACCAATTTGCACACCAAACAACAAATACTGGTTGTGCGGATTGTTTAATGCAAAGTTGGGGTCATTTAGCGCAGCCAAGTTCAGGGCATGGCGCACACCGCCCAGGCCGTGACCGAATAAAGGTTTTTCGGCAATCGCCTGCACCGCGTGAGTGTAATAGGTGAGGCGCATACCGCTTCGTCCCTCCGCTACGCCGTGTTTCATCCATGTGTGAAACTCCTGCAAGGCAGCTCCGAAAATCTGTTGCAAAGCAGGTACCAGCACAAGGGCCAAGACCAGCAGAAATACGGTAACTATCGCGCCCGCCAATGCACCCTTCAAGCCAAAGCGTTGATAAAACAGATAGCTTAGCAACACACCAACGACCACCCAGCCAGTTCGCCCGTCAACCATGAACAAGACATTCATCAAAGCCAGCGCTGCGAACACAAGCGCAACAAGCGACCACGTACGAGTTTGAGGTCGGGCCTGCAGCAAAAGAAAAAAATAAGCCCACAAAGCTGCGGCCAACGCCATGAAATAGTTCTGCGTGATGTGAAGTTTGAATACAGTCGGGTTGGACTGTGGTCCGCAACCTCGAAGCATTAACAAGTCACAGGACTCGGGATGAATTACTATGCTGAAGCTAAGCAACAGGGTGAGCAACATACCAGCTGAAAAACTGGCCAGCACCCAAATAACATGATGCCTATTTAGCACGGCGGCCGCAAGAAAAGGGATGTAAGCCAGCCGGGCGTATTTCGATAGATAGTCACCCGCGTCGGCCCAGGTGCTATTTGAATACAGTTGCGACATCACTAACATTGCAAAAAAACCCAGCGACGCCAAACCCACTGCACTGAGCAAGGTTTTTTGAAGTTGAGAGCGGTGCGTGGTTGTTAAGAATACCGAGAACAGCGTGAGAACGAGAAATAAGTTTGCTGGCGCTGGTTTGATGGGAATAAAAAACGTAGTCAAGGCCAGAAGCAAAGCTGGCAGGTGGTAGAGAATCGGGCGCTGGATATGACTCGAAGGGCCTGCAGCACTCATTGACAAGCCACCTTAAGTAACAGCGCTTTGGCTCGATCGATCTGGTTTTGCTCGATGCAACTGAGCAGTTCTTCCAGCAATACTTGGAACTCGGTCTGGCTGAACAACGACTCATGAGCCGACATAATTTTACTGTGGCTGGTGGGTTGCGCGTTTTCCTTGTCAATCAACAATTCTTCATAGAGCTTTTCCCCCGGGCGAAGACCACTGAACTGAATTGGAATATCGCCCTGCCCCGTTACAGGATCCAAGGGTTGAAAACCAGCCAGCTGGATCATATTGCGCGCCAAATCGACGATCTTGACGCTATCGCCCATATCCAGAAGAAACACCTCCCCGCCTTTGGCCAAGCTACCCGCCTGAATGACCAACTCAACTGCTTCATGAATACTCATGAAATAACGAACCACTTCGGGATGTGTCACAGTGACTGGGCCACCCGCCAGAATCTGCTCGCGAAAGAGAGGAATGACACTGCCTGAGGACCCCAACACATTGCCGAACCGCACGGCACAAAACACGGTGCCGTTACTTCCATTGAGCTGGGCCTGCTGGATAGATTGCTCATATTCTTGCTGAAGCACCAGCTCAGCCCAACGCTTGGTGGCGCCCATGACATTGGTTGGGCGCACTGCTTTGTCTGTGCTGATTAGCACAAAACTTTCAACACAAGCCTGCCAGGCGTGACGTGCCAAATTTTGGGTGCCCAGCACGTTATTTTTTACGCCCTCGCTGATGTTGCTTTCCACCAAAGGCACATGCTTGTGCGCCGCCGCGTGATATACCGTTTGAATGCTATGTGCTTTAAAAAGGTTGGATACCGCATATTGATCCACTACAGAACCTAGTACCGGAACAACCTCGCAAGTCCCCATCTGTAAAAGTTTACGGTGTACCTGATAAAGTGCTGGCTCACTTTGCTCGAACAAAACCAGTTTGCATGGCCCCAATAGGGCAATTTGTCGGCAAAGTTCACTTCCGATGCTGCCCCCTGCACCGGTAACCAGTACCACCTTGTTGTATATGCACTTGCCCAATAAAGCTGGGTCGGCAACCACAGGGTCACGGCCAAGTAAATCGCCCACATCTACTTCGCGCACCAGATTCACCAAATTCTTGCCCGAGGCAATATCGGCGAGGGGAGGCAAGATCCGCACCTTAAGCTGGTGCGACTCAAGCATAGCGACCACTTCGCGGCGGCGGGCGCTGGATGCGTCGGGTAGACACACGATAACGTCGGCAATTTCGTAATGATCGATCAGGAAGGGTAAACGCTCTGGGGGATACACGCGGAAACCCGATACATCTTTGTGAATCAAACTGGGGTTATCGTCCACAAAACCGGCAGGAAACATTTCTTTACCCTGCCCCAGCGAATTTGCGAGTTGAATACCGGTTTCGTTGGCGCCAAAGATAAGCACTTGCCTAGAACTGTTGACTCGACGCACCGGGAGCCAGATCAACCAGCGTGCACCAAAACGACTCGCTGCCACCAACAACGTTCCCAACATGAAATACAAAATGGGCACTGATCGTGGCGCTGCTTCAAATCGCTGAACATCGAGAAAGAACACCAAACTCGCCCACAGCAAGGTTGCAAGAAACATGCATTTAACAATGGTCCAGAGGGCTTTTTCACCCACATACCGAATCACGGACCGGTATAAGCCATTGAGCATAAACACTGGGATGGCAAATGCGGGAGCTGCAGCAAACAACAAAATCTGCCACAAAGGAAGCACTGGGAGTTCCCCCACACGCAGCCCATACGCAGCCCATACGGCAAAGAAAAGCCCAAAGAAGTCGACCGTTATCAACAGAAACTGCTTGGCGGTTCGTGGCAAGGCGATTGCCATGCCCCTTGCACCGGAAAACTTGCTCCAAAAAGAAGGTGCTTGACTCATGAGTGATTAAATTTAAAGGAATCCGCTTGCCCAGCGCGCAAATACACGGCACAAGCCAACAAGGGTGCATAGGCGATTAGCAATGCAAGCATACCGTTGAGAACGGAAAATGCAACCAAGGCGGCCCAAGGCGCCAACCATAGCAGAATGATGGCCAGCACACCGAGAGTGACTTTGCGATGCGAACCCAAGCGCTGGGTGGCATGCTGATAGGCGTGCGACCGGTGTGGCAGGCTCAATTTTTCTCCTTGCGCAGCTCGCCGCAACAGAGTGTACGTGGCGTCCACAACGAACACTCCGAGGATAATAAGCCACACGTACAACCACTTCGAATCGGCACTGGCGTGCCACCAGGCCAGACCACCAAACAGCAAGCCTAGCGTACCGCTACCCACGTCGCCCATAAAAATTTTGGCTGGCGGAAAATTCCAACAGAGAAAACCAAGCGAGGACAGAGCAAGCAGCACAGGTGGGCAAAACAGATCTGATGGCGCGCCGGCGGTCAAAAGCAATAAAGCCACCAAACCGCAGCCAGCGCAGGTTTGCACCCCGGCGATTCCATCAATCCCATCCATAAAGTTGGTGAGGTTCAATAACCACACAACACCAAGCGCTACCAACGGAAGCAACATGCCTGTGACATAAAGACTGGCCAGACCGAGATCAAGCTCAACTGGACTGGGCACAGCCAACACGACCACCGTAGCAGCCAATACATGGATGAGAAAGCGGATTCGGGCTGGGACGTGCCGATGATCATCTACAAAACCAATGGCAGCTACTGCCAATGCGCCTAACATCAGCGTGATTAAAAACCCGTTGAAACCAAACCACAGTTGTTGAATTAGCAAACCCACCAGAAATGCGAACACAATCGCAGCCCCTCCGCCACGGGGTGTGGGGTATACATGCGAGCTGCGGTGGTTGGGGTTGTCCATCACACCTTTGCGCAATGAATATTGACGCACCAAACCAGTACCTGTGAAAGCCGCGGCAAAGACACCCACAAAGAGGCATAAGACGAACCAGTGATTGCTCACAAACGCCCCCTCAGCAACTCTTGGTAGTATTCTAAAAACGCCTGCACGACCATTCGCTGGTCAAAATCACGACGCACGCGCACTTGAGCTGCAAGCCCCAAACGGCGACGCAGGTCTACATTGAGTAACTGTTGCATGCATTCTCGCAGGGCTTCGATGTTTCCACAGGGGAACATCAAACCGGTGTCATGATCAACCATAGCGTCAGAAATTCCATAAATTTGACTACCAATGGCCGGAATGCCCAGCGCTGCAGCTTCAATAATCACGACACCAAATCCTTCCCTATGGCTTGGCAACATCAAGACATCCGCGGTTTGAAGTGCTAGCTGTGGCGTTGCGGTGTAGGGCTGAAATTGTACGCGACCAGGGTATGCGGCGCACAGCGGCTGATATTGCTCCACAATCTGATCCTCGTCTGGGCCAATCAAGAGCAACTGCGCTTGAGGGTGCACCGCCGCAAGCGCACCGAATGCTTCGCGCAACTCCAACAAACCTTTGTCGCGAGTCAAACGGCCCAAATAAGTGAATACAACATCTTGTTCTCGGTAGCCCAAGGCGGCACGCTGCGAAACCCGAAGTTGTTGATCTGACTTAAACAATTCAAGATTGACACCGCCAATTGACCCATGCGCCAATACACAGGACTTTCTGGCCGAAATCAGCCCCTCTTGAATTAACACCTGTCTCTCCGATTCACTAACCACAGTTAGATGACTGGCTAAGCGACCCACCAGCCAATCCATACCCCGAAGGATTTGGCGCCATAACCCAGTTTTGTTGGCCCAAATTTCGCCTTGAAAGGTGTGAATACGAATGGGCGTACGAGCAAACCAAGCTGCCACAATTCCCAATAATCCTGCTTTAGGATTGACCGTATGCACCAACACAAAACGCTCTTTACGCAAATACCAAAACAAAGACCACAATGCTCGCAAATCCCGCTTGGGCGACACGGCTCGCTCAATGGGAACGAAATGAAACCTCACAGGTAAACGAAGACTGTCCAGAATCTCGGGAAAATCGTTTTTTAAGATCAGGGTGACTTCGTAGCGCTCAGCCAGGGCATTCAAATGTGGTACGAGAAAAAACTTTACCTGCAATACTGTGGTGGTGATAAGCGCAATTGAAGGCTTGACGGGCGTATTCATGCGCGTTTTCCTGTCCAGGCCTGCACTTTTCGTACCACGAGTTGCACCAGCGAACGAAAGATTCCGACGATAAACATGGGGTTAGCGGTTAGCAAAAATTCGCGCAAGCGCAGCCCGATATCGTGGGCCACGAACAGGCCAATGCGGTCGGCTCCAGTAGACTGCCCGGCATGCACGCGGTAACGAAAAACAGCCTCCCTTAGGTTGTGAAATACAACCTTTGGTCTACGCCGCAACATACGCAGCCACAAATCGTAATCTTCAGAAGCATGACCATACATGTAGCCTTGCAATGACAGAACCAAGGAGGTGCGCATGGCCACAGTGGGATGAGCTAGGACGCAGTTGAACGGTAAAAGCCGACGAATCGTCGAATTGAATTCCGGCAGACTCGATATTTTGATTATGTCTCCATGAGAATCGATCATGAGGTAATTAGAGCCCAACACATCCGTCTCAGGGTATTGCAAAAGAAAGTGACGCATGGTTTCCAAACGATTTGGCTCAGACAAATCATCCCCATCCATACGCACCAAATAAGCCCCTCGGGCCTGTTGGATCAGCAAATTAAGGGCAAATACTAATCCCGGCATTGGCGTGGAGACAATGCGCACACGCGCATCGTTTTTAACAAAGGGGGTCAGCTGCTCTTCAAGCTCTAAAGAGGCCGGACCGTTTGCAGCAATTAGAAACTCGAAATCCGAATCGGTTTGCTTCAAAATACTTTGAATTGCCAACGGTAGCAATTCATGCCAACGATGAATAGGCATGATGACGCTAAAAAAGGGGGCCTTCACTTTTGAATTCGCTCCCATTGAGTGGGCACGAGAGTTTGCTCCTTATAACGAGAGTCATCAAACCAAGGTTTTGGCGCAATCTTGATGCCTTGATCAGCTTGCGAAAGCCACGCCCCCCACCAACTATAGGAACTGTTTGCGACGATGTGATGCTGACAGGCTGCCATCAAGGCCATATCCACGGCAGCCCGGCCATCTTCAGTTTCAACGAACACGGTTGCTTCCGGCCAGTCAATATTGGCCTTGGCCCACATTGGGTCATTGGAGAAAACAAAGAAGCGCGCAAGCTTGACCCTGTTCTGTATTGAAAGGATGGCGCGCTGATAATACTGTGGACTGCAAACGCCGTGAATTCTAAGTGTGGCAGAGTTGCTTATGTAATCGCCACGACGCACGTGAACTGCCACTGCTACGCAGCGCTGAATTGCTTCTAAGTACTTCCGCGCTCTTTCACCTAGCGGGTCTCGCAAGGTGAATTCTTTCAGTAGTTTCGCCCTTACAGTCATGAAGTATGCTTCACTTTGGAAATACCCAAGCAGCCATTTACCGTCTCTTAATTCAAGCCAGGCTGGATCAAAGGCTAGAGAGGGTTCTTTGAAAAAGAGCCAGCGCCCTAACAACAATGGAATTTTGTTACCCAAACGAATTCGAAGCGTTGAACACTGGGAAAGAATGTAAGGAGGCGCAACCGTCGCACTGATATTCCACTGCAACAAACCAAAATCATGCAGGGTGTACGATTCGTATTCACGCGTATCAATGTGCAACTGCGCACCCAGTCGAGTGGCGAGCGCAAGACCCGCCGCATACTGGAACATCTGATTGCCTAGGCCACCGGCCAGCCTCACCACCACGGGCTTTTTCGAGTGATTTTGGTCGATCAAACCCACCCCCACCGCTGCCAGTGCATTTTAAGAAATGCATACGTAACCGGCGCTGTAATCAGACCGGGCAGGCCAAAGGCCACTTCGCCCAGAATGATGGCGATCAGCATTTCGGGTACGCTGGCGCGCACATTGCGGCCAATGATGAAGCCGTTGATGAAATATTCCAGCTTGTGGATGATGAAGAGGTA
Organism: Limnobacter sp.; assembly: GCF_964228395.1. GTDB lineage: Bacteria > Pseudomonadota > Gammaproteobacteria > Burkholderiales > Burkholderiaceae_B > Limnobacter. The sequence continues at coordinate 34,359 of NZ_CAXQZX010000152.1, forward strand.
CATCACTGAGCCCAGGGCCACGAGCACGCCATAGCGAATGGTGAGCACCAATATCAGCGTGTTGGCCATGATGTTGCCCGCCGCTGGTATAAGGCTGGCCACGGCGGTGAACATGAGCAACAGCTCGCGGAAGGGCAAAATAACGTCGAAGGTGGGCAGAATGCCGTAAACAAACACGGCTGTGCAAAAGGTGTTCCAGATGCTGACATACACCTGCGCGCCCATGAGCAGGGTGAAACTGCGCACGTAGTTTTCTAGCGCGGCCAGCCAGGCATTGGCCAAGGGCTTGACGGCAGTGGTCATTTGGGTGGGCACGGCGCTGCTCATGAGTGCGGCCGACACCCCCAAAATAAGCGCAAACACCAACTGCAAAAAAATAAAAAAGCTGGCACCACCAAAGTTGCGCACGTAGCCCATCACGTCGCCTTCTTCCTTGGTCAGCATTTTGTACAGGTCGCTTGGTTTGCCCGGTATGTGCTGGCGCACGGCATCGGGCAGGCTGGCGGTGACCGTGTTCAGGTTGCGCAGGGCTTCGTCCACCAGTTGGGGGCCTTGTTGGGTCATGGTGGCCACCACAAAGCGCACGCCGCTGTTAAACCCCACGCCAATCAGAAACACCGCCAAGGCCACCACCCCCACCGTAAGCACCGTGGGCAGCCAGCCAAACAAAGCCCTTAAATAACGGCCTTTGAAACGGTTGATGTGGGGCTGAAGCAGGCGAATAAAGCCACGCCTGGTGAACCGGGTGAGCGCAAAAATTGCCAGGCCGGCAATGAGGCCCACACCGATTTTGAGAGACAGCATGGTGACCCAAATGGCCAGAATGCCGGCCACGCAGGCGTATTCCCAACGGACGGAATAAGGCTTGTGCTCGATTTCTGTGGTCATGGGGTGCGTAAAGTGCTTTGTTATTGAATGGGATATGACCAGAACTTCAGCGATTCTATCCCAATAACAATACACAAACGCCGAGCCATGCCGCTAGCGCAAGCGCCACCCCCCCACCAAACCAGCCAAAGCAAGCAGCCCCAGCCAAGCCAGCGAGCCGCCACCGCCTCCACCCGTGTTGGGGCCACCGCCACTGGAGGCAGAGCCTCCCGCTGTTTCGCTAGCGCCCGTGGACGTTCCCCCGGAGCCAGCCACTGGCGGTCCTCCCCCACCCTGGGTGAAGGTTTGCTCATTGGCACCTGTGCCCACCAATCGCACCAAGCCGGTGTTGCTGCGATTGGTGGCGGTGTCGGTCACGGTGAGTTGCAGCTCGGCAATGTTGTTGTTCAATCCGCCAAGCACCTGCACCGTGCTGCTGGTGGTGCCAGCCAAAGCAAGGGGGTTGCCAAACACCTGCTGCCAGGCAAAGCTTAGGTTGGCGGTACCACCATTGCTGTTGGTGGACAAACTGGCATCCAGGCTTAAGCCGCCGTTGGCCGTGCTTGCCATCGATTGGGGCACGTTGGCCACGGGTGGCGCACTGGGTAAGGCGCGGGCTTGCAGCAGCGCCTGAAGCGGGTCGAGCAGGCCCGCGCCACAACTTGCCGGGGTGCAGGCTGTGCGTCTAACCCCGCCGAGCAAGGTGCCCGTAAAGTCGGCGTTGGCGGGGTAGGCCCGGGCGCTGCTGCGCAACAGGTTGGCCACTTCGGCTGGGCTTAAGGTTGGCCGCACGGCCTTGAGCAAGCTGATGGTGCCGGCCACCATGGGCGCAGAAAAGCTGGTGCCTGCAAACAATGCGGCGCTGTGCGCATTGTTGTTGGGCTGCCCATTGGGCAAGCCGGGGTTGCTGGCACCCGCATAGCGGCCATTGGCATCGCCCGGCGCGGCTATGGTTAGCGCCCCCTCGGCGGTGCTGCCTTTGGCGGTGTAGGTGGCCAGTTGGCCAGTGGACAAGGCCGCGCTGGCTGCAATCGCACCGGGGCAACTGGCCGGAAACTCAACCGCCCCACCTTGGTTGTTGCCCGCAGAAATAACCACACTCACCCCCAGCGCCACCGCATCGCCAATGGCTTGCCGCAGTGAGGCCGCCGCGCTGCCCGTGCAGCCCCCCCCACCCAACAAAGGCGTGTTGGTCGAAAAGCTTAGGTTTATGACCTTGGCTGGATTTGGGTTGAAGCCGATCATGGGGTCCACACGGCCCGAGCCACTGGCCCAGTAAAAGGCGTCCACAATGTCGGCGCTGGTGGCAATGCCACACCGCCCCGAAACCCGCACTGGCAGTACCTTTGCATTCCAGTCCATGCCCGTTAAAAAAGTGCCGTTGTTGCTTTGCGCAGCCGCCACCGAGGCCACAGCGGTGCCGTGGAAGGAGCTGTCTGTGCTGCCATCGGTGCACGCAAAGCCAGGTGGGGGCGCATCGCCGGGGTCAGACGGGTCGGGGTCGCGGCCATCGCCATCATTTGAGCCATTGTCCAACACGCGGCCTGTTTCGGTCTGGCCCGTGGGTGGGGTGGCGCGGCTAACAAAGTCGTAGCCGGGCAACAAGCGCCCGCGCAACTCGGGGTGGTTAAACAACACCCCACTGTCGAGCACCGCCAACACCACACCGCTGCTGCCGCGGGTTTGTTGCCACACACCGCGCATGCCCAGGCTGGCGTAGGCATTGCTGTCCATGTAGATGGCCTGGTTGCTGCTGTACACCGGGTCATTGGGGGTGGGTACTGCCGTGCGCCGCAGGGGCAGGTCGGGGCTAGCAAAACGCACACCGGGCAAGGCATTGAGCGCCTGCATCACAGCCTGTGCACTTTGAAGCCGGCCAAGCTTTGGCACATCCTGAAATTCGACCAACACGCTGCCGGGCTGTAGCATGGGGCGCAAAACGCGCACAGGCACGCCCACGGCGGTTTGAATTTGCTTTTGCAACTGGGCGCTGGTCGGCTCTGCCGGGCCAAGGCCGCCGGTGTTCACAATCCAGCGCATGGGCACAGCGTCTTGCAACTCGGCCACCACGGGGGCAAGCGGTTTGGCAGAACGAATTTGCGCTTGCGCAGGCACGGCAAACACGAAACCCATGGCCAAACCAAGGGCCGCCAAGGGCAAAACGGGGGAAGAACACGAACAGCGCACGACCTACACTCCAGCAGGTTATTTGATTTATTACCTGCCACACCCAAAAAAGGATTCACCCCACAGGGCTTTAAAACCGAGTGGGGTGACTAAAAAAGACCGAAACTAAAAAACCCGAATCAACAGAACCCCAGGCGCACTCGCCCAGGGTCTGCAACCCGTCTTACTGGCCCACCAAGCCACCATCCACGCGGGTGATCACAATGGTGGCCGACCGTGGGCGGTTGCCCACCACGGGCACTACACCCGCGGGTGGGTTGCCGAAGCCGCCACCGGGCAGGCTGTAGGGCCATGCGCTGGTGGGTGCGGCGGTCAGGTTACCGGTGTCCTCCCCGGGGTGCTGAATGTTCACAAACAGGGCCTTGCCGTCTGGGCTTTCGGTGAGGCCAGTGATTTCGCTCTCCACCGGGCCCACCAACAAGCGGCGCAGAGTGCCCACGTTGCCCGCACGGGTGGTCACCACGCCGCCATTTGCTTTGGTGTTGTCCACGGTGAGGGTGCTGCCATCGCCCACTTCACCGGGTACAGCGGCCAGCAACATGCAGTTGGAGGTGTCGGTGAAGGCGCCATCGTCAGTTTGAATGTAGAGCACGCCAGTTTTTTGAGAGAACCACAAGCCATCGGGGCTGGACAACACATTGTCTGCGGTGAGCCCAGAGATGTTGACATTGGGGTTGGTGAGGTCGTCGGTTTCGGCACCAAAGAGGTAGATGTCCCATGCAAAGCCAACCGCAGCGGGGTTGCGGCCGTCTTCACGCCAACGAATGACGTGGCCGTTCACGTTGCCGCGAGACCCCGAATCCCCAATGCCATCGCCATCGTCGTCGCGGTCGAAGTACACCCGCGGGTTGGCTGGGTCTGCCGTGGTGCGGCTGGTGTTGTTGGTCAGTGTCATGTACACCTCGCCATTGCGAGGGTTCACGGCGCCCCATTCTGGGCGGTCCATGGGGGTGCCACCTGCAATGTCAGCAATCAAGCGGGTGTTGAGGAATTGCTCGTTGGCATCGGTGACGGTGTAGGTGATGGCCGCGGTGGACAGCGAGCCGCTGCCGCGCACGGTGTTCACCACGGTGCCGTTGGCCACCGTGGCCAGGTCGAGCCAATCGCCGGTGAAGTCGGCATCAAAACGCGCCACGTACAGTTTGCCAAAGTCCAGGTATTTGTCGCCTGCTTGCAGGCCGCCCATCATGTCGGCGGGGTCCCAGTTGGCGGTGGACACAAACTTGTAAATGTACTCGTAACGGGAATCACAACCCATGTAAAACACCACGGGCTTGCCAGCTTCCACGGGGCCCACCCAGGCGCCCTCATGGGCAAAACGACCCATGGCGGTGCGTTTTTTGGGGGTGCTGTTGGGGCGGAAAGGGTCGATTTCAACGTTGTAGCCGTAGGTGAAATGGGCGTTGCGATAGTCATCCGCCGCGGTGGCACCTGCAATGGCCACATTCCAGCGGCCAAAGGGTTCGCCCACCTGGCCCACATCGCTGCCGGTGCTCCAGCCTTCGCGGCCAGCGCCGCTGGTGCGCACGCCATAACGGCGCATGGAGGCTTGGTCGTTGCTGCTGCGCCCGGTGTTGTTGGTGTTGCCAAAATAGCCTGCCCAGTTTTCTTCGCAGGCCAAGTAGGTGCCCCAAGGGGTGTAGCCGCTGGCGCAGTTGTTGATGGTGCCGCGCGTGCGGGTGCCGTTGGGCGAATACTTGGTGACCATGGCTGGCACGCCGCGCAGGGGGCCGCTGATTTCCATGTCGGTGAAGGTGTGCACGCGGCGATTGAATGGAGAGCCTTTCACCACGCTGTACTGGCCATTGCTGCCACGGCGCACTTCAACCACGGACACCCCATGAATGTACATTTCTTTCAAGGCCTCGTTGGCGTTGCGCACGCCGCCCGTGCTGGTGGGGCCATTGGCATGCAAAAACAAAGGGGTGATGGCTTCGTGGTTGATCACGAGCAGACCCCGGTCGCTCACATTCGGGTCCCAGGTGTTGTTGGCGCCCAAACCAAAGAAGTACATGCCATCGTGGTGGTCGCCGCTGCGGAACTGGAATTCGGAAGGGTTGTTGGCCGCATCGCTGCCATCGTTGGCGTAGTCTGCAATGCCGTTGGCAATGGGGTCGCCCAATTTATACAGCACCTGAAACTGGTAGCCCGGGGCCACTTGCACCGAGTCGGCCAGGCTCAACGGGGTGGAGCTAAAGCCCACGGCGCTGAGCTGTGCGGTGCCGCTGGCACCAGCGGCCACACCATCGCCACCACATCCGGCCAGGCCCAAAAAGCCCAAGGCGGCCACGCCCATGGAGCCTTTTAAAATGGTGCGGCGACCCGGGTTGTCCAGGTGCGTGTTGATGATTTCTTGGAATGTGGGGCTGGACAGAATTTCCAGCTCTTTTTGAGACATGTTGGACATCACTACCTCCGTGTTAAACCCGTGGGATTGTGAGGAGGATGTGTTACAGCCCGGTGAGAGTTTTGTGACTGTAATATTTAACAGTTTGAAACATTCATGAAATCCAGGTTTCGTGCCGCAAGCCTGGGACACGGGCAAATTCCTTGAGGTTGTGGGTGACCATGATGTAGCCGCGGCTTCGAGCGTGACCAGCCAACTGCACATCGTAAGCACCGATTGGTTGGCCAGCCTTTTTTAGTTCCGCTCGCAATTGTGCCGCATGCACGGCTGCATGATGATCGAAGTCCAGAACCTGCAGACGGGCCACAAATCCTTCGACCACCTCTAGGTTTCGATCGGGGTTCAAAGAGCATTCTGCACCGTAAACAAGCTCCATGAGGGTAACGCTGCTAATGCACATTTGCCCGGCATGTTTTTCAAATTTTTCGCGCACCTCTGGGGGTTTGTTTTTAATGGTGTAAATGCAAATGTTGGTATCGAGCATGAACTTAAGCATCAGAAGCTTTCCCGATCTTGCATGCCTGGCTGATCGCGGTCTTGCATAAAATCATCTGTGACGCTTGGGCCCTCAAACCACGCCACCCATGCCTCGCCAGCGGGCGAAATGATGCGCGTGCGCCCAACTGCCACCACCTCCACCACCTTCACGTCGGCTGGCAGCGCCAAGGCTTTGGGAATACGAACCGCCTGAGAGCGGCTGCTTGTGAACACTGTTGATTTGGCCATGAAACACCCGAGGTTAATGGAGTGGGATATGCAGACGGGATATGCTCCACACCGCTTCTATTTAAAAGCAATGGTGCTCCGAGGTCAAGCCGACCCTCGCTTCTGGCCCAGTTGCAAAGCGCCTGTTTTTTATGCAAACTCATTTTTCCTTGGTAGTACAGGAATGCAGGCATGCCCAGTTCATCGAACGATCGCCCCGCAGAGCCCCCCAGTAGCAAGCGTTACCTGGAACGGGAACGGGCTTTTCAGCAAAAAATCTGGAAGCTTTGGATTTTGATTTTTACCATTGGCCTGGCGGCTGCCTTTACCAAAAGCGCACTGGCCAACCCCGAGCAAGACCAACGCGACACCCGCGCCGTGATTGAAGCTCAACTGGCCGCTTTCAAGGCCAACGACGGCAAAAAGGCATTTTCTTACGCCACCCCCAACATTCAAACCATGTTTGGCGACGCGGCCACCTTCATGAACATGGTGCGCGAGGGCTACGATGTGGTGTACCGGCCTGATGCAGTGCGCTTTGTGCGCTTTGAAAGCGATGGAGCCAACGCTCTACACGTGCTGCAGATGACCGACCGCCACAAAACCCTGTGGAACGTATACTACGTGCTGGAAAAACGCGCCGAGGGCGGTTGGAAAATTTCTAGCTGCGAGACCGAAAAGGCGGCCACCCAACTGATTTGACATGAGCCAAGCCGACGTACACACCCCCACTTGCAACATCACTTTGACCGATGCCGCACAAGAGCGCATTTTGGATTTGCGTGACAACATGCACAAGCCAGCCATGATTCGCTTGTATGTGCAGGGGGGCGGCTGCTCTGGCTTTGAGTACAAAATCGACATGGCAAAAGAGCTAAACGATGACGACATTGAGGTGGAAATTAACCCCTACATCAAGTTGTACGTGGACCCCTTCAGCGCCCCCTACCTGGAAGGCACACAAATTGACTACGAGCAGCACACGTTGAGTGCCCGCTTCGTGTTTAACAACCCTCAAGCCACAACCACCTGTGGTTGTGGCTCCAGTTTTTCGGTCGAATAAGCCAGCGTTTACAAAATTTTTGCGTTGCGGAACAGTTGGTCAACTGTGACGCGCGACATGCTGGATTCGTCCCGGGCATCCGATGACGCATACAGCGTAATTTGTAAAGCACTGAGCACATTGAACAAGCGATTGGCACTGATAGAGCCTGGATTTTTTTCCAGGCTGGACACGGTGCGTTGATCGATGCCCAACAATTCGCCCAACTGTTTTTGGGTGAGGCCCAACTCGCGGCGACGGGTGCGCAGCAGGTGGGTAACCTCTGAAATGTGAAGTTTCTTCAAAGCCATGGCAAATGTATGTCGTTGTGTTAGCCCCTCGCTAAACGCATGTGCATTTGCGTGGGTTGACTAACAATGTGACAAACCTTGATGCACAAATCAAGGCTTATTTCGGGCCTGGACTTTGTTTTATTTTTGTTCTACTTTGTTTGTGATTTATCTATCGTGAAATATAGGTGGAACCTGCATGAAACAAACTTTACGTAAAGCGGGTGGCTCCTTGGTGATGACCATTCCCAAGGCTTTTGTAAACCTCAACAATCTGAAGGAAGGCTCGCAAGTGGAACTGGCAATGAGCGGCAAAAAAATGGTGGTGGAGGTACCTTCGCGCCCCCACTACAAACTAAGCGACCTGCTGAAAGAAACCCAAACTGAAGGGCTGCCCATGGTCAAAGGCTGGGACGAAATACCCGACCTTGGACAGGAGAAGGTTTGATGGCCTACGTACCAAGTCGCGGTGATATTGTTCACCTGCAATTTGACCCCGCCACTGGCCAGGAAATGAAAGGTCCCCACTATGCCTTGGTGGTCAGTGGAAAGCCTTTCAACCAGTTGGGTCTGGCCATGATGTGCCCCATCTCGCAGGGTGTGGCCGCAAGCCAGCGCAGCTTTGGCACCGTGGTTACACTGATGGGCAGCGGCACCCACACGCAGGGCGCTGTGCACTGTCACCAATTAAAAGCACTCGACTGGCGCGCCCGTAAAGCCAGCAAAAAAGAGGGCGTGCCTCAATGGGTGGTCGACGATGTGCAGGCACGCCTCGAGGCTATTCTTTTTCAGTAATTACATCACCTTCAAAGCCTGCACACCCGTGCGCAGGTGGTCGGCCAGCCTGGGCTTTAACTCTTTGCCACTTTTGCCCACCAAACGGTAGTCAGCTGGGTTAAATCGAGCGATGCGCAGCCGGTATTCGGCATTCAAACCGGGGTACAGGGTGTTGTTTCGCCCGTTGGGGCTCAGGTACCAACTGGCGCAGCCGCTTTTCCACACGGTGTGCTCGCTGCGGTTGTCCATCACCTTCACAAAGGCCTGCTCAACTTCAGGCTTTACCTCGATGGCTTTCAGTTTGCGAGCGTTGCGAAGCTTTACCGCTTGAATCACATAGTTGATTTGCGCTTCGGCATAGGCAATGACTGACGTGTGGCCCGGGCCGGTGAATGGCCCCACCAAGCAGTACAGATTTGGAAACCCTGCGGTGGTAATACCCTGGTAAGCTTCAGCCCCGTTTTTCCATTTGTCGTGCAGGCTGGCCCCGCCAATGCCTTTGGCATCAATCGGTGAGCCGGTGTGGCGCACCTCGTAGCCGGTGGCGTAAATCACCACGTCCAGCTCGTGCTCGGTGCCATCGGCCAGGCGTATGCCCTTCTCGGTGAACTGCTCAATGCCCGTGGTTTCCAGGTGCACATTGGGCTTTTGCATGGTGGGGTACCAGTCGGAGCTTACCAGCACGCGCTTGCAGCCAAACTTAAAGTTGGGCGTTAGCTTTTTGCGAAGCTCGGGGTCTTTGACCTTGCGGCGCAGGTAGCTGCTGGCCATTTTTTCGGGCTGGGCTTTGAAGGCGTCGTACTTCAAGATCAAAAACGGTGCTGTGATCTCGTTAAACCAATACACGCCCAGCCGGTTTAGCTTCATGTTCAGGGGTGCTTTGCGGTACAGGGCTTTCTCGCGCTCCTCGATGCGGCGGTCGGGGCGCGGCATGATCCAGTTGGCGGTGCGTTGAAACACCACCAGTTGGCTGACTTGGTCAGCAATGGCTGGCCCCACCTGCACAGCGGTTGCGCCCGTGCCGATTAACCCCACGCGCTTGCCTTTCAGGTCCACCGAATGATCCCAAGCGGCGGTGTGAATCACTTTGCCTTTGAAAGCGCCTGCGTTTTTAAACTCGGCCATTTTGGGCGCTGCAAACGGGCCCACGGCGGTGACCACATTTTTGGCCTGCACGGTTTGACCCTGGTCGGTGGTGATGCTCCACAGTCCAGTTTGCTCGTCGTAGCTGGCGCCCGTTACGCTGGTGTTGAATTGGATGTAGGGGTACACACCGTATTTGGTGGCGCAGTGGCGCAGGTATTTATAAATTTCGCCCTGCTTGGCGTAGCTATTGCTCCACTCGGCCCAGGGCTCGAATGAATAGCTGTACAGGCTGCTTTTTACGTCGCAACCGCAGCCGGGGTAAGTGTTGTCGCGCCAAGTGCCGCCGACATCGTGGCCTTTGTCAAAGATGCGGAAATTTTTCTCGCCCGCTTTCAGCAGTTGGATGCCCATGCCCAGGCCAGACACGCCGGCGCCGACAATGGCCACTTCTAAAACAAGGTTGGGGGTGGAAGCCATGGTGTGTTGTTCTCAGAGTTGGAAAGGATGACGCTTAGTGTAGGTGAGCAGCTGCGCCCCCAGTGATGGCCGTGGGGGACGAGTTTGGAGTCATTTTGGGCCATAATGGGTGCTTGCAGTTGTTTTAAAGCAGGTGATGTATGGATTGGTTCAATGTGGCAACAACCCTGGCGCTGGGCGCCTTGTTTGGCGGAATGTTGATGTTCTCTGCGGTGTTTGCGCCGCTGGTGTTTACCAAACTGCCCATGGAACACGCTGGGCCGTTTATACGGGCAGTGTTTCCTTGGTATTACCTCTACATTGTGGTGTTGGGTCTGTTGGGGACCGTGCTGGCGGCACTGGCCGGGGCCAATATTTGGGTGCTGCTGCCCACCGCGGTGGTGGGGCTGGCCGGCGTGTACACGCGGCAGGTGCTGATGCCGCAGATCAACGCACTGCGCGACCGCGAATTGGCTGGCGATAAAACAGCCGCCGCTCCTTTTAATGCCAAGCACAGGCTTAGCGTGGCCATCAACGCCGTGCAATTGCTGGTGGCCGGTGCCGTGCTGGCCTATTGGGCCTACCCGGGCAATGTGCCGCCCGTGCCGGGCTTCGTGGGCTAATTATCCGACCATGCGCCAAACGCCTGCAGCCCGCCGCCTGGAGCAAACCACCGTTGCACAGGCCTACCCGCTGTTTTTTGTGAACTATGCGGTGCAGCGTGGCTTTGGTGCAGCCCAGGTGCTGCATGGCACGGAGCTTTCACTGGCGCAATTGCAAGTACCCGGCGCACGCATACCGGCTGCGCAGCATGGCCAGATTGTGATGAACCTGCTTGCCTTGTTCCAAAGCGAGCACATTGCCATCGACATAGGTTTGCAAAGCAGCCTGACCAAGGCGGGCATGATTGGATTTGGCCTGATGAGCTGCGCCACCCTGCGCGAAGCACTTGAGTTGGGCATTCGGTTTTTGCCCACCAAGGTGCCCTTCTACACCATAGACACCACGGAGGACGAGCACACCTTGGCCTGCCATGTGCGAGAGGCCATGCCGCTGGAACCGGTGCGCAAATTCGCCATAGAAAATTTTATGGTGGAGGTGTGGCGTTTGTTTGAAAACCTGTTTGACCCCACGGGCCAACACCGCGAACAAAGCGGCATTGAGCTGTGGTTTGACTGGCCCCAGCCGCCCTATTACGCAAGCTTTGCAAGCAGCCTGCCCAAGTGCAGGTTTAATGCGCCGGGCAATCAAATTCGCATACCCAAACGCTGGACCGACCTGCCCCTGCCCACCGCCAATGCGGCCACTGCGCACATGGTGATTGAACAATGCGAGCAGGAAATGGCTTTGTTGGGTTTTGGTGAAAACTGGGGCACGCGGGTTAAAAACCAAATGATTTGCAGAAACGGCCACTACCCCAGTGTGGACGAAGTGGCGCAAAGCCTGCACGTGTCACCTAGAACCTTGAAGCGCAAATTGCAGCTTGAAGGCAAACACTTCACTGAGCTGTTGGGCGAGGTGGTGCAGCGTGACGCCTGCCTGCTGCTGGAGACCACCCGGCTGACGGTCGACGACATTGCCGCACGCGTGGGCTACCAGGATCGGGCCAACTTTACCCGGGCTTTTAAACGGCGTACGGGCAAAACGCCCAGCGAATACAGGCAATGGGTTGGGGCCGACTAGGCCAACAAAAACTGCGCCACCAGGCCCTGTGCATCCACATCGTGCGGCAGGCTGACGTGGTTGGTTCCTTTGACTGTGGCCACCAAAGGTTTAACGGCAAAGTGCTGCACCAAGCGAAGAGATGAGCTGTGCGGCACCACGGGGTCTTCTTCGGCCAGCAGCACAAACGTGGGGTTGTGCACCTGCGTGGCCCACTCATGGCTTTTGAATTTGCTGCGCAACAAAAGCGACACAGGGGCCAGGGGCACTTTGCGCCGTGCAATGTTCACCAGGCTGTCGTAGGGCGTAAACAACACCAGCTTGTGGATGGGGGCACTGGCGGCCAGTTGCATGGCCACGCCAGTGCCCAGGCTTCGACCAATCACCGAAATCTTTTCACGGTTGCACCAAGGCTGTTGCGCCACCCATTTGTAGATGGCATGTGCATCGGCCACCAGGTGGCGCTCTTCGGGCTTGCCTTGGCTTTTGCCATAACCGCGGTGATTAAAAAACACCAAGGGCAAATCTTTAAAACCGCGGGCCTCTTTGAGCAACCACCGCACGTCTTCGCTGCGCCCACCAAAATAAATGGCACAGGGCGCCCGGTCGCCTGGGTTGCCCTGACCGGCAGGCAAGCGCACCCAGCCTTCCAGCTCGATGCCCGGGGCCACCTGCAGGCGCAATTCGGTCAATTCATCGCATGGTGCTGTACTTGCGCCGCACTCCATCGACTCATCAATCAAGGCTTTGTAGGCCGGGCAAAACACATGCTTGGTTTGACTAAAGTAGAGGTAGCTCCAATACGCCGCCAAACCCATGGAGGCAGACAAGGCCACCTTGGGCACTACACGACTGGTTTTTGAGGCGGGCATGTTCATGGGCTTTGGCTTTGTTACAAAAGGAAGTCGATTCATCAACACTTCAGAGTTTAGTGAACCCCAAGCGTCACAAAGGTTCAAAAAATACATTGAAAGGCGCGCAAATCAGCGATTGGAGGGATTTGCCAAGATGACCTGTCACAATGACGGTTCATATTTCAGGAAGTTTTCCCGAGACAACATGGGCACACCGGGTTTACTTTTAGAATAAAAATTGCAGGAGATTGTGAAATGACTTCAATGCGCTGGGCGTGCTCCGCCACCATGCTGGCCTTGGCCGTTGGGCTGGGCGCCTGTTCAAAACAAAACGACGTGGTGGCACCCGAAGCAAGCGCCCCCGCCGAGACCACCCAGGAAACCAGCGCTCAGGCCACCAGCCCCGGCGTGTTTTATGTAACCCACCAAAACGGCCCCGTAACGGTGTATTCGCTGGCCGATTACAGCAAGGTGGGCGAGATCAATGTGGGCGAAGGTGGCCGTGGCGTGGGCTTGAGCGAAGACGGCAAGCTGCTGGTGGTGGCCGTGAAAGAAACCAAAGACCTCGCCATTATTGACACCGCCACGCGCGAGGTGGTGCGCCGGGTGCCCGTGGGCATTAACCCAGAGTTTGTGAGGGTGTTGGGCAACCGGGCCTTTGTGGCCTACGAGCCCGCCTCCAAGGGCGGCCCCCCGCCCAAACCGGGCTCTGCTGAAGCCAAGGCCATTGAAAAAGAGCGCGAGGAAGGCGATGAGCTGCCAGCGCAGGTGGCCATCATCGACCTTGCCACGGGTGAAAAAGTGAAAGAAATCACCGCCGGGTTTGAGACCGAAGGCATCGAATTCTCTGGCAACGGCGAGCACATCATTGTGACCAACGAGGCCGATGAAAACGTGTCGGTGCACAGCATTCAAACCGGCGAAAAAATCAAGCAGATCGACACCCGCGAGTATGGCATTCGCCCACGGGGAATCAAGCGTTCGCCCGATGGTGAACGCTTTGTGGTCACGCTGGAATATGGCAACAAACTGCTGATTCTGGACAAAGACTACAACGTGATTCGCGAGGCGCCCACAGGCGAGGTGCCCTATGGGGTCACTTACACGCGCGACGGATCAGAAATTGTGGTGGCCTTGGCCCGAGGCAAAATGATCCAGGTGTTTGATGCTCAAACCCTGATGCTTAAACGCGAGATGCCCGTGGGCGAGCGTTGCTGGCACTTCAGCTTTACACCCGATGACACACAGCTGATTGTGGCCTGCGGCCGCAGCAACAATGTGCTGGTGTTGAACTACGCCACGGGCGAACTGGTGAAAGAAATCCCCGAAGGCCACATGCCCTGGGGCGTGGTGGTGGCTCCCAAATCCGTGGGCTCGCTGGACATGCCCATGTAAACCCAATTCAAGGGTTTGTATTCCCTCAGCCCTGCAGGGCCGTTAAAAGCAAAACTATTCCAGTTGCCGAACACAGGCAACACCACCCTGCAGGAGTTCAGCATGAGACATGTTGTTGCACCCAACGATTGCCTTGAATCCATTCAAAACGCCTGGGCAGAGGCGCTTCGCGAGCCACACGGGCAAAAGCGCATGGCCTTGTTGGGCCATTTGGCAGAAACCACAGAAGCACTTGCACACCAACACCCGCAAGACGCCAAAGTGCATGTTTGGCTGGGCATTGTGCTCTCGGGCTATGCGCGCCAACTGGGTGGATTGTGCGCCTTGCAATTGCTGGAACGCGCCCGGCAGGCACTTGAAACCGCATTAAACCTAAACCCCAAGGATGGTCTGGCCCACTTGTATTTGGGGCTGTTGTACGAAAAAGCCCCCGAGGCCCCATTTGGGTTTGGCGACGAAAAAAAGGCCAAGCTGTTGCTGCAAAAGGGTTTGGCCTTAACGCGAAGCACGCAAGCCAGAGCCGCTTAAGACCCTGGCCCAGCCGCCTGCAACCAGCGTCGCATCTGCAAAATTTCTTGGCTTTGCGTTTGCAGCACGTGCTTGGCCATGTGCCGAATAAAGCTGGTGGTGGCCGCGCGGGCGGGCAAGGTCGACATTTGCACCGCCCCTTCGTGATGTTCAATCATCAGTTTTAAAAACTCTTGCTCACGTTGAGGCAGAGGTATTTCAAGACGCCCCAGCTTTTTAACGCTGGCAGAATCCACCAACCCGGCCATGCCCAATGGGCTGGCTTCACAGCGCGCCAGGTAAAGGGTTTCGTTCACATTCAATTGGTCGCGCTGCCGCTTCATCCAGCCCATGAGGTCGCCATCCGGAGGCAGCCCAGCCTCTTCCTGGCCCGCCAACCACCCGCGAATATTCTCGATCTCCAGTGCCTGAGCCTGCCGAATCCGCTTGGCCAAGCCTTGCACTGGTGAAGGCTCACTGCCTTCCACCTCTTCCAGAATCAGGCTTGCCATCACCAAAGCCTGTTGGTGATGCACCAGCATGCTTTGGGCATAGCCAAGGTCGATGTCCAGGCTTGGCTGGGCTGGAGGTGGTTCAGCGGGTTTCACCCACTGGGGCAGGAAGGTGGCCATGCCCCAGCCCAGCCCCAAACCCAAGGCAAAGCACAACAAAGGAATGGCCCAAAGCCTGGGGTTTAACGGGGCCATACTGCCGGGTCAATTTTTACCACCTGGAAACCGGCGCACTGGGAGGTGAACCAGATCTCGTTTTTGTCAAGCACAAAGCGGGGCTGTGAAGAGGTCCAATCTGCCCCAAAACAGTTGCCTGTCACGTTAAAAGTGGAGCCACCCTTTTGTCCTGGTCGCATCGCGGGGTTGAAGTAGGCAATTTCCCGCACGGCATTGGGTTTGGAAATATCAAACACCCGCAGCCCCGAATTGAAATAGCCGCAGGCCAGCACCTTGGCGTCTTCCGGGTTGTCCACCTGGCAGTAGTGGCTGTCGTAGCCAAACAAAGCCAGGCCAGCGGTGTCTTGCGAGGCTTCGGGGCAATTCTCGGGTTGGTTGATTTCAAGCGTCAGCTTGGACAACAACTTGATGTTGTTCACATCGCTGACATCAAAAATGCGGGGGATGCCGAAGGGCAAGCGGTCAGTGCCACAGGTCACAATGCGGCTCGCGGCCGCGTTTACACCGTCTGAGCCCAATTCATCCACGGTGATGAGGTGATCGCGCCCACCAATTTTGACTGGAATGGTGTGCTGTGCCACCGAACCATCGGCCCAATACACCTCGGCCAACAGCCTGGGCGTGGGGTCGGGCAGGCGCTTTGCAATGGGCGTGAAATCGTAAATGGCAAAGCCGTTGGTGTTGTTGCCCTCGTTGCGGGCCGTGCCCGACAACGTGACGTAACCCCGCGTGCCATCCGGGCTGACCGACAAGCCATGCACCCCCACCGGTGGGGTGAACTTGGTAATAAACGCAGGGGCCGAGGGGTTGGACACATCGATGGCGTAGTACTGCCCTTGGTTGAGGTCGCCGCCATAGTAGGTCAGGCCATCGGGCGCCCATTCGCCCTCGTGGCCAATCACCGTGTCATCGGCCAGCGGGCCGCTGTAGAGCAATTGTGGCTGGGTGCAATCGGCTGCAATGCTGTACACATCAAACTCAGGCCCACCGCCCGAGCTGGTGCCATTGACCGCTGCGAGCAAGCCACGCTTCACATTCACTTTCAGCGACTCCCAAGGGTCGAGCATGGAAATGCTGGTCAGCCTGCCCACGTCTTTGGGCTGAGCCGAGTTGCTGACATCCATCACCACCGTGCCCGGCCGTCGCAGGCTGGCCCGTGGCACCGAAGGCGAAGTCACCGCTGTGGCGGCAAAAGCCTGGCCATAGTAGGAGCAGTGTTTGTAAGAGGTATGCATCCAGCTGGTGCCTTCGCCCTCGTATTGCCCCACCAGGTCCATGTTGCAATGGGTGCCCGCAAAACCGGCCAGGCGCTGGGCCAAAGGCACTTGGCCTTGCAAAGCGGTTTCGGGCTGATCGCCCGGGCGACACTGCGCCCTGGGTATGGAGGTTTGAACCACCGCGGGGGGCTGCTCACTGGGCTGCGTGGGCGTGCCCCTTGATGCACTGCTGGAGGGCGCAGAATCGCCCCCGAAACATCCTCCCAGTACAATACTGACTGAAACCATGGTCAATGCTGACCCGGTGTACCACTGTCCCATTGTGTTGTCTCCCTGCCTTGCCGTGTTTTAGTAGGTTTATGTTTTTATTACTTTTTTTGGCAAGCTACGGATTCAAACTGACGGGGTGCTGACACTGCACAGGGTAAGGCCCCGGCGTGACCGGGGCAAAAACGGCTTAGTCTTTCAAGCCATATTGCTCAACCAGCGCCTGGCGTTTGCTGTCTAAGAAGTTGATGTGACTGGCTCGGCCCTGCACGGTTTTTACCAAGCGGGGGTTCATCACCGCAAACCACAGCGCAGGCACATAGGCCAGCAAAAACATGGCAAAGTAGCCCGATGGCAAGCTGGGCACATCGGGGAAGTCACGCAGGCTTTGGAAGCCACGGGCCGGGTTGGCGTGGTGATCGGAATGGCGCTGCAACTGCAACACCACCAAATTGCTCACCAAGTGATTGCTGTTCCAGGAATGGTGGGGCTGGCAACGCTCATACTGGCCATTGGCCAGGCGCTGTCGAAGCAAACCATAATGCTCAATGTAATTGGCCGAGGTCAGTTGAAACGCCCCCCACAAACACACCACCAACAGGGCGGGCACCGCAGCCCAACCCAAGACCGCCAGCAAAGCCCCGTGAACCAACGCCGTGCAAGCAAAGCCCTGCAAAATTTGGTTGCTCCAATGCCAGGCGCTCAAGCCCTTGCGCTCAAGCCGCTCGGCCTCCAGGCGCCAGGCTCGCAGGTAGGCACCAGGCAATTCACGCAGCGCAAAGCGGTAAATGTTCTCACCCATTTTGGAGCTGGCGGGGTCTTCAGGCGTGGCCACATCGCGGTGGTGCCCACGGTTGTGTTCAATCGAAAAATGACCATACGCGCCCAGCGACTGTGTCCAAAGCGCCAACCATTGGTCGAGCTTGCGCTTTTTGTGGCCCAACTCGTGGCTGGCATTCAGGCCAAAGCCCAGCATGCTGCCGGTGGTCACAGCCACGGCCAGCCAATACACGGGGTGCAAGCTGTGGGTGGCCAAAAACCAAATGTTGAATACAAAGCAGGCGGTTAACACGGGCACCATGGCGTAAATGGTCCAGCGGTAATAACGGTCGGCCTCCAATTGGGGCACGGCAGACTCTGGCGGGTTTTGGCGGTCAGCGCCAAACAGGTAGTCCAGCACGGGCAAACCCACATAAAACAGGGCCAAAAATATCCATAGCCAGGTGGTGTTGCCAGTGGCCATGTACAACAATGGGCCAGCAGGTGCGGCCACAGGGGCAATCACCGACAACAGCCACAGGTATTTTTTGCTGTCGCGGTAGGCCACGGGTTGGTTGACCGGGGGCAGGCAGGCACTCATGGGGGTCTCCTTGTGATTTTTTTTCAGAATAGAAAAAAAACAGGTGCAAGACCACGCCATCTTGTGGCATAAATTCGTCATTTACTGACAAACCTTTGCCCTGAGCAAACATTGCCCATGCCCCCTGTCCCTTGGCTCACCCAGGCAGCGCTTCACCCCGTGTACCCGCGTTTGCTGTGTGCAGAGCTGGAACGCCAGGGGCACTCGCGCCAGGCCATTTTCGAAGGCCTTACGCTGAGCTGGGAAACCCTGCACCTTGGTAACCAATTTGTATCGGCCAACGACATGCGCGCCCTCGCCCTGCGAGGCATGCAATTAACCCAGTGCCCCTGGCTTGGGCTGGAAGTGGGCTTTAAAACCCAAGCGGCCGCCCATGGCGTGTTGGGTGCCGCCATGATGGCCAGCCCCAACCTGGCCCATGCAGTGGTGCTGCTGAAGCAGTTCGCAAGACTGCGACAAAACCTGGCTGACATTGTGATTGACACCGGCGAACTACACACCATTGAACTGGTGCCGCACACCCCACTGGGCGACATGGCCGAGTACCTGTATGGGCAATTGGTGGCTGGGCTGCTGCAACTGTTTAGCACCCTGACTGGACGAGAACTACAAGCCCACCTGCAAGTGCAATGGCCTTTTGCGCGCCCCCCCTGGCACACGCAATACCAGCGCGTGGCGGCAAGCAACGAATTTGATGCGCCCACGCTGCGGGTGAGCATACAGGCTGACATTGCCCAGGCCCCAAGCCTGGCTGCCGACCCCAGCGCACTGGCCATGCACCTTCGCGAATGCGAACTGGCCCTGCACCGCGTGTGCGCCGGGGAGACCTTGCGTGACCGGGTTCGGGTGCTACTCGAAAATTCACCGCAGGGCCTTGGCCAAACCTTGAACGAAGTGGCTCAGCAATTGCACCTTACACCGCGCACCTTGATGCGAAAGTTGGCCGCTGAGCACACCAGCTTCCAGGCCATCGCCGATGAACTTCGCAGGCAGAAAGCGCAGTGGTTGCTGGCCAACACCGACACCCCGGTGGACCAAGTGGCCCTGGCCGTGGGTTTTCAAGACCCATCCAATTTTAGCCGCAGCTTTAAGCGCTGGTGCGCCCAAACTCCAAAAACTTATCGCCAGCAACACCGACCAGGCCAGCCATGACCTGCCCCACAAACGCGGGGCTTGTTCAACAATTGTTAACTAAAAGCACAGCCGGTTTTTTAAATCTATTCTTTCAATTCCCAACCTCAAAAAGGTGTACCGTAGCCGGATGATACCCAATGCCCTTCGAAGAAAATTTTCTTTTCTGTCTTTGGCGGCCTTGTCTGGCTTGGCCATTGCCGGCCTCGCTTTTACGTTGGTGTGGCACCACAAACAAGAGGGCTATGCGCTGCTCAAAAACAATGCCGCCAACACGGCAGAAATCACGGCCGCGCGAATTGAATCGTCGCTCAATGACATCAACACCCTGCTGAGTATTTTGGCGCAGCGCTACCGCGACTACCCCAGCAAATCGCAAGACACGCTGTACAACCTGGAAAGCCAGATACGCCGCGAGCTGCCCTTTTACCAAGTGGCCCTTCGAATTGTGGTAGCCAACGCCAAGGGGGAGCAGCTGTTAAACACGGGCAAGGCGCGGGATGAGCAGCAAAACCTGCCCAACCTGATCGACCGCAAGTTTTACCAGCGCGCCATTGCCGGCGAACGCGGCTTGATGTACGAAGGCCCGGTACCCGCCAAACTGGATGCCACCTGGTCCATCATCATGGCGCGGCCCATGGTGGGTAGCCAGGGTGATTTTCAGGGCATGGTGATTGCCATACTGCCCACCGAGCGGCTGGGCATGGGCTTTGAGATGGCTGAGCTGGGCGAGAACGGGGTAATCAACCTTCGCACCGACGATTTGTCACAGGTGGTGCGCTACCCACCCGCCCAAGGCGATGCCTTAGGCGTAGGCAATAAAAAAGTACCCACCAAAGTTACAGAGCTGTTGGGCAACTCACCCGACCAACACCAGCTTGTTTTTGAAGCCGCCTCGCAACTGGACGGCATTGAACGGCTCTACGTATATCAAAAGCTGTCGACTTCACCCTTTTGGCTCTCGGTGGGCTTGAGCATGCAGCCGTTTGAAGCGGGCTGGCGGCAAACTGGTGCACTGGTGCTGGCCTTAAGCGGCACGGTGATGGGCCTGCTGCTGTGGGGTGCGCGCAAGCTGGACCACTACAGCATGGGGCTTGAACAGCAAGTTGAAGAGCGCACCAAACGCTTGTCAGAAAGCGAAGCAAGGCACCGGGAATTGGCGCAACTGGCGGAGCGATCAGGCCAACGGCTTTTTAAGGCCACCCGCGCCGCGTCGCTTGGGGTTTGGATTTGGGACCTGCGCGACAACACCCTTATTTGGGATGAGCGAATGTTTGAACTCTATGGCATTCCACATCTGGCTACGTCGCAAGCAGTGGATTACGGCATGTGGGCTAGCAGGGTTCACCCAAACGACCTAGAAATGGCTGAAAGCCGTGTGAAAAACCTCCTCGAGAACAAAGGTCTATATGACCCGGAGTTCCGTATCATTTTACCCGACGGCAGCATTCGCTACATTCAGGCCAACGCTTTTCTTGAACGAGACGAGCTTGGAGCTGCAACCCACGTTGTGGGTCTGAACCAGGACGTTACCTTGCTAAGGCAATCCCAAGTCGACCTAAAAGAGGCTCAACGAATCGCCAAGGTCGGCAGTTGGCGCTTCGACATCAACAAGCAACACGTGGAATGGTCAGAAGAGCTTTACCGAATGTTTGGCGCCGACCCAAAAGGACCTGCACTGAACCTTGAACAACAAGCCGCCATTTTTACCCCAGAGAGCTGGCAACGATTGGAGCCCGCCATTGCAAGCGCCGTAGAAGATGGCACCCCATATGAAATTGAACTGCAATTTACCCGCAGTGATGGCTCCATGGGTTGGATGCTGGCACGTGGGGAGCGAGTGCTAGACGCCAATGGGCAACCGGTGTACCTAAGGGGCACAGCAAGCGACATCACAACACTAAAACATCAGGAAAAACTGCTACAAGAAGCCCGCATGGCCGCTGAGGCGGCCAACCATGCGAAGAGCAATTTTTTGTCCATCATGAGCCATGAAATTCGCACCCCGTTGAATGCCATCATCGGCACCAGCTATTTGCTGGGCTTGGATGGCTTGACCGACACACAACGCAGTGATGTGGCCACCATCAACGCCTCCAGCAAAAACTTGCTGGCACTGATCAACGACGTGCTTGATTTTTCAAAAATTGAAGCCGGGGAGCTTGAACTGGAACAGCGCCCATTCCAACTGCAAGAAACCTTGCTGGACCTGCGCGCCATGTTCACAACGCTGGCTCTGCAGAAAGGTCTGACATTGCGTATCGCCGATGCGCCTGAGCAAACGCCACCCGTCTTAAATGGCGACAGCAACCGGTTAAAGCAAATCCTGATCAACCTGCTCAACAACGCCATCAAATTCACCGATGAAGGCGAGGTGAACCTGCGCATCAGCGAATACGCACCGGCCTCCCCAAGCACGGTCTACCTGCGATTTGAAGTGAGCGACACCGGCATTGGCATACCGCAGACCGCACAGGCCAAACTCTTTACACCATTCATGCAGGCCGAAGCGTCCACCAGCCGAAAATACGGCGGCACAGGCTTGGGCCTGTCGATCGTTAAACGCCTGGCTGAACTGATCGGTGGCGCTGTGTTTGTGCAAAGCACGCCGGGCCAAGGCACCCAATTCACCGTAGACTTGCCCTTTGCCACACACCATGGCGCCATACAACATGCGCCCTCTGCCTTGCGAATCGAACCCAGCGCCTTGGGCAACACCACGCAGACCTTGAAACAAGTGCATGTGATGGTGGTGGACGACAGCGAGATCAACCTGGCCATTACCAAACGAATCCTGGAATGCGAAGGCGCCACCGTGACCTTGTGCAATGGCGGCCACCAGGCCCTGAAAAAACTGGCCCAACACCCGGATGTAGACGCCATCCTGATGGACCTGCAAATGCCCGAAATGGACGGCTGCGAAACCACCCTGCAAATTCGAAAACGCCTATCGGCGGATGTGCCCATATTGGCCCTCACCGCAGGGGCCACCACCACAGAAAAAGACCGCGCCCTGGCCAGCGGCATGAATGGCTTTTTGACCAAACCCGTGGACCCACCCGCTTTAATCCAGGCCCTGCGCGGGCAAGTGGATCTACACCCGCAAAACCCCCCAGAACACAACTCTGCCATGAACACCACCGAACCTGCCAACGACCCATGGCCCAAGCTGCCGGGCATCGATTTGGACCACGCCAAAAACATCACCCTGGGCGACGCCAACTTCTTTGTTGAACTGTTGAATGAGTTTTTTGAAGAAAACGCATCCTGCTTAAGCCAGCTTGAAGCCATGCTGGGCAAACAAGCGTGGGACGAGGCAGCACGCGTGGCCCATCACATTGCCGGGCAAGCCGGCAACCTGGGAGCCACCGCCCTGTACCAAGCCGCCAAAGCCATGGAACTGGGCTGCAAACAGAAGGCCGTCGGCCTTGAACCCTTGTTGCTTGAGCTGCAACGCGCGTACACCGAACTGAGCGGCGGGCTGGCGCTGGCATCCAAGTACAGGCTTGGAACCCCCTAAATGTGGAACCATTCCACCCCTTAGCACTCTAAGGCGAAGAGTGCTAAACTAACGTGTTGAAAGGCTGCCCAACCGGGGGCCAAAGGCGCATTTTGCGGAGTTTTCGAAAATGACCACCACTGCATTGGCATTGACCAACCCAGCCGCCAGCAGCCGCGCTGTGGCGCTGCGCGACCCTTGGGCCCTCGTGGCAAGTGGGCCCCTGGGCAATCTGGATGCATACATTTCTGCCACACATCAAATTCCCATGCTCACCCCCGAGGAAGAGCAGGAGCTTGGCGAACGCCTGCAGCGTGAAAACGACCTGGAGGCTGCCCGTCGCCTGGTGCTTAGCCACCTGCGGCTGGTGGTGGCCGTGGCCCGCCAATACCTGGGCTATGGCCTACCCCACGCCGACCTCATTCAAGAAGGCAATATTGGCCTGATGAAAGCTGTGAAGCGCTTTGACCCCAGCCGGGGCGTGCGTTTGGTCAGCTTTGCCCTGCACTGGATCAAGGCTGAAATTCACGAATACATCATTCGCAACTGGCGCATGGTGAAAATGATCACCACCAAAGCGCACCGCAAGCTGTTTTTTAACCTCAACAGCTTTAAAAAGTACGGCCAAACCCTCTCGCAAGACCAAATTGCGGAAGTGGCAGCCGAGCTCAACGTGCGCCCGGAAGACGTGGCCGACATGGAGCGCCGCATGGCCGGCAACGAGTTCAGCCTGGACCCCGTGATCGACGTCGACGGCGAAGAAACCCTGCACAACCCTGTGCGCTACCTGGCCGCCGACGGAGCCGAGCCCACCGAGGTGCTGGAAGCTGCAGGCCAAGAGCGCTTGCACAGCGAGGGCCTGGACCTGGCCCTGGCCAGCTTGGACGAGCGCAGCCAACGCATCATTTCCAGCCGCTGGCTGGCCGGCGAGCAGGCCAAAACCCTGCACGACCTGGCCGCTGAACTGGGTGTGTCGGCCGAGCGGGTTCGCCAAATTGAAGTGGCCGCCATGAAAAAAATGCGCACCGCACTCCTGAAATACGAGCACGGCGAAGCGTAACCACCGTCATCATTTAAACCCAAAACTAACCTACACTAAGGGCTTGCCAACACAAGCCCTTTTTTATTGCGCCAGCACCATGATCACACTGCACCACTTGGAACACTCCCGCTCGCAACGCATCATTTGGCTTCTGGAAGAGCTTGGCCTGCCCTACACCGTGAAGCACTACAAGCGCGACGCCAAAACCTACCTGGCCCCGCCCGAGCTGTTTAAAATCCACCCGCTGGGCAAAAGCCCGGTGATCACCGACGGCGACATCACCGTGGCCGAAAGCGGTGCCATCGTGGAGTACCTCATCGACAAGGCCGGGGGCAAGCTGCGCCCCCAGGCAGGCACACAAGCCCACCGCGATTACACCTACTGGCTGCATTTTGCAGAGGGCAGCGCCATGCCATTTTTGGTGATGACCCTGATTTTCAACAAAATTGAAAACGCGCCCCTGCCCTTTTTTGTAAAACCGCTGGTGTTGCCGATTGCACGCGGTATTTCTAAACAGGTCAAAAGCAGCTTCATTAACCCCAACCTGGAGCGGCAGTTCAAATACCTCAACGAGCACTTGGGCAAAAACGCCTGGTTCTGTGGCGATCAGCTCACTGGCGCCGACATCATGATGATCTTCCCCCTGGAAGCTGCAGCCAGCCGAGCCGAAGCCATCAAAAGCATGCCCAACATTGCGGCCTATGTTAAAAAGGTGCATGCCCTGCCTGCCTACAAAAAGGCACTTGAAGTGGGCGGCCCCTACGATTACGCTTAAAACCAATGACGCAGAACAACACCACACTGGCCCAGCAAGCCACCATTAGCAGCGCCACCCAAGGCGTGCAGGTGGTTCGCGAGGGGTTTTTCATGCCAGCACAGGCAGGCATGCAACTGTTACCCGGCGACCGCGTGGTGGCCGAAACAGGTGCGCGCGCCGTGATCGAATTCACCGGCGTGAACGATGCCATGGTGATCGAAAACGGCTCGGCCGCCACCCTGCACATGGAAGTGGTTGAACCCGACCAACCCCCGCAATGGATTGCCGGCGACCTGTTTGGCCAAGGTGTGTATTTCGACAGCAACGCCCCCGAACGCCACGCAGGCGAGTCAGGCGATTCGCCCAGCTTGTTTGGTCTGTTTGGCCCGACCGGCTCATCGGGTGGTGAAGGCAGCTTTCCTCTGGCCGAGGCGGCAGTGGGCCTTTTGGCTGTGGGCGCCATTGCTGGCGACTACAACAGCAACGACACCGCCAGCAGCACGGGCAATGCCCAAGGCAGCGAAAACCCACCTCCCCCAGATGGCAGCGGTAACGGCGGCAATGACGGCGGCAACAATGGCGGAAATGACGGCAACGGAAGCGGCGGCGACAGCGGGGGCAACAGCTCCGCCTTGGCCCCTGTGCTGGAAGCATTGCCCGCGCCAGTGGCCGACGCCGTGGATGGTTTGGCGACCACACTCGCCCCAGCCGATGGAGGTTTGCTGAGCGCCATTGGCACTGCGGCCAGCCCGCAAAACAGCGGCCCATGGTTGAGTAGCAGCAACACCGATGGCTTGGTTTAACACTTCCAGACCCATGGGTTTTAAAAACAAACTTGGGCGTGCTTTTTTGATGGCGAGTATCGCCGTGGCCGGGGCGCTTGGCAACCTTACACCCCTTGCCGCTGAGCCCTTGCGCCTTCCTGCACTGCAAGCCCAAGACCTCAACGAGAAAAACTACACCTTGCCCCAAGACCTTCCAGCCCCATACACAGTGGTGCTGGTGGCCTTTAAGCGTGAGCAGCAAGCCTTGGTGGACACCTGGATAGAGGGCCTGAATTTAAAAGCCCCAACAACGCCCTACCACTGGATCGAGCTGCCCGTGCTGGAAGACTACGGCGCTTGGTTCAAATGGTTTGTGGACAACGGCATGCGCCGCGGTATCAAAGGCGAGTTCAACCGTGAAAAAGTCATCACCGTATACACTGACAAAGCCGCGTTTCGCCAAGCCACAGGCATACCCAACGAAGACACCATCCATGTGCTGGTGATCACCCCCACCGGCCAGATCGTGGCCCGCACCGAGGGCTCATTCAGCCCACAAAAGGCCGAATCTTTAAGCGACTACACCAAAAACAGCAAAGTTCAGTAAAAAACACCGGGCGATTCCGTTGTGCACAACGGAATACGGATTGCGCATAGAACTATGCACAAGGTGATCAAAGGCCGTTAATCCCTACACTAAACCGGGACTGCCATCACCATGACTGCACAAAGAATCCGCCCAAATGAGCGACGCACTGCCCCTCAGCTTGTACAAAACCCAGCCAACCCGGGCACACCACGCCGCAGCCACCCACACTCTGCATGCGGCAGGCCCTGTGCGTGCATTCACGGCCCCGAGCGAACTGGGCCAAGCCAGTGGGCCCAGCGCACTTGGGGCACTGCTGCACTACCATGGCATCGGCTGGCACCACCTGCCCCGCAGACCCAACGGGGAGCCCGAAAACACGCCCTACCTACAGCAAATCATGACCTGGAGCCATGCACCTGACTGGCCCACCCCACAATTGGACACAGCGCCCCAAACCCTGGTGTCTGCCCTGGGCCGAGCCGGCCTGGTGGCCCACTGGTACCAGGCCAACCCGGCATGCCAAGACCCTGCGCTTTACTTCAACTTGCTGGAGGGGGAATTAACCCAGGGCCGCCCGGTATTGCTGCTTACACGGGACATCAGCACGCCAGGCAAAGTGGAAAACCATGCCTTGCACTGGCAGGTGGCCTGGAAGCTCAGCACAGAGCAGGTTTACCTGGTGCCGCACCACGTGCCCCTTGGCAGCGCATCAAGCGCCTGGTCGGTAGACCGAAGTACCTTGGCCCAGGCAGCTTACCTTGGCGAGCACGAGGCTGGTTTCAACGTCATCACGGTGGAGCGCCCAGCTCTTCCGATATGACGGTTTACTTACCATCCAGAATTTGCGCCACATCGCGGACCACCGGGGCAGCGTCTGCGTTGTGGCGAATCAGCAAACGCGGGCGCCCTTGCTGGTCAAACACGTAACTGGCACTGGTGTGGTCCATCAAATACTGGCCGGGGCGGTCGGTTTCTACCTTGGCGGCGTACACTTTTAAGCCGCTTAACAAAGGCTTGAGGTCCTCTGGCTTTTCAGCGGTGAGTGCATCGAAGGTGGGGTTGAATTTGGGCACGTAGTTGCGCAACAGCTCTGGGGTGTCGCGCTCGGGGTCTACGCTCACAAACAACACTTGGAGCTTGTTGCCTTTGTCGCCCAACTGGGCTTTGACCTCAGACCATTGTTGCATGGTGATGGGGCACACATCGGGGCAATGCGTGTAGCCAAAAAAAATAGCCACCACCTTGCCTTTGTAGCTCTCGATGGTGCGCACTGTGCCTGACAGATCTTTTAACTCAAAATCGGCTTTTAAACTGGAGCCTGTGATGTCGGTATTCACAAATTTGGCCGGGCCCATATTGCATGCGCCAAGGGCGAACATGGCCAACAAAGGAGCGGCACACTTGGCCACCCGCATCATGAAAATTTCACAAGACTTCAACAACATCAGGGCTACACCACAAGGTAATGGTCCACCAACAAGGCGGCAAACAACAAAGCCAAATAAGCAATTGAATAGGCAAATGCTTTTTTGGCCAACGCATCGCTAAAGTTTTTCCAGATGCGGTAACCATAGCCAATAAAAATGGCGTTGAGCACCACAGCGCAGGCAAGGTACAACACCCCACTCATCTTGATGGCAAACGGAATCAAGGTGGTGGCGGCCAGCATGACGGTGTACAAAAACACATGGAACTGGGTAAACGCTGCCCCATGGGTGACTGGCAACATCGGCAGGCCCGCGCGCGCGTATTCTTGCGTGCGGTACAGGGCCAGCGCCCAAAAGTGAGGGGGCGTCCACACAAAAATAATCAGGAACAGCACCAAGGCCTCTGCCGACACGCTATTGGTCACCGCGGCCCAACCCAACACGGGGGGCATGGCGCCCGACGCACCACCAATCACAATGTTTTGCGGCGTGTTGGGTTTAAGAAGCAGGGTGTAAATAATGGCGTAACCCACAAAAGTGGCCAGCGTGAGCCACATGGTGAGCGGGTTTACAAACACATACAACACCCAAACACCCAAACCGCCCACCATGCTTGAAAACACCAGCGTTTGAACGGAATTCAGCTCACCCCGCGGCAGGGGGCGAGCGCGCGTGCGGGCCATTACGGCGTCGATGCGTTGCTCAACCAGACAATTGAATGCCGCCGCTGCACCCGCCACCAACCAAATACCCAAAGTGCCAGCCACCAAGACCTGCGCGCTGGGCAAGGCTGGCGTGGCCAAAAACATGCCGATCACCGCGCAAAACACGATGAGCGCCACCACACGAGGCTTGGTAAGCGTCCAATACTGCCTGGCGATGTGAGAAATTCCGGTCACGGCTTTGGGTTTGGATGCACTGGGCATGTTGGGCCTTATGAAATATTGCGGCGTTCACCCGCCGCACCTGCAACCCGATAGTTTACCAAGATCAGGGTGACCAGCAAAAGTGCCGCGCCCCCATTGTGCGCCACAGCCAACCACAAGGGCAACTGAAACACCACATTGCCAATGCCCATGGCCAACTGCAGCACGAGCGCACCCGCAACGAACAACGCGAGCAACTGGGTACCTGCGTTGCGCCACAGAGCAAAGGCCAAAGCACCAATCACCAGTGTGACCACAATGGCTCCCATGCGGTGAATCATGTGAATGGCGGTGAGGCTGGCCACGTTCAAAATTTCGCCATCGGGGGTTTCGCCAAGGTGGCGAATAATATGGAAGGCGTGGTTAAACTCCATGGTCGGCCAAAAACTGCCTTGGCAGGTGGGGAAGTCGGTGCACACCACGGCTGCGTAGTTGGTGCTCACCCAGCCACCCAGCGCAATTTGGGCCGCCACCACCACCAGGCCCAAGCGGGCCAAAGTGAGCAGCTTTGCACTGGTGGCAGGCGGCGCCACCGTGCGGGCCGGGCTGGTCTGGCGCAACCACAGCCAGGTCAGCATGGCCAAAATGGTCATGCCCCCAATTAAGTGGCCTGTCACAATGGCGGGCTTGAGCAGCATGGTTACGGTCCAGGCCCCAAACGCCCCCTGCAAACACACCGCAAACAACAACCAAGTGGCCAGCGCTGGCGACTGCTTGAGCTCCTCGCGCTTTTTCCAGGCCATCACGGTGATGCCAATAATCAGCAATCCCAAAAAGGTGGCCACATAACGGTGCACCATTTCTTTCCAGGCTTTGGGCATGGAAACCGGCCCGTGCGTGCCGCCCTGCTCAGCCACGGCCTGGGCAATTTGTTCAGACGCCTGGGTGGGCGTTAGCTTGCCATAGCAACCAGGCCAATCGGGACAACCCAAACCCGCGTCGGTCAGGCGCACAAACGCGCCCAGCATGATCAGAAAAAAGGTCAGGACGGTGGTGAATGCAACCAGGCGTTTGTAACTCATACTGCTCTCGCTCAATCTACTTAACCAATATTGGATGCCCACAGCAGGCGGCTGATGTCTTTGCGGAATTTGTCAAACTCCAGCGTGGCGTTGGGCGGGAAACGCATCATGACATGCCCCAAGGGGTCGGCCACAAACACATGGTCGTGCAGACCACCAACTTGCTCGGTACCCTTGCTGCCCACAATGCCGCCCTGCAAAGGCAGCCAGTTGCTGAGTTGCTCTGGCGTGGCCCGCACAAAGTGCACATCAGGAAATTGGCGCAACAACAGCGTTTCCAGAGGGCCATCGTCGGTCACAAACACCACTCGCTCAATGCGCCCCTGCTCCTTGCCTTTGGAGGCGCGCGCCTGGCGCTGGTAGTACAGGGTTTTTTGGCAAAGCTCATCACAGCTGCTTTGAATGGTGCTGATCAACACCCACTTGTTGGCCACCTCGGCCATGGTGAAATCTTCACCGTTGATGTTCTTGAAAACAGCCTGCGATACCGGCACTTGTGGATCCAAAATGGTGCCGTAGTTGTTGGTGCCTTCGGGCTTGTTGAAAAAGTACAGGTAAAACGCCGCCACAATGGGCAGGGCGCAGGTTAAAAACACCGCGACAATGGTCCACTGTCCTTTGCTTAAACCGCGCTTGGTGGGCGCTTGTGCACTCATGACGAACTTCCTCTGAAAAACTCTCGATAAACAAAAAAACCGGTGAGCAACAGCAAGGCCACGGTCATGCTGTACCACTGGAATGCATAACCTCGGTGCTTGGCCACTTGCTCGGGTAGCTCGGCCGCCACATGGTGGAACCCTGCGAGCGCCTGGACCGGCGGCGTGCCAGCGGCACCGGCGGGGGCCTGAACCAGCACCGGCTGCTGGGTTAAAACATAATTACTCACCGGCAAGCCCACCAATTGCCCAAACAAATCCACATCAAAATTGGACCACACCGACACCCCATTGCTTTGGTGCGTGTGCACCTGCCCCTCAGCGCCCAAGCTCAAGCCTCGCAGCTCTGCGGACTGGGCAAACCTGGGCAACAGCGTGGCCAACAGCACCAGTGGCTCACCGTGGCCGGCTGGGTCCACCTCTTGCCCAGGCATGGGCGGCGCCTCACGCGGCCGTGCTGGGCTTCGCAGCAACAAGCCGCGATCTACCGGCACCACGTGATCGGCACCCTTGGGCTGAAAAGCCTGCACCACTTGAACTGCGGGGCGCGCATTCACCTGCCGATTGTCGATGTATACCAGCGCGCCCGGAATAAATCGACCCTCCAAGCTCACTTTTCGGTAGGACAAATTGTCCAAGTCGACGGTGGGCTGCTGGGGGGTGATGGGTGCAGCTTCCAGCGCAGCCACTTGGCGGTTGTGCAGCGCTTGCTTTTGTTCAGCCCGCCCGCTTTGCCATTGGCCCAAATTGAAGGTGATCAGCGCCATGCCCACACCGAACAACACGGCAAACACCAGCCGGCGCATGGCAGGCGCACGCGGGGGCCTAAGCATGACATACTTCCCACAGTGCACGGTGCACTGGTTTGGTTTTAAAGGTGGTCCCCATGAAGTTGATTATTGGCCTGGCGTTTTTGGTGATTTTGGCCAGCCTTGCTTCGGCGTTTTTCTTTTTGATGAAAGACAAAAGCAAGTCAAGTCGCACCGTCAACGCGCTTACTGTGCGCATTGGCATGTCGATTGCCCTTTTTGTACTCATACTAATTTCGTACTCCATGGGTTGGATTGAAGCCACAGGCATCCGCTAAGCCTTTAAGCAACCCAAGCCAAAAAAAAGCCACCGGTGTTGTGCCAGTGGCTTTTTGTTTTACTGCTTGTGAACAATGGCTTACAGCCAGTACACCACCACGTAGAGACCCAACCACACCACGTCAACGAAGTGCCAGTACCAAGCGGCTGCTTCGAAGGCGAAGTGGTTTTGCGGCGTGAAATGCCCCTTGATGCAGCGGATCATGATGAAGAACAGCATGATTGCACCAATGGTCACGTGGAAGCCGTGGAACCCGGTCAACATGAAGAAGGTTGAACCAAAAATCCCAGACTTCAGCGTCAGGTTAAGGTCACGGTAAGCGTGGATGTATTCGTAGGCCTGGAAGCCCATAAAAATGGCGCCCAACAACACGGTGAGGAACAAACCCAACACCAACTTGCCACGCTGGTTGGCAATCAGCGCATGGTGCGCCCAGGTCAGCGTAAGGCCTGAAGTGAGCAACAGGGCCGTGTTGATGGTTGGAATGGGCCATGGACCAATGGTTTGGAACGACTCTACGGTACCAGCGGGACCGGTATTGGGCCAGTTGGCAGCGAAATCGGGCCACAGGAAGGCCTTGTTGTCGAGGTCGCCCAACCATGGCAAGGCAATTTGGCGTGCGTAAAACAACGCGCCAAAAAAGGCTGCGAAGAACATGACTTCGGAGAAAATAAACCAGCCCATGGACCAGCGGAAAGACACGTCCACACGGTCGCTGTACATGCCACCCTCAGACTCGCCCACCACGTGCTTGAACCAACCAAACAGCACATAAAACAGAATGGCCAAACTGAGAGCAAACGAGGCCGCGCCCCAGCTGCCGCCGTTGACCCAGTTGGTCATGCCGGCTACAAAAAAGAACATGGCCAGTGCGCCCAAAATGGGCCACTGGGACAAGCCCGGCACAAAGTAATATGGTGCATTCGCACGCATGGTGGTTTCTCCTATTCCTAGAGTTTAATTTTGCTTCAGTACTGCATTGGCTTGCCCAGGCTTACTGCACCGAGCTGACCACGATATTCACCAACACAAGCAAGCCCACCACAAACAGGGCTGCTGCACCTATGCCCACCACAATCACGTGAATGGGGTTCAACTTTTGCATGTCTTCGGTGTGCGCCTTGCTTTTGCGCACGCCAAAAAACGACCACAACACCGCCGACAGGGTTTGCAAAAATGTCGACTTGTTCACTGCCCCGCCATGGCCGTGGCCCCGGCGACTTCAAAAAATGTATAACTCAGGGTGATGGTGTGAACATCCTTGGGCAATTCTGGATTGATCACAAACACCACCGGAAACTCTTTTTGTTCACCAGCCTTGAAAGGCTGCTGCTTAAAACAAAAACACTCCAACTTGGTGAAGTGTGCAGCCGCCTTGCTGGGCAGGTAGCTGGGTATGGCTTGACCTGCAGTGTCGTTCGGCAGGTTGTTGTACACCACGTAGTTCATGGTCACCAATTCGCCCGGGTGCACCATCATGCGGTTGGTTTCAGGTTTGAACTGAAACTTGCCGCGCTCATTGGCATCGAAAATAACCTCGATGGACCGGCTGGTGTCCACCTGGGTGTTCTTAACGATTTCGGCCGCATTTCGTGTTTGGGGCGTGAGCACATTGATGCCCGTGATTTCGCAAATGGCCTTGTAGATGGGCACCAAAGCGTAACCAAACCCAAACATGGCCACAACAATCACCAACAAGCGCACCAGCATTTGCCGATGCAAACCCAGAGACTTTGTGTTGGACTGCTGACCTTGCGACATACGCACCACCTGTACTACTTAGTTCACCAAATTCAGAATACTGGGCTCCATGACCTTGCGAATCACGATACCCAGAAAAAACACCACCACAACCGACAACAGAATGAGGCCGGTGCGCTTGTTTTGTTTGGACTTTTCTTTGTCTTCCTGGCTCAAAGCGCTTTCCTTTGCTGCGTGTTTCAAAACTGCTGGCTTTCAACATTCGTTGTGCAAAGCAGCCTGGCATTCAAGCCACTTTGCACAACGCAAGGCGCTTGGCCTTGCGTTGCAACCCGTTTGTGAATTACTTCACAGTGGGTGGGTTTTCAAAGGTGTGGAATGGTGCGGGTGAGGGCACGGTCCACTCCAGGCCTTCAGCGCCTTCCCATGGCTTAGCGGGCGCGGGCTCGCCCTGCTGCAGCCACCAGGCCTTCAGCACACACCACAGGAAGATCAACTGCGACAAACCAAACCAGAAGGCACCAATGGTGGCGATGGCGTGGAAGTCGGTGAACTGTGTGGCGTAGTCGGCATAACGACGTGGCATGCCGGCCAAGCCCAGGAAGTGCATGGGGAAGAAGGTGATGTTAAAGCTGATCAGGCTGGACCAGAAGTGCAGCTTGCCCAGTTTCTCGCTGTACATGCGGCCAGACCACTTGGGCAACCAGTAATAGGTGCCAGCAAACAGCGCAAACAGAGAACCAGCCACCAGCACGTAGTGGAAGTGGGCCACCACGTAGTAGGTGTCTTGCAGCTGAATGTCCACTGGGGCCACCGCCAGGATAAGGCCGGTGAAGCCACCCATGGTGAACACGAAGATGAAGCCCACAGCAAACAGCATGGGGGTCTCACAGGTCATGGAGCCGCGCCACATGGTGGCCAGCCAGTTAAACACCTTCACGCCGGTGGGCACCGCAATCAACATGGTGGCGTACATGAAGAACAACTGGCCTGTGACGGGCATGCCGGTTGTGAACATGTGGTGCGCCCACACGATGAAGGACAGAATCGCAATCGACGCTGTGGCGTACACCATGGAGCTGTAACCAAACAGGGTTTTGCGGGCAAAGGTGGGCACAATGTGGCTGATGATGCCGAAGGCCGGCAAAATCATGATGTACACCTCGGGGTGACCGAAGAACCAGAAAATGTGCTGGTACATCACGGGGTCGCCACCGCCTGCCGCGTTGAAGAAGGAGGTGCCGAAGTGACGGTCGGTGAGCACCATGGTGATGGCGCCAGCCAACACGGGCATCACAGCGATCAACAGGTAAGCGGTGATCAACCAGGTCCAGGCAAACATCGGCATCTTCATCAGGGTCATGCCAGGAGCGCGCATGTTCAGGATGGTGGTGATGATGTTAATGGAGCCCATGATGGAGGAGGCACCCAGAATGTGCATCGCAAAAATGGCGGCGTCCATGCCGGGGCCCATTTGCACTGACAACGGTGCGTACAGGGTCCAGCCGGCAGCGGTTGCACCACCGGGCATGAAGAACGACGCGGTCAGAATGATGGCGGCGGGCACCATCAGCCAGAAGCTGAAGTTGTTCATGCGGGCAAAGGCCATGTCGGAACAGCCAATTTGCAAGGGAATCATCCAGTTGGCAAAGCCCACAAAAGCAGGCATCACCGCCCCAAACACCATGATCAAACCGTGCATGGTGGTGAGCTGGTTGAAGAACTCGGGCTGCACCAGCTGCAAGCCGGGCGAGAACAGCTCGGCGCGCAGCATGAGGGCCAGAACACCCCCCTCCAGCAGCATGACGAACGAGAAAATCAGGTACAGGGTACCAATGTCTTTGTGGTTGGTTGCGAACAACCAGCGACGCCAACCATGCGGGTGGTCGTGCGCGTGGTCGTGGTCATGGCCGTGTCCATGGGCCAAATCTGCCGCGGTAGTGCTCATACAAATCTCCTAAGCAAATTAACGTGCAGCTGTGATAGCGCTAGGCTGCACAACCGGGTCTGTGCCTTGACCGGCATTGGCCCAGGCGTTACGTGTGTAGGTAATAACGGAAGCGATTTCAACGTCGCTCAATTGCTTCCAGGCTGGCATGCCAGCACCCTTGCCATTCAACAGAATGGCAATTTGACCGGCTTGGGGACCAAGCACGGAGGGCGCTTTCACCAAAGCCGGAAATGCGCCGGGAATGCCTTCGCCGCTGGCCTGGTGACAGGCCGCACAGTTGCTGTTGTACACCTGCTCGCCACGGGCCACCAGGTCAGCCTGGGTCCATTCTTTGGTGGGGTCGTCTTGCTTGGACTTCATTTCGTCAAGCTTGGCTTGCACCCACTTGGTGTAGGCCTCTTCAGACACCACCTCAACCACGATGGGCATGTAGGCGTGGTCCTTGCCACACAGTTCGGCACACTGGCCACGGTAGATGCCTTCTTTTTCGGCCTTGAACCATGTGTCACGAACAAAACCGGGGATGGCATCCTGCTTCACGCCGAAGGCGGGGATCATCCAGGCGTGGATCACGTCGTTGGCCGTAGTCACCACACGCACCTTTTTATTGACAGGGACCACCACGTGGTTGTCCACTTCCATGAGGTAGTTTTCGCCGCGGGCAACAGCCTGGCCTTGATGATCGTCAATTTGATCACGTGGGGTGGACAGGGTTGACAGGAAGGAAATGCTTTCGCCTTCGCCAGCCAGGTATTCATAACCCCATTTCCACTGGTAGCCGGTGGCCTTGATGGTGAGGTCGGCGTTGGAGGTGTCTTTCATGGCCACCACGGTTTTGGTGGCGGGCAAAGCCATGCCGATCACAATGAGGAAGGGCACCACGGTCCAGGCGATTTCGACTTTTACGCTTTCGTGGAAAGAGGCTGACTTTGCGCCCTTGGATTTGCGATGCGCGTAGATGGAGTAAAACATCACGCCAAACACGGCCACAAAAATGGCCAGACAGATCACCAACATCAGCGTGTGCAAATCGTAGATTTGACGCGCGATTTCGGTAACCGGTTCAGCGAGGTTGTACTGCAGGGGTTGCCCAGAAA
>NZ_CAXQZX010000153.1:0-11110 GCF_964228395.1 Limnobacter sp.
CCACAGCAAGCCGCATCCTCAAATGCTGTTTGAGTTGATGGACGACTTTGGTACGGCACCCGCCGAGGTGGTCATGATTGGAGACACCACTCATGATCTGAATATGGCGCAGGCTGCTGGCGTGGATGCGTTGAGCGTTCAAAGCGGAGCCCATCCGCCTCGGTTGTTGAACCAAGTGCCCCATCTGAAGTCATTTCGTTCGATCAACGAGTTGGCTCCGTGGCTCATTCAAACTTTACAAGGCAAGTAAACGCAATGTCTGAAGTGCAAGTATGTAAATCCGATGACGTTTTGGAAGGCGGGGTTGGTTACCGCTTCAAGGTGCTCTACAACGGCGAAGAGGCGTCGGCCTTTGTGGTGCGAGTGGATAACGAGGTCAAAAGCTTTCTAAACCGCTGCTCGCATGTGCCAGTTGAATTGGACTGGAATTACGGTGAGTTTTTGGACGATTCCGGTCGCATCATTGTGTGCGCCACCCATGGCGCAAGTTACGATGCCACCGATGGCAATTGCTTGGGCGGGCCCTGCGACGGATCCCCCTTGGTTCGGCTGCAAGTGAACGAGCGCGAAGGTGCTATATATTGGACGCCATCAGGAGTGTTAAGCATTCCTCCGGAAGGCATTGAGGATTAACCATGAGCGACAACAATTCCCAGGTGACTGCACCTAAAACCAGCCAGCCTGAGGGCTGGGAGCGCAAACTGATTGAACAGTTGGCCACTGAATCCCTCAAAGAGCAGCGCCGAAAGCGTCGCTGGGGCATCTTTTTCAAGCTGTTGGGCTTCGGGTATGTTGGTTTTCTGATTGCCTCGGTGATGGGCTATGCCACTGCACCGGGCTTGGAAGTGACTCGCCATACTGCTTTGGTCGATCTCGATGGTGTGATCGCGAGTGACACCTTGGCCAGCGCCGATCGAATCAACAGCAGCCTGCGCGCGGCCTTTGAAAGTTCAGAATCTGTCGGGGTTATTTTGCGAATCAACAGCCCTGGCGGCAGCCCGGTACAAGCCGGGCTGATCAACGATGAAATTGAGCGCCTGCGCAAACAATACCCCAACAAACCGCTTTATGCCGTGGTTGAAGAGGTGTGTGCCTCGGGTGGGTATTACGTGGCTGCAGCTGCCGACAAAATCTATGTTGATAAGGCAAGCTTGGTGGGGTCCATCGGGGTCATCATGAACGGGTTTGGATTCACAGAGGCCATGAAAAAGCTCGGCGTAGAGCGTCGCTTGATCACGGCCGGTGAAAACAAAGGGTTTCTCGACCCCTTCAGCGAGCAGGACCCGTTCCAAACCGAGTTTGCTCGTCAAATGGCCGAAGAAATACACCAGCAATTCATCGCCGAAGTTAAAGCTGGGCGCGGCGAGCGTTTAAAACCAAACCCCGAATTGTTCTCTGGGTTGGTGTGGACCGGTGCAAAAAGCGTTGAGTTAGGTCTGGCCGATGGGCTGGGCTCCATTGACTCCGTGGCGCGCGATGTGTTGAATGCCGAAAAAATTCTGGACTACACCGAACAAGAGTCGTTTGCTGAGCGCTTTGCCAAGCGAGTTGGCGTGGTGTTTGGCCACGGTGTTCGCAGCGTGTTTCCGGAATTGTCCTCGCGCTGGTCGTTTTAATCGGCTGCCAGCCACAAAAACAGGCAGGGCTGTTTGCCCGGCGCCTCGGGTTTTTTGCGCCACTGAGCCACGGTTTGGCTTTTGATGGTTTGGCCGGGGCCGGTGAGGTCCCAGGCCAGGCAGAGCAGGGTGCTTGGGTGCAGCACCTTGCACAACGCGTCTAAAAGACGGTCATTCCTGAAAGGTGTCTCTATGGCCAGCTGGGTGCAATTTTGCTGGCGAGACTCCTTTTCGCTGTTGCGTATCCATGCATCGCGCGCCGCAGCGTCCACAGGTGGATAGCCGTTGAATTTGAATTGCTGGCCATTCATGCCGCTGGCCATTAGCGCCAACAGCAGGCTGCTGGGGCCCACAAGAGGATGCACGGGGCAGCCCAGCTCGTGCGCCTTTCTGACCCATTGTGCGCCTGGGTCGGCTACACCGGGGCATCCCGCGTCGCTCATCAACGCAATGGGTTCACCCGCTGCTGCACGCCCAAGCAGGGCAAACATCTCCGGGGCTTGCACCTGGGCCATTTCGTGCAGTTCAAGTTCTCGAATTGGCACTGGCATGTTGATGAGTCCCAATGCGGCGCGGGCAGGCTTTGCGTTTTCAACCACCCATGTGCGGCAGCTTTGCACCAAGGGCAGGTCTTGTTGCAAAACAGGCAGGCAAGGGCCGATTTGGCTTAAAGGGCTGGGCACCAAAATCAGCATGGTTCAGGGCAACTTGAAGTCAAGTTGGCGAAGGGCGTGAGCGAGTTCAATGAGCGGCAGCCCGATCAAGGCCGTGGGGTCGGTGGACTCGATCCGCTTCAGCAATGAAATCCCTAGCCCTTCGCTCTTGGCCGAGCCCGCGCAATCGTAGGGCTCTTCGGCAAGCAGATAGCGTTCGATTTCAGCGGCATCCAGATCGCGAAACTCCACGGCAGTCGGCACGGTAAAATCGATGGTGTCTGTACTGCCCGGCTTGCAAATGCACACCGCGGTGTGAAACATCACGGTTTTTCCGCTCATGCTGCGTAGTTGGGCCCGGGCTTTGTCGTGGGTGCCCGGCTTGCTCACGGCCACACCGTCAACGTCGGCCACTTGATCCGAGCCAATCACCACCGCATCCGGGTGCAGCTCTGCTATGGCGATGGCCTTGGCCTTGGCCAGGCGCTCGCAGGTTTGCAGGGGGGTTTCTCCGGGCTTGGCGGATTCATCCACCTGGGGTGAGTCGCATCGAAAATTCAAGCGAAGGCGGGACAGAAGCTCTCGTCGGTACTTTGAGCTGGAGGCCAGTATGAGTGGATGGGTCATGTGTAAGTGCGGGCAATAACTTTGACAGAATCTGGGTTTGCGCGTATTATCGCGCGTTTCCTGCTTTTCTTAATTGCATGCGGCACAAAGCCTCTCAAAAAGAATGGGACGAGTTTGATGCCTGGGCCTTTTGCAGGCTGGGTGGTGTGGTGCGTCACTCCGACGTGGGGTTTGAATTTCCCCGCTTGCGCGAAGACCCGACCATACTCAGTTTCGAGGTGCAGCACTGGGAAGTATCCGGGCACATGAATGCCAAGGGCGAGAGCGTGCTAAAGCTGCAGGGGCAATTCAATGCCGATTTTGCTTGCGTGGCTTGTGGCCTGGGTGTGCCCGACTCCATTCCGTTTACGCGGTTTTTGATTTTGAAAAAATCTGAAGCCGAGGCGGATGCCTACGACGATGAGGCACTGGATGAAGACACCGATGTGGTGGCGTGCCCAGGTGCGATACAATTAAGAGATTTTCTGGAAGACGAATTACTGCTGGCGTGCCCCATGTTTCCAAGGCACGACCATTGCCGGCCTCAACAAGAGGCCGACACCTCGGCGGGCGAGGCTGCAAACCCGAACGAATCGGCGCCCACTGAGGTGCAGCGCCCCTTCGCCAACCTGGGCGATTTGCTCAAAGCTGGCAAAAAATAACACTTTAAACATGGAGTTTTAACATGGCTGTTCAACAGAACAAAAAATCGCCTTCCAAGCGCGGTATGCACCGTTCGCACCAAAACCTGACAGCGCCAACCTTGTCGGCTGATTCTTCTTCCGGTGAAACCCACCTGCGCCACCACATTAGCCCCAACGGCATGTATCGTGGTAAAAAAGTTGTAAAGACCAAAGCTGACGAGTAATTCACATCGCACAAACTAGGCAACTGCAGTCTGTTGCCATGAAAACCAAAAGGCGTGAAATCGGATGGTTCGCATAGCAATTGATTGCATGGGTGGGGATCACGGATTGTCGATCACCATCCCGGCTTGTTTGCGTTTTTTGAAGTTGCACCCCGAGGTGCAGCTTGTTTTGGTGGGCAAGCAGGCCGAAATCGAGGCAGCCCTGTCCAAAAAGAAGGCCCTTGAGCACCCCCAAATCACCATTCGCCATGCCAGCGAAGTGGTCGAAATGGATGAGCCGCCCGCGCAGGCCCTTCGCAACAAAAAAGACTCGTCCATCCGCGTGTGTGCCAATCTTGTCAAAGAGGAATTGGCCAGCGCGTTCGTGAGCGCCGGCAACACCGGGGCGCTGATGGCGATTTCCCGGTTTGTGCTCAAAACCCTCGACAGCATTGATCGCCCTGCGATTGCTTCGGCTTTGCCCAACCAAAAAGGCAAAGGCACGTTGATGCTAGACCTTGGTGCCAACGTTGATTGCGAGCCCACGCATCTTTTCCAGTTCGCGGTCATGGGTTCTGCTTTCGTCAAGGGCACTGAGGGCATCGAAAAGCCAACGGTGGGTCTTCTCAATATTGGTGAAGAAGTGATCAAAGGCAACGAAGTGGTCAAAAAGGCCGCGGAGTTGCTTCGTGCCAGCGAACTAAACTTCTACGGCAACGTTGAGGGCAATGACATCTACAAAGGCACCACTGATGTGGTGGTGTGTGATGGTTTTGTGGGCAACGTCGCCCTCAAAACT
Source organism: Limnobacter sp. (assembly GCF_964228395.1). Classification (GTDB taxonomy): domain Bacteria; phylum Pseudomonadota; class Gammaproteobacteria; order Burkholderiales; family Burkholderiaceae_B; genus Limnobacter. The sequence goes on from NZ_CAXQZX010000153.1 coordinate 4,522, forward strand.
TCCGAAGGCCTGGCGCAAATGCTGGGCGACATTATAAAAACAGAATTCAAAAGAGGCCTGTGGCCCAAGGTGGCCGCGGTGTTTGCCGCGCCCGTGTTGCTTCGATTCAAAAAACGAGTGGATCACCGCCGATACAACGGGGCAGCATTGCTTGGGTTAAAAGGGATTGTGATCAAAAGCCACGGTTCTGCCGATGCTTATGCCTTCTACCATGCGATCAAACGGGCTTACGACGCTGCCAATGCCAATTTGTTGGACAGCATTCGCATCACCATGTCGCATTACGTTCCACTTGGCGGCCCAACGGCTGCCACAGAAAGCGCATCATCGCAGGCTGAGGCCAAACCAAATCAAGTGATTTAATGGCTCAATACAGCTCCATCCTTGGCACAGGCGCCTGCCTGCCAAGGCGTGCCGTGTCCAACCAAGAGCTCACCGACTTTTTGGCGGCGCAGGGGGTAGAAACCAGCGCCGACTGGATCGAAACGCGCACGGGTATTAAGCAGCGTTATTTCTGCGACCCTGACGAAACCAACACAACGCTGGCCAGCGCGGCGGCATTGCAGGCGCTGAAAATCGCAGGCCGCAAGGCCGAACAGGTTGATTTGATTGTGTTGGCCACGTCCACCCCAGATCAAATATTTCCTTCCACGGCTTGCCTGGTTCAAGCTGGCATTGGGGCGCACCATGCGGTGGCTTTCGATGTTCAGGCGGTTTGCAGTGGCTTTGTATACGCGCTCACCGTGGCCGATGCCATGATGCGTGCGGGCCAGGCCAACAACGCCTTGGTGATCGGGTCCGATGTATTTAGCCGTCTAATGGACTGGCAAGACCGCACCACCTGTGTGTTATTTGGTGATGGTGCCGGGGCGGTGTACCTGGAAAAATCGACTGAGCCAGGCATTTTGGGCTGTCGCCTGCATTCCGATGGTCGCCTTGGGCACATTTTGAATGCCAAAGGCCGAATGGAAGGCGGGAAAATCCAGGGAGATCCTTTTTTGCGAATGGACGGTCAATCGGTGTTCCGGCAGGCTGTTTCTGTATTGGGTGAAAGTGCCTTGGCATTATTTCAAAGCCTGGATTTCCAACTCGGTGAGCTCGATTTTTTGGTACCCCACCAAGCCAATGTGCGAATTTTGCAAGCGGTGGCCAAAAAGCTAAAACTGAGCGAAGACCGTGTGGTGGTCACTGTAGACCAGCATGGAAATACGTCTGCAGCATCAGTGCCATTGGCTTTGAACCACGCCCTTGAGCAAAAACTGATCAAAAAGGGCGACAACGTGCTGTTGCAGGGCGTTGGAGGGGGCTTTACCTGGGGCAGCGTGCTTGTTCGCATGTAGAATAGCGCAAACAAAAAATTAGATGAAATCCTCAAAAGCATGACGAACAAAATTGCATTCTTGTTTCCTGGGCAAGGCTCACAGGCTGTGGGCATGCTGAACGCGTTCAAGAACAGCGCTGCAACAGCCGATTTGTATAACACCATGGCCACGGAGGCTGAGCAGGCCTTGGGGCAAAACCTTGCCGCTCTTATTGAGCAAGGTCCTGCAGAATCATTGAACCTTACTGCGAACACACAGCCAGCCATGCTCATGGCCGATATTTTGGTGTACCGGGCCTGGCTTGCCGCGGGTGGCTCGCAGCCTGCCCTGGTGGCGGGCCATTCTCTGGGCGAATACGCTGCCTTGGTGGCTGCTGGCGTATTGCGGTTTTCCGATGCCGTGGGTTTGGTTCGTGTGCGCGCTCAAGCCATGCAAGAGGCCGTGCCCGTGGGGCAGGGTGGCATGGCCGCCATTCTGGGGCTCTCTGACGAGCAAGTGCAACAGGCTTGCTCGCAGGCCAATGTGGGGGGCGAAGTGGCTGAGGCGGTCAACTTCAATGCACCCAGCCAGGTGGTTATTGCAGGATCGGCTGCGGGAGTAAAGGCGGCTTGTGAGCTTGCCAAGGCTTTGGGTGCCAAGCGTGCCCTGGAGTTACCTGTATCGGCCCCGTTCCACTCAAGCCTCATGAAACCCGCCGCCGTCAAGCTTGGCTTGGCTTTGCAGCAAGCTCGGTTTGAATCCCCCTCCATCCCGGTATACAACAACATCGATGTGGCCACAGAAACTGATCCCGACCGCATCCGTGAGGCTTTGGTGCGCCAGGCTTATGGCCCGGTGCGCTGGGTAGAGACCATTGAAGCCATGAGCAAAGCTGGCGCCACCTTGTTTGTCGAATGTGGCCCGGGCAAGGTGTTGGCTGGGTTGGTAAAACGCATCACCGACGTGCCTGTGATCAATATTTTTGACCCGGACAGCATTCAGGCCAATTTGGCTGCCAGCTAAAACAGGCCGCCACACGTAAAAGTAATCGCAGAGACTGGGGAATATTCGAATGACGATGTTCAGCTTGACCAACAAAGTGGCTTTGGTAACCGGCGCCAGCCGTGGCATAGGCCGCGGCATTGCGCTGGCCTTGGCCAGAGCTGGCGCCACGGTGATTGGCACGGCCACGTCCGAGTCTGGCGCAAGTAGCATTCGGGAGGCTTTCGCTGCCGAGGGGCTAAAAGGCGATGGCGAGGTGCTCAATGTGACCGATGCGGTTCAATGTGAGGCATTGTTTTCTAAAATCGCCGAACAGCACGGATCTTTGGCTATTTTGGTTAATAACGCCGGCATTACCAAAGATCAGCTTGCCATGCGCATGAAGGACGAAGATTGGGAATCCGTGATTTCCACCAATCTGACCTCGGTTTTCAAGTTGTCCAAGCTGGCCATGAAGCCCATGATGAAAGCCCGCACTGGGCGAATCATCAACATCACTTCGGTGGTGGGGACCAGCGGCAACGCGGGTCAAGCCAATTATGCAGCTGCGAAGGCCGGTGTTGGCGGCATGACAAAAGCGCTCGCACGTGAGTTGGGTAGCCGCAATATCACGGTAAACTGTGTGGCGCCCGGATTCATTCAAACCGATATGACTGATGCCCTGAACGAAAGTCAGGTGGATCAGCTTAAGCAACAAATTCCGCTTGGGCGGCTCGGGCAGGTGGACGATATCGCAGCGGCGGTGTTGTACCTGGCCAGCGATCAGGCGGGGTATGTAACTGGCACCACATTGCACGTCAACGGTGGAATGTGGATGGGGTAAAGGCAGGGCGTACAATATGATCTGTCATAAAGCTTTGCTACACTCTTTCGATTTTATTTAAACCCACGGAGGCTCCGTAATGGAAAACATTGAACAGCGCGTTAAAAAGATTGTTGCCGAACAACTCGGCGTAAAAGAAGAGGAAATCAAGAACGAGTCCTCTTTCGTGGATGATCTTGGCGCTGATTCCTTGGACACAGTAGAGTTGGTCATGGCCCTCGAAGAAGAATTTGAAACCGAAATTCCCGACGAAGAAGCCGAAAAGATCACCACTGTTCAGCAAGCAATCGATTACGTAAAGGCCAATTCCAAGGCCTGATGACGGAATAATCGCTTTGGACTGGTGCCGTTTGTCGGCGCCGGTCCAGCTTTTCTCTGTCAGTTTTTAGTCATAGGGAGGGCTTGTGAGCCGCAGACGAGTTGTTGTTACCGGTTTGGGCATCGTGAGCCCGGTGGGTAATTCTGTTGATGAGGCCTGGGCCAACCTGACTGCAGGGCGCTCTGGCATTGCGACCATTACCCGATTTGACACCGAAGCGCTTAGCGTCAAAATCGCTGGCGAAGTAAAAGGCTTCGACTTGTCGCAGTACATTCCTGGTAAAGAAGCCGCCCGCATGGATACTTTCATGCATTATGGCTTGGCCGCTGCCATTCAGGCTTTCAAAGATTCCGGCCTTGAGGTCAATGAGCAAAACGCCGAGCGAATGGGCGTGAGCATTGGCTCGGGCATTGGCGGTTTGCCCATGATTGAGGACACGCACAGCGACCTCATCAACAAAGGTTACCGCCGTATTTCTCCGTTTTTTGTGCCGGGCAGCATCATCAACATGATTTCCGGCCACATGTCCATTTTGTACGGTTTAAAGGGCCCCAACATTGCCATGGTCACTGCGTGCACCACCGGCACACATTCCATCGGCGAAGCAGCGCGCATCATCGAATATGGCGATGCCGACGTTATGATTGCCGGCGGTGCAGAGTCGACCGTGTCGCCTTTGGGCATTGGTGGTTTTGCGGCCATGCGAGCCTTGTCTACACGAAACGACGATCCAGCCGCCGCCAGCCGCCCTTGGGACAAAGACCGCGACGGTTTTGTACTGGGTGAAGGTGCTGGTGTGCTGGTGCTTGAAGAGTATGAACACGCCAAAAAGCGGGGCGCGCGCATTTACGGCGAGGTTGCGGGCTACGGCATGAGTGCCGACGCCAGTCACATGACCGCGCCTTGCGCCGACGGCGATGGCGCCGCGCGTTGCATGAAGGCCGCGTTAAAAAATGCTGGCATGAACCCCGAGGACGTGGGTTACCTCAATGCTCACGGTACTTCCACCCCATTGGGTGACGTGGCCGAAACCATGGCAGTTAAGCGTGCTTTGGGTGATCATGCTTTCAAAACAGTAGTTAATTCCACCAAAAGCATGACAGGTCACCTCTTGGGTGCCGCCGGTGGCATCGAGGCTGTTTTTACTGCTTTGGCGGTGCATCACCAGGTCTCGCCACCCACCATCAACCTCCATGAGGCTGGTGAAGGGTGTGATCTCGATTATTGCGCCAATACGGCCCGCGAGCTGCCGATTAAGCTGGCTTTGTCCAATTCGTTTGGATTTGGCGGCACCAACGGCACGTTGGCCATCGCACGGGTGTAACGAGGCCATTTTGCAAGCCAATATGTTGGGGATGCTTCCTGAAGAGTTCACTGTTCCGGTGGTTCGGGTGCATTCCTGGCTGGCGGTGTTTCGTCGTTCTCAGGTTCTGGGGCTTCGCTGCTTGGCCAGCGAGCCTGGCGCCACGCGAAGCCTGTTTTCTCCCAGCCAGTTTTTGCACTTACCAGTTGCAGCCGAGCACGGTCAGCCTGTGGACTGTCTTCAGGCTTGGTGCACACCGCTGGGCACTCTGTTGCTTTTGAAACCCAAGCACAGTGCCGGGGGCCGTTCCTGGTGGTTTGCCCGCAAGGGGTGTTCAAGCCACGAAAGCCTGGTGCTTTTTTTGCGTTCCTCGGCGCACCGCAGCAAATCCAGTCAACCTGGCCTTTTGCAAGAGCTTTGGAGGAAGCATGTCCTCCGATAAAGACGAAGACCTCCTGATCGTGCAGCGTGTTCAGGCTGGCGACAAGCGCGCATTCAATTTGCTTGTCAACAAATACCACCGGCGAGTATCGCGCCTGTTAACCCGCATGGTGAAAAGCCAGGAAGACATTGAAGATGTTGTCCAGGAAACCTTCATCAAGGCTTACCGGGCCATCGGCAACTTCAGGGGAGATAGCGCTTTCTACACCTGGATTTACCGCATTGCGATCAACACGGCAAAAAATCTGTTGGTTACGCAGGGGCGTCGCCCAACCACGCTCAAAGAGTCCCCGGGTGACGACAATGAAACTTTTGAAGACAATGCTGCTCTTAGTAACATTGACACGCCCGAGTCATTATTTCAGACCAAGCAGATCGGCGAGGCGGTCAATGAGGCCATGATGGCGCTGCCCGAAGAACTTCGCGCAGCCATTGTGATGCGAGAAATCGACGGCTTGAGTTACGAAGAAATTGCAGCAGCAATGGATTGCCCAATAGGCACCGTGAGATCCCGAATATTCAGGGCGCGCGAAGCCATTGCAGCACGTATCAAGCCCCTGCTTGAGCCCAAAGGCAGCAAGCGCTGGTAAATGGTGACCGATATGACAGAACGTAAAGAGCAACTATCTGCAATGCTGGATGGCGAGTTGGGTGAGACCCAGTTGGCGTCGGTGTTGAAATCGCTTGGGCAGGACGATGTGAGTACCTACGCGTCCTATGCCTTGGTGGGGGATTTGCTGCGGTCGTCCGAACTGCTTACTTTGCACAAAATGCCACTGGTGGACCGCATCGAAGCTGCGCTGGATCTGGAGCCCACTGTTCTTGCTCCTGTTTTGGCGACCGAAATAACGCGCCAAAACCGGATTGCGCAGGCTTTGCGAATGGGGCGCTCGCGCCGCTTTGTGGCCGCCGTTGCCGCGATTGGGTTCTTCAGCTTTGCGCTTAATCAGGCTGTGCCCCCTCAGCATGGTCAGCTCCAAATGGTTCGCACCACGCCGGTGGTCGAGAGCAACTTCAGCGATGAAGAATTGGCCCTGTGGCAAGAGTATTTCATGGCGCACCAGCAAAACAGCGTACGAAGTGGCTTGGCCGGTGTCTCGCCCATTGCTCGAGTGGAGGCCGATCGCCCGTCGATGCAGCACACAGTCCGGGTAAACGTGGACGAACTTGAGGCCACCGAGTGGATGAACGTGTGGGATTCTGGCGCGTACAGCAATAACCCGGCGGTTCAGTTCAACTACGTGTCATCTGGTCGGTAAACCATGAGCAGGTCGTTTTTGAGCAGCAAGTCGATCAAGGTTGTTTTTGGGGCCTGGCTGGCCATGTCTGCGGCGGCTGTGCAGGCCAAGGACAACTTGTGGGATCTGGTTTGGCAAAGTCACGACCAAGCCAAGAGCATG
>NZ_CAXQZX010000154.1:0-24357 GCF_964228395.1 Limnobacter sp.
TGCAGGCCGTGGACCAGGTGTCCATTCAAATTCAAGCTGGGCAGGTCTACGGCCTGATTGGCCCCAACGGTGCGGGCAAAACCACATGCTTTAACTTGATCACCGGGCATTATCAAGCCGACCAAGGTGAGTTCTTATTCAGGGGCACCCCCTACTCGCCCAAGTCACCCGAAACCGTGGCCAGCATGGGCATCGCCAGAACCTTCCAAAACATACGCCTGTTCAAAACCATGACTGCACTTGAAAATGTGGCCATTGGCATGCACAGCAAAACCAGGCAGGGTGTGCTTGCTTCGGTGTTACGCACCCCGGCGCAGCGCCGTGAAGAACAGGCCATTGCCCAGGAGGCCCTGCGCCTGCTCGACTACGTGGGGATTGCAAGCTATGCCCACCATCTGGCCACCGAGCTTTCGTATGGGGATCAGCGTCGCCTCGAAATTGCACGCGCCCTGGCCAGCCAACCAGGGCTCTTGGCACTGGATGAGCCCGCAGCGGGCATGAACGCCACCGAAAAATTAAAACTGCGCGAATTGATTGCTCAAATACGACGCGATGGCACTTCGATTTTGCTGATCGAACATGATGTCAAACTGGTGATGGGCATTTGTGATTACGTCACGGTGCTGGACTACGGGAAGGTGATTGCCCAAGGCACACCCGCCGAGGTTCAAAGCAACCCGGCCGTGATTGAAGCTTACCTTGGGGGTTTGCACCATGCTTGATATTCAAGGCCTCACGGTTCACTACGGTGGAGTGCAAGCGGTCAAGGGCATTGGCTTGCAGGTTCGCGAGCGAGAATTGGTGTGCCTGATTGGTTGCAATGGCGCGGGTAAAACCACCACCCTAAAAGCCATTGCGGGCTTGCAACCGTTTCAGGCCACACAGGCCCTGCTCGATGGGCAACACGATTTAAGCCGAATGCCAGCGCATGCCAGGCTAAAGCACGGTCTGGCCTTGGTGCCCGAGGGTCGGGGGGTATTCACTCGCATGAGTATTGAAGAAAACCTTGATTTGGGTGCCGGCATTCGCACCGACAAGGCTGACATCGAAAACGACAAAGAACACTGGTACACCATGTTCCCCCGTCTGAAGGAGCGACGCAAACAACTGGCCGGCACCTTAAGCGGTGGTGAGCAGCAGATGCTCGCCATTGCGCGTGCGCTAATGGGGCGCCCGCGCTGCCTCTTGCTTGACGAACCCAGCATGGGTTTGGCCCCCATCATGGTCGAGAAAATTTTTGATGTGGTTCGCACCATTCACCAACAAGGCATGACCGTGCTGCTGGTGGAACAAAACGCGCACATCGCTTTGCAAATCGCCGACCGTGCCTATGTGATGGACTCTGGCCTCATCGACATTGAAGGCCAGGCTGCCGACCTGATTCACGACCCAAGAATTCGGCAAGCGTATTTGGGTGAGCAAAGCACATCCGTTTAAACGCCCGCCTACTGGGCAGACACATCGGCCTGTGATGTGAACGAATCTGCAAAAAATTCGTCTTCGGGTAAGCCACATTGTTGGACAAAATCACGCCGCGCCGAATCAATCACCACGGGCGCACCACATGCGTACACCTGTTGGCCAGACATATCGGGGAAATCTTCCATCACAGCACGGTGAACAAAGCCGGTGCGGCCGCTCCATTGGCATGCTTCCGTGGGCTCAGACAACACAGGCACAAATTTAAAATTGCTGTGCTGGGCCTCCCAGCTGCGAGCCAGGTCCATCATGTACAAATCGGCCTTGGTTCGCCCCCCCCAATACAACACAAAATCCCGGGTGTTGCCTTTGAAAAAAGCCTGCTCCAACAAAGACTTCATGGGCGCAAAACCAGTGCCGCTGGCCAGGCAAATCACGGGTTTGCGTGCATCATCACGCAAGAAAAAAGTACCCAACGGGCCTTCGAATCGCAAAATCTCGCGCTCTTTCATGGCGCCAAACACATGGTCAGTGAACAATCCACCGGGCATGTGTCGAATATGAAGCTCGATGCCACCTTCTTGGTGAGGGGCATTGGCCAGAGAATAACTGCGCCTGGACCCATCTCTTAAAATGAATTCGATGTATTGGCCCGCCAAAAACTGCAGCACTTCATTGGCAGGCAGTTGCAGCTTGAGCACAGCCACATCGGGGGCTGGTTTGTCGATGCTTTGCAGGCGGCAAGGCATTTTTTTCACGGGTATATCACCCAGGCCCGACAACTCACGCACACGCAAGGTGACCGGCCCGAGGGGCTTGGCACAACAGGTGAGCACCTTGCCACGCACACGTTCTTCTTCACTCAAGGCGCGGCTTTGATAGGTGCCGTAATCCACCTGACCTTCGACCAAATCAGCCTTGCAAGACCCACAGGCGCCATCTTTGCAGCCGTATGGCAAAATGACGTTGGCCCGAAGCGCTGCATTCAGAATCGACTCATCGGGCTCGCATTCAAACTGTTTTTTGCTGGGAAGTACATCAACACTGTGATTCATCAAACTGCTTTCCGTGATCAGGGGTCGCCACACACCACGTTTTATCGACGCAGCCTGCCGCGCGTGTTTCGCCGCGGCCGGTTGACCATTGCGGGTTGTGGCCAAGTGGGCATGGTGTTGTTAAAACAATTCAAGCACCTGCATTTTACCGCGACTTACCGGCCAGGCGACCTGGCACCGGCCAAGCGGCAGGCAATTGCCAGCACAGGGGCCACACCGCTTGGTGTGAACCTTCAAAACAGGGCTGATTTGCTGCGCCTGCTGGCTTGCTCTACACGCCTGATCTGGATGGCGCCCCCCGACGCGAACGCCAAAGCCGACCACACCCTGAGAAAATCCATGTTGTGGCTGGCGGCGCGGGCCAAAGCCTGGGGCAAACCTTGCCCCAGCGTGACCTATGTTTCAACCACGGGCGTATATGGCAATGCACTGGGCGATTGGATCGACGAGCGCACCCCTGTGAATGCGCAATCCGAAAGGGCCAAACGGCGAGTGCATGCAGAGCAACAAGTAAAAACTGCACTGCGCCTGGGCATGCGCGTGCAGGTGTTGCGTGCACCGGGCATTTACGGGGATTCACGCCTGCCCACTGAACGGCTGAAGGCTGGCACACCGGCCCTGTTGCCGGAAGAAGATTCTTGGTCCAACCACATTCACGAATTGGATTTGGCAAGGCTTTCGGTGTGGAGCAACTTCAAAAGCAAGGGGTGGCTGGTGGTGAATGCTTGCGATGCACAACCTCAAAAAATGGGCGATTACTTTGATGCTGTGGCCAAAGCCACCGGGCTGCCCAAGCCACCCCGCTTGCCGCGCAAGGAAGTAAAGGCACTGGTGAGCCCCATGATGTGGAGTTTCATGGCTGAATCGCGGCGCATACGCTCGCGGCAACAAGCGCGGCTGGGGTTTAAACTGGCCTACCCCAGCGTAGAAGCATTTTTAGGCAAACATTTTGTCTAGGTTTTTATCAATTTCAGACTGAATTTTGCCTTTGAAAGCCTTCAGCATAAAGCCAAGCGAAATATCCAGCGATATGTCTTTGTCGGTGACATCCAAAGTGCCCTTCACACCAGAGCGGCTAAAGTTTAAGGTGTTGCCCTGCCACTGGCTGTCAAGCTGGAATTCTTTCTGCAGTTGATCCGCCAGTTTTTGAGCCACACCTTTGGCTTCATCCAAAGACAAATTGTGGGTTCGATGTGCGTGAATATCGGCCATGATTGACTCGCGTGGTGGTTAGTTTTTCAATGTTGCCAGTGTACCGCAGCCTGGGTTCAAACCGAGGGAAACCAAAAATCGTAAGCCATTTTAGAGGAAGGCGTCACATCGTTTTCAAAGCCAACCACACGCTTTGCAAACCGCATTTGAGAGTCGATGATGCGTTTAAAAATAAGGCTGTTGGCCGATTCACGTGCGATGATCTTGCGCCAGGCCAACAGTTGGGCTCTTAAAATGTCGTCTGGCGTGTGGTAATACCTTACGCCCTGCTTGCGCCGCATCTCTTCAAAATCGGTGGAAAAACGGTCGGAGGCTTTCCAACTCAGGTCAGCCGAAGACGCCTGCAAAGCGTATCGAATAATCGATCTCAGTGAAAATGACAGGCTGTCAAACCGCTCTTTGTTGAAGATCACTTCGAACACCTCGCAGCTTTGGTGAAAGCTGCGGATCATGCACACCGACGACACGCTGGGAAACCCCAGGGCACGGTCTGAGCTGGGGTTATTGAACTCTGCCGCATCGATAAGACCTTTGTCCAGCCAAGGCACAATATCAGCTGGCTGCAAAGCGGTGGTGTTCAGCCCCAACTCCTTAAACACCTCAGCGGCCAAACCCACTGCGCGAAATTTCAGATTTTCCAGGTCTTTTACATTGTTGATGCGATTTTTGAACCAGCCCAGGGGTTGAGCTGTGAGCGGGCCGTACATGAAGCCTTGAATGTTCAGGCTCATTTCTTTTTGAACCAGCTCGTCGTAAAGCTGCTGCCCGCCGCCGTACTGAAACCAGGCAAGAATCTGGTTAGAACTCATTCCAAAACTTGGACCGCTGCCAAACAGCGAGAACGCAGGGTGACGGTCGTGCCAATAGGTGGGCACACCATGCCCGCCGTCCAGCTGCCCTTTGTGCACGGCATTTTGAATACCAAAGGCTTTCACAATACTGTTGGCAGGGTATACATCGATGCGCAACTCGCCACCCGACATGTCATTGACCTTCTTGGCAAAGTCTTGGGCAAATTCGTTGAAGATGTCTCGCGTGGGCCAGGTGCTTTGAAATTTAAGCACAATGGGCCGAGCTGCTTTTAAAACTGCCGGGGCAGGCGCCTGGGCGCTGGCTTCCAACGCCAAGCCTCCCGCTGTAGCAGCCAAGGCTTTTTGAACAAAAGCGCGGCGCCCGGAATCATTCATGGTGGGGGCCAACCAAGACCAAGTGCACCCGGTAAGGTCCATGGGCACCCAACACAATGGTTTGCTCAATGTCGGCTGTGCGAGAGGGGCCCGACACAAAATTCAAGGCACGTGGCATGCAACGCCCATCGGCGCGAAGCCGGGCGAAAGCGTCTTCCATCGTGTGTACAACCTGTTCTCGCCGCACCACAGCGATGTGTGTTTCGGGCAGCAAGTGGGTGCTGGCCGGCTCGTCTTTTTGGCTGGCAAACACCAAGGTTCCTGTTTCAGCCACCGCATAAGCCACGCCGCTAATGCCGACCAAATCGTCACCTTTGGGCGCCCCGAAATGGGTTCGCAGGCCGCTTGCAGCCCAATCCAGACTGGCCAGGCTGGGCCAAACAGCTGCCTCGCCTTGTAACTTATTTTCATGCAGGTAGGTGGCGCAGGCTTTGGGCACATCGGCAAGGCTTGGCACCACGTCCACGGTGCAAAGCATGGCTTTGGATTTGTTCACAAACAGCGAAAACACATCACCAACAGCAGATGGCTGAGGGCCACGCTCCTGGCGCTGCACATAGGCCGCGGCCTGCGCCATTTCATGGGCCTGGTGACTCGCTGGACGCTTTTGAAGGGTGCGTATGCGGCCCAAAATTTCTTCACGGGCAGCGCTGGTGTCGAGATCGTCTGAGAATGACTGGCCCAAAGGATCACCTGTCAACAAAGGGTTCATGCCTGGAATTATAGGCAATCGCCTTTGCGCACGCCCCTAGGGTATGCCCCCATGCTGACTGCAAATTTCGAAACCTTTCTCGGGCAGCTTTTGCGGGGATGCATTACAATACCGCCTTACCTTGGCTGACCTCTAACCCACCACCATGACACACGTAGTTACCGAATCCTGCATCAAGTGCAAATACACCGACTGTGTGGACGTTTGCCCTGTAGACTGCTTTCGCGAAGGCCCCAACTTTTTGGTGATCGACCCTGACGAGTGCATCGACTGTGCGGTGTGCATTCCCGAATGCCCGGTCAATGCAATTTATGCTGAAGAAGACGTTCCAGCCGACCAGGTAAAATTTATCGAAATGAACGTAGAACTGGCCAAAGGCTGGCCCAGCATCACACGCATGAAAGAGCATCTGCCCGATGCAGACGACTGGAAAGACGTCAAAGACAAACTCCAGTACCTCGAAAAATAAACATTTTTGAGCAGTACCATGCAGGACCCAAACGACAAATACACCCGCGAAACCATCACCGATGTGCGGGTGTGGGTGCCTGGCAAGTTATTCTCCTTCACCTGCACCCGCCCCTCGGGCTTCCGGTTCACCGCCGGCCAGTTTGCCCGCCTGGGCGTTGACAACACCTTAAACCTGCCCGGCGAGCCCAGCATCATCTGGCGTGCTTACTCCATGGTGTCCAGCCCATACGACGAGCACTTGGAGTTTTTCTCCATCGTGGTGCCCGAGGGTGCCTTCACGAGCCACCTCAGCAAGCTGAAAGTAGGTGACCCGGTGTATGTCGACAAAACCAACTTTGGCTTTTTAACCACGGCGCGTTTTGAGTCTGGCCGAGATCTTTGGCTGCTTGGCTCTGGCACAGGGCTTGCCCCGTTTTTGTCAATTTTGCACGACCCGCTGACCTGGGACCAGTTTCAGCACATTGTGCTGGTGCACAGTGCACGCACCGCCGAAGAATTGGTGTATCAAGACATGATCAAGGGCTTTACCCAACACCCGGAGTTGTCTGAACTCATCGACGATGTAAAGCAACGGTTTTTTTATGTCCCTGTGGTTACACGCGAGCAGGTGAACGGCTGCTTGAGCCAGCGCATCACCGCCCTGCTTCGGGACGGGCAATTGCAGCAAGCCACCGGCCTGCCTTTGAACCCGCAGCGCAGCCGCTTCATGATTTGCGGCAACCCCGACATGGTGACCGATATCCGCGCGGTGTTGAAGGGACAAGGCTACAAGCCTGCCCGCCGCAACAGCCCGGGCGAGATTGCGGTCGAGAACTACTGGTAAGGTGGATTGAAGCCGCGCCGCACAAGCAAAAGTTCACAGCAGTTTACATTTGTTGCAATGCACAATAGATTGCCCGATAATACGATGTTGGGGGTGCCAGCCTAGCCGCTGCATCCAAGTAACACACATTGTCACTCACCTGGCCTGAACAACTGGAGGCTTCATGCTGTACCAATTGCACGAACTACAACGCGCCCTGTTAAACCCCATGACTGTGTGGGCTGAAGCCGGGGCCAAAATGTACAGCAATCCGTTTAGCCCTTTGGCACACACCCCACTGTCTCGCCGAATCGCCGCCGGATTCGAATTAATGTACCGCTTGGGCAAAGAATACGAAAAACCCGAATTTGGCATTGACACCGTGAAGTGCGGAAACCGCGAGGTCTCTATTGCTCAAGAAATCGTCGAGACCAAGCCGTTTTGCAAACTGATCCACTTTCGCAAGCTGATCCCCAGCGAATCCAAGCCGCTGCCCAAACAGCCCAAGGTCTTGGTGGTTGCGCCGTTGTCGGGGCACCATGCCACGCTACTGCGCGATACAGTTAAAACCCTCCTTCAAGACCACGATGTGTACATCACCGACTGGGTGGATGCACGCATGGTGCCCTTGTCTGAAGGGGCTTTCCACTTGGACGATTACGTACACTACTGCATAGAATTCATTCAACTGCTGGGCCCAGACGTCCACCTTATTTCTGTTTGTCAGCCCACCGTCCCGGTGATGGCGGCCGTCAGCTTAATGGCCAGCAACAAAGACCACAAGCAGGCCCGCATCATGACCATGATGGGTGTCCCAATCGACACCCGCCAAAGCCCCACTGAAGTCAATGCCTTGGCCACCAAGAAACCTTTTTCATGGTTTGAAAACAATGTGATCTATACCGTGCCACACACCTACCCAGGCTATTTGCGCCGTGTGTACCCGGGCTTTTTGCAGCACCTGGGCTTTGTGAGCATGAACCCTGATCGCCACGTTCAAAGCCACTACGACTTTTACATGCACCTGGTTGAAGGCGATGGCGAAAGCGCGGAAAGCCACCGACGGTTTTACGACGAATACAATGCCGTGCTGGACATGCCCGCCGAGTATTACCTGGACACCATCAAAACCGTGTTTCAGGAACACGCCTTGCCCAAAGGCACCTGGGAGGTGCGCGGCCAGTTGGTGAATCCCGCCGATGTAAAAGAGGTGGCCTTATTCACCATCGAGGGCGAACTGGACGATATTTCTGGCGTGGGTCAAACCAAAGCAGCGCACGGCTTGTGCAAGGGTTTGCCCGCCAAGAAGAAACAACATTTTGAAGCCCCCGAATGCGGGCATTATGGTATCTTCAGCGGTCGCCGTTGGCGCGAAATCATCTACCCAAAAATTCGAGAATTCATCGCCACAAATGCTTGAGGACCTGGTCCACCGCATAGACAATCTGCTGCCCCAAACCCAATGCAAACAATGTGGGTTTGAGGGCTGCTTGCCCTACGCCAAAGCCATGGCCGAGGGCCAAGCCGACCTCAACCAATGCCCCCCGGGGGGCTTGGCCACCATAGAATCGCTGGCTTCCCTGCTGGGCAAGCCCACCAAGCCTGTGGATCCAAGTTGCGGCATCACCACGCCGCGCCACATTGCCAGTATTCAAGCCGAGCATTGCATCGGCTGCACGCTTTGTATTCAAGCCTGCCCGGTTGACGCTATTGTGGGCGCTGCCAAACAAAGGCACGCTGTGCTGGCTGCCCTGTGCACTGGCTGCGAACTGTGCATTCCGCCCTGCCCCGTGGATTGCATCGACATGGTATTTTTGCCCGAGCACAGCGACTGGAACACAACCATGGCTCATGAGGCACGTGCCCGCATGCACCAGCGCGATGCTCGGCTGGTGCGCCAAAAAGAGGCCCAGGCCGACCGGCTGGAACAAAAAGCCATTCGCAAGCTGGGTGAATTAAATCAGCAAGACCCTCAGAACAACAACGCCGAGCAAGCCAAAAAGCGCGCTGTCGTGGAGGCTGCGCTGGCGCGAGCCAGGGCACGGCGGGCTGGGGCAAATCCATGAACAAAGAAAAGCGAAGCGAGATATTCCGTCGTTTTCAGGCAGCTAACCCAGAACCAAAAACCGAGCTTGAATACACCACCCCTTTTGAATTGCTGGCAGCCGTGTTGCTTAGCGCCCAGGCCACCGACAAGGGAGTGAACATCGCCACGCGCAGGCTTTTTCCTGTGGCCAATACGCCTGCAGCCATCGCCGCCTTGGGCGTGGCCGGGGTAGAGCAATACATCAAGACCATTGGCCTTTTTCGCTCCAAAGCCAAGCACCTGGTACAAACTGCCGAAATTTTGCGGGACCAGTTTAACGGGGAGGTGCCCACCCGGCGCGAAGACCTTGAAAGCCTGCCCGGTGTGGGTCGTAAAACGGCCAATGTGGTGCTAAACACCGCTTTTGGACAGCCCACCATGGCGGTAGACACCCACATATTTCGAGTCAGCAACCGCACTGGCATTGCCCCGGGCAAAGACGTGCTGGAGGTTGAAAAACGATTGCTTCGGCTAGTTCCAGCGGAGTTTATGCTCAACGCGCACCACTGGTTGATTTTGCACGGGCGCTACGTGTGCAAAGCCCGCAAGCCCGAATGTGGCCGATGTAGTATTGTGGATCTGTGCGAATTCAAAAAGAAGACCCAATGAGTCACGCCATTTGTGCACAACACTTCACCGATGCCCATGCCGGCGACGTGATCCCTCTGATCAATCGTGCGCTTGAAAACGCAAAGCTTCGCCGCCATTCTGATTACATTAGCCGGGTGATGTTGCTGTGCACGCCGCATTACGCCAACCTGGTTGAGGACATGGCACACCATTGCGTGGCCAAAACCAATTGCATGAATGTGTGGGGAGGTTGCGCCAGCGGCTTGCTGGGCCAAGGGCAAATTTTTTTTGATCAACCCGCCATTGTGCTGGCTCTGTTTGGTGAAAGCTTCGAACCCAGAAGCGACAATGACCATATCACCCTGTGCCTTACAGAAAATGAACAGGCGCTGCTGAACCACGCCCAACTGGATGCTGTGGAGCCCGACTCTGCGCTATTGCCAGCCAACACCCTGGGGCTGCTTTCATATGGCGCCAACTACGCAAAAATGCCACGCATCGAGCATGGCCGTATGTGCGAAGACGACCTGTGCAGCACCACCCTGCGGGTTTGCTCCCCCATGGTGTTCAACTCGGAAGGCTTGAGTTTTTTTACCGATGTGCAAACCGTGACCGAAAGCAATGGCTTGTTTTTGATCGGCGTAGACGGCAAGCAGGCCGCTTTGGCCTTGAATTGCCCAAACCAACAAACCAGGCCCGTGGGGCTTCGCCTGCAGCTTATTCACGAAAAGGGAGAAAGCTGGATACCCGTGATGGAAATTCACCCCGACGGTACGCTGGGCTTGGCAGCCCCAGTTGGCAGAGGTCAGAAAGTGCGCCTTGCCCGCAGAACCCAGCAAGCCATAGACCAGGAATTGCTCAAGTGGCAGCACTCGGTGGAAGGCACGTTTGGAAGCAAAGCGCCTGAGTTGGGTGTGCTGTTTACGGGTTTTGAGCGAAGCCAACTGTGCCACGAGCACGACAATGACATTGCTCATTTGTTGAAAGCCTTCCCCAACACCGAATGGCTTGGCGTGTTTGGCCAAGCCGCCTGGCTTAGCCAAAGCGATCACATTATCACTCCACCCCGAAACAACAGGCTAAGCGTTTGTCTGTTTGACACGCCGGCTTAAAGAGGCAAAGCCAAAACGCCACCCGACAACAAACCATTGGTATACCCATGTTTAATCCAACCCGAGACCAAGCCCGACTGTTTTTTTTGAACACTTGGAAAAAGTACCACCAAGAGCAGCCATTGAGCGAAGCAGAAAGCCTGGCCTTGCAGTGGATGACAAGGCACCCGGAGTACTTTCCAACGTTTGATGCGGAGCCAGAAGAGGTGCTGGCGCAAGATTATTCAGTGGAAGCTGGGCAGAGCAACCCATTTTTGCATTTGTCTATGCACTTGGCTGTGGCCGAGCAAGTGAGTATTGACCAACCCCCAGGCATACGACAGGCCTATGCCAAACTGTGCGCCAAACTCAACGACGAGCACTTGGCTGCACACCAGGTGTTTGAATGCTTGGCCGAGCAAATTTACCAGCAGCAGCGAAACGGCGTGGCCTTTTCGAGCCAGGCTTACATAGAGTGCGTGCTGCGCCACAGCGGAGTGTAGGCGCAGCCCCTGAAGTTTACTTCTTCAGATACAGGTCGCCTTCAAGCGACGCAAAAAATGCGGACAGGTCCGCAATGTCTTTTTTGCTCAAACCCGCAGCCATGCCGGTCATGATGGCGTTGTTGCGAGCGCCATTTTGATACTGCTTCAGGGTGTTGGCCAGGTAATCCTTGTGCTGGCCAGCCAACTTGGGGTAAGCCGGATCCATGGTTTTGTTCCAGTTGCCTTCTACAGCGTGGCAGGCTGCGCACTGCGCTTCTGCCTTGGCTTTGCCTGCAGCAATGTCAGCGGCTTGCGCAGACCACGGTGCCAATGCGGGGGCTGCCAACAAGGCAGCAATCACGAATGTTTTTTTCATGTTGTTGATCCTAGTTGGTGAATTATTTAGTTTGAGCGTAGTAGGCGGCCAAGTCAGCAATGTCTTGGTCGGTCAAGGTTTCGGCGATGCCGCGCATGGTGGGGTGTTTGCGATCGCCCTTTTTGTAGGCCTGCAAAGCGGCCTCAAGGTACTTGGCGTTTTGGCCACCAATAAAGGGCACGTTGTACACCTCGGGGAAGCTGGCCTTGTAGCCAGGAATACCATGGCAGCCAATACACATGGAATTTTTGGCCAGGGCCGCCTTGGCGTCGCCTTCTGTGGCCTGTGCAGGCGCACTAAACGCCACTGCAGTGAATGCCACTGCTGTGAACGCGGCGTTGGCCAGCAGACCCTTGGCGCGCTGGGCGCGAACAGTCAAACCGATACGTTTCATCTCGCTCTCTCGTCATCATGGGTGATTCGTGGTCAGCGCCTTCTGGTACAGCGGGCACCGGACAAAAACTTTGCTATTTTACGTAGTAACAGCGCACGCGTCCACGCATGCACACTCAAAGCTGCAATTTGGATGAAATATTCAGCCAGAAAGCGCCAAATTCCACTTAAACTGTGGGTCCTGCGCGATTGAATTACAAGGAATTGCAAAAATGCGATTTGAAGGTAGTAAAACTTATGTGGCCACAGACGACCTGAAACTGGCCGTGAACGCCGCCATTACACTGCAGCGCCCCCTTCTCATCAAAGGTGAGCCTGGCACTGGCAAAACCCTGTTGGCCGAAGAGGTGGCGGCCTCGCTGGGGCTGGAATTGCTCCAATGGCACATTAAGTCGACCACCAAAGCTCAGCAGGGCTTGTATGAATATGACGCCGTTAGCCGCTTGAGAGACTCACAACTGGGTGACGAACGCGTCAAGGACATCAAAAACTACATCATCAAAGGCGTGCTTTGGCAGGCCTTTGAATCGGACAAACCCGTGGTGTTGCTGATCGACGAAATCGACAAGGCGGATATTGAATTCCCCAATGATTTGCTGCGGGAAATCGATCGCATGGAGTTTTATTGCTACGAAACCCGCGAGTTGATTCGCGCCAAGCACCGTCCCATCGTGATCATCACGTCCAACAATGAAAAAGAGCTGCCTGACGCTTTTTTGCGCCGATGCTTCTTCCACTACATCCAGTTTCCAGACAAAGCCACGATGCAAGACATCGTGAACGTGCACTTCAAAAACCTGAAAAAAGAACTGCTAGACGCCGCAATGAGCAGTTTTTTTGGCATTCGCGCCCTGCCCGGCCTGAAGAAAAAGCCCACAACCTCGGAGTTGATCGACTGGTTGCGCCTGCTGCTCGCCGAGGACATTCCAGCCAGCGCCCTGCAAGCCAAAGACGGCAAGGACGCCATCCCGCCATTGCATGGCGCACTGTTGAAAAACGAACAAGACGTTGAGTTGTTCAACCGTTTGGTGTTCATGGCGCGCCAGGGGCGCTAGGTGTTTAACTCGGCAAGCGGGCAAACCACGTGTTACTAGATTTTTTCTTTCAGCTTCGAGACGCCAAGATTCCCGTCACCGTGCGGGAATACCTCACTTTGCTGGAGGGCATGAAAGCGCAGTTCATGACCCCCAGCCTGGACAATTTTTACCATTTGTCTCGTATCAGCTTGGTCAAAGATGAGCGCTACTTCGACCGGTTCGACCAAGTGTTTGGCAGCTATTTCAAGGGCATGGAAAAAAACATGGACCTGTTTGCCCAGTTGCCCAAAGATTGGCTGGAGAAGCGCTTTAATCGGGAATTCACTCCCGAGGAAATGGCCGCCATTGAAGCCATGGGTGGGCTTGACAAGCTGATGGAGCGGCTTAAGGAGCTGCTCAAAGAACAAAAGGAACGTCACGAGGGTGGTAGCAAGTGGATTGGCTCTGGCGGCACCTCCCCGTTCGGCAACAATGGCTACAACCCCGAGGGTGTGCGCATTGGGCAAGATGAAAGCCGTAACCGCCGCGCCGTGAAGGTATGGGACCAGCGCCTTTACCAAGACTACGACGATCAGCTTGAAATTGGCACGCGCAATATCAAGGTGGCCTTGCGCCGCCTGCGCCGTTTTGCACGCGAAGGAGCCGAGGAAGAGCTTGATCTGGACAACACCATTGAATCCACTGCCCGCAACGCGGGTTGGCTCGACCTTAAAATGCGCCCTGAGCGGCACAACTCAGTCAAGGTATTGTTGCTGATGGACGTAGGCGGGTCGATGGACGATCACATTCGCCGCACCGAGGAGCTGTTTTCTGCTGCAAAAAGCGAATTCAAGCATCTGGAGTTTTATTACTTCCACAACTGCGTGTACGACTTTTTGTGGAAAAAGAACCACCGCCGTCACAGTGAGCGCACCAACACCTGGGACATACTGCGCACATACAACAGCGACTACCGCCTAATTTTTGTAGGCGACGCCACCATGAGTCCCTATGAAATTTTGCAGCCCGGTGGCTCGGTGGAATACAACAACAAAGAGGCCGGCGCCGTGTGGATGCGGCGTTTTTTGGACCGCTTCCCCAAGTCCGTTTGGCTCAACCCCGAGCCAGAAGGGCTGTGGCAGTATCGTCAAAGCATCGAGATTATTCAAAACATCATGGAACAGCACATGTACCCCCTGACCGTGGGTGGGCTTGAAAAAGCAATGCGTTACCTCAGCAAATAAACTTGCATTTGTTTGTATTCCATTTTGACTGCCCGCCCGTTAAAGCAAACACAAACACATGGTGTGTGAGGACAAAAATGGAAATCAAACGAACCAACCCCCTGATTATTGCTGCTGCGGTGGCTATCATTCTGACTTGCGGCGTGGCCATTGCCACCATGACAGGTCTGCTGCCAAGCAGCCAAGCCAACAACGCCGACGAAGTGGCGGCGCTGGAAGCCGATGCCAAAGCTGGCGCAAAGGCCGATGAGAGCATGACCAACAAAGCTGCCACCACCACTGCAGCCAAGCCTGCGGCAAAGCCAGCCAGCAAGCCAGCCCCCGTTCAAACAGCCGCCGTGTGTGGCAACTGTGGCAAGGTGGTCGATGTGCGCCAAACCCGCATTGAGGGTGAAGGCACTGGCCTCGGCGCTGTGGCTGGGGGTGTTGTTGGTGGCCTGCTGGGCAACCAAATCGGTGGCGGCAACGGTAAGAAATTGGCCACAGCCGCTGGTGTGGTGGGTGGTGCCGTGGTGGGCAACAAAATTGAAAAAGACCGCCGAGCCACCGTGCAATACGATGTGGTGGTGCAATTTGACGATGGCAGCACCAGCACCTACCCATACAAAGAGCAACCTTATTGGCAGCCTGGCGACCGTGTCAAGGTGGTCAACGGCCAACTCACCTCTAGCCTGTAAACCCGCTCATCGGTTCACAGGATCTTCAAATCGCCCGGTAGGCCGGGCGATTTTTTTGGTCACTTTGGCTAAGTACAACCAACCGACCAGTGGCTGGCCAAGGAACCTTGTACCCAGGCAAGGCACTTAGTTTGAATTCACTTCATTGAGCGCAAGCATGACAGGCCTAAGCGAACAAGACATCATCAAGGCATTGGCCAGCTGGGTGCACCAGCAAAAGTGCCCCTACACCAGCCGTAGCAAACAAGGCATGGTGGTGGCCACTAACCTGCCAAATGCGTGGATCGAGTTTAAGTCCATAGGCCAATCGGCGTTTCAGGTCAGCAGCATCCACACTGTGCTGGCCGCCGTGGGCTTGGACGACCTCGCCAATGTGCGGCACGAGGTGATGCAATTCAACAAACTGATGGAGCGGGTTAAATTACCAGTGTTTGTTTGGGAAGACAAAAAATTGGGGCAATTCCAATTGCACTGGCAAGAAACCGTGTATTCCCCCCTGGAAACTCGCCTTATACAAAGTTTGTTTGAGCAATCGCTGTACCTGGCCAATGCCTTAAAAGGCCGCTTGACTTGGGCACTCAAATCACTGCCCACACAATTGATGCATTAAAGCTTTTGCATCAAGGGCTCGAGGATCAGCCACCCCACAAAAAAAGGCCACCATCAGGTGGCCTCGCAGAGGTTCAGACTCTTGTTGCTTGAGTAAATCGAGCGCTTGGTCTCAGGCTTTCACCGTGAGCAACAGCATGTTGAGCCTGCGCACAAAACCTGCGGGGTCTTCCAGTTGCCCGCCCTCGGCCAACACAGCCTGGTCAAACAACACATTCACCCACTCGTCAAAGTGCGCTTTTTCGATTTTCAGGCGTTGTACCAACGCATGGTCGGGGTTCAACTCCAAAATCGGTTTGGTGTCTGGCGCCTGTTGACCCGCTTGCTTGAGCATGCGCTTCAAATGCTCGCTCATGCCGCTGTCGTCAGCCACGATACAGGCTGGGCTGTCGGTTAAGCGCAGTGTTACACGCGCCTCTTTGATGCGGTCTTTTAGCAGGGTCTGCACCTTCTCAAGCACTTCTTTGAACTCGCCTTCTACCTTCTTTTTGGTTTCCTTGTCTTGCTCGTCTTCCAAGGCCCCCAGGTCCAGCCCGCCCTTGGCACAGCTTTGCAGGGTTTTGCCCTCGAATTCGTTCAGGTAAGACAACATCCACTCGTCCACCCTGTCGCTTAACAGCAGCACTTCAACGCCCTTCTTCTTGAATACTTCCAGGTGAGGGCTGTATTTGGCCGCGGCAAAGCTGTCGGCGGTGACGTAATAAATTTTGTCCTGGCCTTCTTTCATGCGGCCCACGTAGTCAGCCAGGGACACGTTCTGCTCATCCCCTTCGTTGTGAGTGCTGGCAAAGCGCAACAACTTGGCGATGCGATCTTTGTTGGCAGGGTCGTCGCCCATGCCCTCTTTAAGCACTTGGCCAAACTCTTTCCAGAAACTCGCGTACTTTTCAGCATCATTGGTGGCCATGTCCTCCAACATGCCCAACACCTTCTTGACAGAGCCTTCGCGAATGGCTTTTACATCACGGCTTTCCTGCAAAATTTCGCGCGATACATTCAGCGGCAAATCAGCGGAGTCGATCACACCTTTGACGAAACGCAGATAAGGGGGCATCAGCTGCTCGGCGTCGTCCATGATGAACACACGCTTCACATAAAGTTTGATGCCCTTTTGCTGGTTGCGGTCCCACAGGTCGTAAGGGGCCTTGGCAGGAATGTACAAGAGTGAGGTGTATTCTGAGCGGCCACCCTCGACCCGGTTGTGGGTGTACGCCAAGGGATCGGCAAAATCAAAGCTGATGTTCTTGTAGAACTCTTTGTATTGCT
Source organism: Limnobacter sp. (assembly GCF_964228395.1). Lineage (GTDB taxonomy): Bacteria > Pseudomonadota > Gammaproteobacteria > Burkholderiales > Burkholderiaceae_B > Limnobacter. Next base: position 16,672 of record NZ_CAXQZX010000154.1, read on the forward strand.
CTTCGGTGATGTCGCTTTTGGCGCGGGCCCACAAAGCATTGGCTTTGTTCACGCTTTCCCACTCACCAGTGGGTTTCATTTCGCTGGTTTTTTCGTCCCATTCCTCTTTGACCATCTGGATGGGCAGCGAAATATGATCGGAATACTTGGTGATAATGCTGCGCAGCTTCCAGGCTGACAACAGCTCGTCTTCATCGGCCTTCAGGTGCAGAATGATTTGCGTGCCGCGGCTTTCTTTGGTGATTTGCTCCACGCTGAATTCACCATCCCCCTTGGACACCCACTCCACCGCCTCGCTGGCTGGCACACCCGCTTTACGGGAGCGCACGGTAACCTCGTCGGCCACAATAAAAGCGGAATAAAAGCCCACGCCAAACTGGCCAATCAGGGCTGCGTCTTTTTGCTGATCGCCGCTTAATTTACCAAAAAACTCTTTGGTGCCCGACCTGGCAATGGTACCCAGGTTGTCGATGGCCTCTTCGCGACTTAAGCCAATACCGTTGTCTTCAATGGTGATGGTGCGTGCGGTTTTGTCGAAGCTGACGCGAATTTTTAGCTCGCTGTCGGCTTCAAAAAGCCCAGCGTTGTTGATGGCCTCAAAGCGCAGCTTGTCGCAGGCGTCCGAGGCGTTGGAAATCAATTCTCGGAGGAAAATCTCTTTGTTGGAGTACAAAGAGTGAATCATCAAGTGAAGCAGTTGCTTGACTTCGGTTTGAAAACCCAGCGTTTCCTTCATGGCTCCCATGGTGGCTCCCGAAATAGTGGTGTTACCCAAAAATGTTTACCGGGTACATGGGGATGCGGAGGCAGATTTCAATAGCTTTGGAATGGGTAAAAAAAGAGCCCGGCAGGCGGGCTCTGTGCGCATAATCAAAAACAGGGGGAGCATTAAAGAGGCACGGTTTCAGTTGCTTGACCGTTTGTAGCGAACAACTTCTTTCCTTCATCACCAGTTTGATTGGTGAAAATAATCTTAGGAGCCCTACCTTCGGCCCTTCCTGTCCCTCTGCTCCCGGGCAAATATGTTCCCCAACCCAAATCCAGACCTGGACGTATAGCGACATAGTTACTGCCATCCCCTAATACAGGATGGTCTGCATGAATGATTATCGTATCCATATTCACACTGGTGACATATTGACTCGGCACTGTATCAACATGCATCCCATCTCCGCCGATGTAGGCGACCCCAAGGGGGTTTTCGCCGTCACGGAACAACCAAACCTTATTGTTATGCGTGTTGACTTCTTCGCCCAAGTACACTCTGCCATCTATTACAGTAATCGGAGGCTCTTCCCCCACCCGGTAAATCGGATATGGTCCTTGAGCAGAATCCACCTTGGGTACAGGCGTAAACTCCTCATTTGCTGCATTTTGCCTATACAGCTGGCCGTTGTACTCCACAAACCGAGGTGTAAATGAACCCGCGGGCATGTTAGCTCCAAGCGGCATTAAAATCGGCATTACATTAAGAACCTCTCCGTTGGGGCCGATCACCTTAGTGGGGTCGTTTCCATGTGGCCCAAACTTGACATCAGCTGGGTTTTGAGGATCTCCTTCATTGACAGGTGCTGCATCACCAGCTAACGCGTTACCGTTTTTGAATACTAGATTGCCTTGGTCATCTGGCACCAGACTACCCGTTTTAATCTGCTCAGCAAAAGTTCCGGCGGTGAGGGGCTTATCACCCATTGCGCCTACCCAAGCTTCAGCATTAACGGTAATCCACTCCCGCGATCCAGCGAGGCGGTACTCCACTATACCTTGCCCCGAGTCCTGTCGAACCTCATACATTTGCCCATTTTCACCGTAAGCTTTGTAGATACCGTCACCATTGGCTTTTGGAGTGCCGTTGTAAACCACCGTCGCTTCTTCTTCAACAAACTGCAAAGAGCCATCTTCAAATGCATCGGCTATTTCATCGGATGTTGGTTGGTTCTGCAGGAAACCAGCCTCATCAAATGCCTTGGAGTTAACGTGTACAAAATCTCCATTACGAGAACGAATATAAAAGCCGTCATTGCCTCTGTCCTCGATCAAATATGCCTCGCCGTCTACCAGAGCATAGGATGAGCTTTCAACGTTACTATTGTTTGAACCTTCTATCGGATCATGGCCCTCGGGTGGTTTGGGTTCAGTACGGACATCGGCACCATCCCCTGCATTTTGACCAGATGCGGCAGCATCACCTCCTGGTGAACCATCAGCGTTACCAGGCTCCCCCGCTCCGTTGCCAGCATCGTCGGCGCGAGACCTTTTTTTTGCACCGCCAATTACGGGGTTCTCCTCGTCACCGGACACAGAGGCCTCATGGCTAGCACCATCCGCTGGTGTGCCTCGACTATCCTCATCGCCAGTCATCTTTTTTCCAACCCCCAAAGCCCCGTGTTCATTGACTTCTAAGACTCCTTGGTCAACAGCGTTCTCGATAACGCCAAGTGCATTGGAACCTAGTTGCTTCATGCTCTTTATAGACTGGGGAATTAATCCTGCGTCTTTGAGCGCTTGGAGAATTAATTGCTCATCTTCACTGGAGAAATAAAACTCGATGTTTTCTTCTATACCGGAGCTACGCTCATCTGTGGCGAAACCCCCAAAATAGTATATGGTCGCGCCATCACCGCCCGAATCCTCGACTTTTGCTGTAGACAATTCCCCGGGGGCACCTGGCTCAATTTGTTCAAAGTTGATTCCCTTAAGGCCAGGGAACTTAGCAACCACGTCGGACATTAAATCGGCCACGAGCTGTGAATTAACAGACTGATCTGTGACTGTGTGATCATCTAAATACAAAACTGGACCGGCGGACTGTACGCTACTCATGATTTATCTCCAAGACGGGTTCTGTCATTACAAGAGGAAAGAGAACTCTTGTTCATGAGTAGCGGAACAAAGGCCTTGAGTTCCAAATGCTGGTAGGAAGCAGTACCGCGCCATCCAACTCAGGCTTAAGCTCTGGAGCCCGTAATTCACAAAGGGAGTAGAAAGTTACGCCAAAGCCATCAAGGTGGGATGTAATTTGACAGGCAAATCACGCCCCTTGCGTCCACGCTTGCCAAGCCGCTGGGCAAGTTCAACCGCCTTCAACACCTCCTGCTTTGCCTTGCCCCCCCGCCCGGTGCCATGCACCACCAAGGCATCGGCCGGGCCAAAGGCCACCACGCTTAGCAGGGTGTCGCCCTCTTCCAGCGGCAGCAGTTGCACACCGCGTCCACCAGCCAGTTGCTTCACCTCGTCAAGCATAAACACATGGAAACGCCCGCTGGCCGATAGCACGGCCACCCGGTCATCGGTGGGCTTAAGCAGCACGGGCTTGAGCAAGGTTTCACCTTCGCCCAAGCTTACAAATTGTTTGCCCGCCTTAATGCGGCTGTCCATGTTTAGGGCCTGGCACACAAAGCCATACCCGCCGCTACCGGCCACCAACACGGGCTGGCTGCCACTGGCCGCAAAAGCATGCACCAAGCTGCCACCGTTTAACTCGATGGTGCTGGGTGCGGGAATGCCATCGCCACGACCACCGGGCCATGCGCTCACAGGCACGCTGAACACCTTGCCGTTGGCCTGCCCAGCACCAAACAGGTAGGTGTTGTCGGTGGTCATGCATTCGAAGGCGCCATACAAGGCATCGCCCACTTTGAAGTTGAATTGGCTGGCATCGTGGCCATGCCCTTGGCGGTTTCGTACCCAGAATTTTTGGGAAACAATCACCGTGGTGGGCTCCTCTGGCACTTTCACTTCCACGCTGGCTTTGGCGGCCTCTTCAATCAGGGTGCGGCGCTCGTCGCCATAGGTTTCGGCGTCTTTGCGAATCTCAGAAACAATGCGGTTTTTCAGTTTGCCTTCATCGGCCAGAAGACCTTCCAGGTCAGCTTTTTCTTCAGCCAGCTTTTCAAGCTCTTGCTCTATCTTGATTTTCTCAAGGCGTGCCAACTGGCGGAGGCGAATTTCCAGAATATCTTCGGCCTGACGCTCGCTCAGCTTAAAGGCCTGCATCAAGGCCGGCTTGGGTTCGTCGCTTTCCCGAATCACGCGGATCACTTCATCAATATTCAACCAGGCAATCAGCCGGCCCTCCAGCACATGGATGCGGTCATTCACCTGCGCCAGCCTGTGCTGGCTGCGGCGGGTGACGCACGCCTTGCGGAACTCGATCCAGTCCAGCAGCATGGCCAGCAAGCCGCGCTGGCCGGGTCGGCCATCGTTGGCAATGCTCACCAGGTTAATCGACACATTGGTTTCGAGGCTGGTGTGGCTAAGCAGCAGGTTGGCAAACTCGTCCACCGACACATTGCGGCTCTTGGGTTCAAACACCAAACGCACTGCGTGCTCTTTGCCCGACTCGTCGCGCACAGCGTCCAACACCGCCAACACCTGGGTCTTCAGGTTTTGCTGCTCGGTGCTCAGGCTTTTTTTGCCAGCCTTTACTTTGGGGTTGGTGAGTTCTTCGATTTCTTCCAGCACCTTGGCGCTGCTGGTGTTGGGTGGAAGCTGATTAACCACCAATTGCCATTGGCCGCGGGCGAGTTCTTCAATCTCCCAACGGGCACGCACTTTGATGCTGCCGCGGCCAGTGTCGTATATGTCGCGCATCACGGCTGGGCTGGAAATAATTTGTGCGCCACCGGGAAAGTCGGGTGCAGGCAGCATGCCCATCACGGTGTCGAGGCTGGCACTGGGATGCTTAACCAAGTGGATGGTGGCCGCGGCCACTTCACGCAGGTTGTGGGGGGGAATATCGGTGGCCATGCCCACGGCAATGCCCGATGCGCCGTTGAGCAACACAAAAGGCAAGCGGGCTGGCAGCAATTTGGGCTCTTGAAAACTGCCATCGTAGTTGGCCACAAAGTCCACGGTGCCCATGTCCACTTCATCGAGCAGCAGCTTTGAAATGGGGGTGAGCCGGGCCTCGGTGTAACGCATGGCGGCCGCGCCATCGCCATCGCGGCTGCCAAAATTGCCCTGCCCATCAATAAGTGGGTAGCGCAGGGTGAAGTGTTGTGCCATGCGCACCAAGGCCTCGTACGCGGCTTGGTCGCCATGCGGGTGGTATTTGCCCAGCACATCGCCCACTACACGGGCCGACTTAACAGGCTTGGCATTGGGCCCCAGGCCCATTTCGCTCATCGCGTACAAAATTCGCCGTTGCACGGGCTTTTGGCCATCGGCCCCCTCGGGCAAGGCTCGGCCTTTCACCACCGATACAGCATAGTCAAGGTAGGCGCGCTCGGCATACAGGCCCAGCGTGATGGTGTCTGAGTCATCCCCTCCCGGCGGGGTGGCGTCCAAAGTTAGTTGTTCCATGGCGTGTAAATCAAATAAAACGTGTGTTGTTGGCGTGGCACCAGGCGTGGCGCTTACTTGGCAAACTGCCGCTGGCGCAGGGTTTCGAACAGGCAAACAGAGCTGGCCACCGATACATTGAGGCTTTCAACGCTGCCGACCATGGGGATCTGAATCAACTGATCGCATTTGTCGCGGGTGAGCCGCCGCAATCCATCGCCTTCGGCCCCCATGACCCAGGCCACGGGGCCTTTCAGGTCCACATCGTACAAGGTGTCGGTGGCCTCGCCTGCCGCGCCAATACACCACACGCCCGCCTGCTGAATGTCTTCAAGGGTACGGGCCAGGTTGGTCACGGTGATCACTGGCATGGTCTCTGCGGCACCACAGGCCACCTTTGACACCACCGGGGTAATGCCCACCGATTTGTCTTTGGGCAGCACCACGGCGTGCACGCCCGCCGCATCGGCGCTGCGCAGGCAAGCACCCAGGTTGTGGGGGTCTGTTACCCCATCGAGCACCAGCAGCAGGGTGTGCTTGCCGTGAGTGTCAATGATTTCAAACAGATCGGTGGATTTTTTTAGCTCTTTGGCAAAGGCCACCAAGCCTTGGTGGTTGCGGTGCCCAGCTGCTTTTTCCAGCCGAGCGGCGTCTGCAGGCGTGGCTTTTACGCCAGCGGCCTGAACTTTATCGATGCATTGCTGCATGCGCTTGTCGCGACGGGTTTGGTCAAACAACACCTCGTCCACGCTGCTTGGCGCTTGCTTGATGCGCGCCAACACCGCATGAAAACCATACAAAATGGCCAAAATGAATACTCCGCTTAACGTGATTTTTTGCTGGATGCACGCATTTTAGACGCTGTGGCGGGCTTGGCGTGGGCGGTTCGCTTGGCTTTTTGACTTTCTTCCTTGCGCTTTTTTTCAGCAGCCGCCTTGCTGCGTGACGCCGAGGCTGCCCGCTTTTTGTTCACCCCACGGTTGCCCGCCGGGGCCTCGGGTGGCAGGACCGGCGCCTTGTGGCCAGCCTCCTCCACCGCCTGTTGCAAGGCCTCGGGGTTGTTGCGGCGCCCGCCGCGCTGACCTCGGCCTTGAGCTTTGCCGCTGCTTTTGGGCGCTGGTTCTTTGAACAGGGAGTCGAAGCGCACACCCTGCACCAAGCGGAATTCAATGCGCCGTGCGTCCAGGTCGACACGGGACACCTGCACATTGATGCTGTCGGTTAAGCGGTAACGGATACCACTTCGCTCACCGCGCAATTCGTGCAGGCTGTCGTTGTACTGAAAATACTCATTGCCCAGTTCGGACACATGCACCAAGCCCTCCACATACAGAGCATCAAGCGTGACAAACAAGCCGAAACTGGTCACACCCGACACATGGCCGGTGAAGGTGTCGCCCACGCGCTCTTTCATGAAGAAACACTTCAACCAGGACAGTACATCGCGCGATGCCTCGTCGGCCCGCCGCTCTGTGGAAGAAAACCATGTGCCGCACTGGTCCCAACGGGCCATTTCTTCGGCGCGGTCTACTTTGCGTTTGGGGTTAAAGTCTTCGAATTCGCGCTCGTCCAGAGGCATGGGTACATAACGCTTTCCAGCCAGCAAGGCCTTGATGGCCCGGTGCACCATGAGGTCGGGGTAGCGACGAATGGGCGAGGTAAAGTGCGCATACGCCGGGTAGGCCAAACCAAAATGACCACTGTTGTGCGGGGTATAAATGGCCTGCTGCATGCTGCGCAAAATCATGCTTTGCAATAGCTCTTGATCGGGCCGACCAATCACTTTTTTCATGAGGTTGGCGTAATCCAGACTGGTGGGATCGTCGCCACCTTCCAGGCTCAAGCTGACGCTACGCAAAAAAGCACGCAGGTTTTGCAGTTTTTCTACGGTGGGGCCTTCGTGCACGCGGTACAGGGCCGGGTGCTTGCTTCGCTCCAGAAAGTCGGCCGCGCACACGTTGGCAGCCAACATGCATTCTTCAATGAGCCGGTGTGCATCGTTGCGCCGTTTGGGCACGATTTTGTCGATCTTGCCATCGGCGTCCAGCATCACCTGGGTTTCCACGGTATCGATTTCCATGGCTCCACGCTTTTGGCGAGCCTCAAACAACACCTTGAACAAGGTGTACAGATTTTCGATGTCTTGAAGGGTGCCACCCAAAGCCTTGGCGCCCATGCTTTGGGGGTCGGTCAGCGAATCCCACACCTGGGTGTAGGTAAGGCGGGCCGCAGAATGAATTACACCGTTGTAAAACTGGTAGGCCTTCAATGCGCCCTTGGGGCCGATCACCATGTCGCACACCAGCACCAAGCGGTCTACCTGGGGGTTGAGCGAGCACAAACCGTTGGACAGTTTTTCGGGCAGCATGGGAATAACCCGGCGCGGGAAATACACCGAGGTGC
>NZ_CAXQZX010000155.1:0-5926 GCF_964228395.1 Limnobacter sp.
CAGCAGTTTTTCTACATGGGTAAACAGCTCGGCGGCAAAGGCCACTTCTTTGGGGCCGTGCATTTTGGGTTTCACGATGTACACCGAACCCTTGCGGCTGTTGCGGATGCCGTTGGCGCCTTTGCCTTGCAGGTCGTACAGGGCGATGGTGGTGGTAATCACCGCATCCATGATGCCTTCGGGAATTTCTTTGTCGCCGTCGTACAAAATGGCAGGGTTGGTCATCAGGTGGCCCACATTGCGAAGGAACAGCAGCGAGCGGCCATGCATGGTCAGGGGCTGGCCATTGGCTGCTGTGTATTTGCGGTCGCCATTCAAGCCACGGGTAAAGGTTTTTCCGCCTTTGGTGACCGACTCAGTCAGCGTGCCTTTCAAAATGCCCAGCCAGTTGCTGTAGGCCACAATTTTGTCTTCAGCATCCACCGCTGCCACAGAGTCTTCCAGGTCCAAAATGGTGGACAGGGCCGCTTCCAGCACCACGTCGGCCACGCCAGCCGCGTCACTTCCGCCAATGGGGGTGTTGCGGTTAATGATGATGTCGGCATGGATGCCGTTGTTCACCAGCAGCACAGAAGAGGGGGCCGACGCATCGCCCTGGAAGCCCACCAGTTGCGCTGGGTTCTTCAGGCCCACGGTGTTGCCGTTGGCTTGCTTTACTTTCAGCGTGCCGCCTTCTACGCTGTAGCCGGCTGCCTCTTTGTGGCTGCCGCCTTCCAGCGGGAACGATTCGTCCAAAAACTTGCGGGCAAATTCAATCACTTTGGCGCCGCGCACAGGGTTGTAACCGCCAGCGCGGTCAGCACCACCTTCTTCAGAAATCACATCCGTGCCATACAGCGCGTCGTACAGGCTGCCCCAACGTGCGTTGGCGGCATTCAGGGCGTAGCGTGCATTCAGGATGGGCACCACCAGCTGGGGGCCTGCCTGGGTGGCCAGCTCGTCGTCCACGTTGGCGGTGGTGGCCTTTACATTGGCGGGCGCTTCCACCAGGTAGCCAATTTTTTTCAAGAACTCTTGGTAGGCGGCCATGTCTTTGATGGGGCCGGGGTTGGCCTTGTGCCAGGCGTCCATTTCCAGTTGAATGCGATCGCGCTCTGCCAGCAGGGCAACATTCTTGGGGGCCAGTTCGTGCACGATGGCGTCAAAGCCTTTCCAGAACGAGTCGTGGCTAACGCCCACGCCGGGCAACACCTGTTCGTTCACAAAGTTGTAGAGCGATGTGGCCACTTTTAGGCCATGCACTGTGGTGCGTTCTGTCATGGTTGAATACCTCAAGGTTGTCGTTGTTCTGTAAACGGATGATTGTAAAGGAAGAAGACGCATTTCTTGTGGCCATTCTGGCCAAGTGGTCCGCTGTGTGGGTCATTTCAGCTTTGCCAAAAAAGTAAAACTCTGGAAAACCCCAATCAAATCCTTTGCCCAAAGTGCGCATAGTGCAAGGCAAAACCAACACCAACACCGATTGGGGCAATTCACCATGCAGTTTGATTACATTGTGGTGGGCGCAGGCACCGCAGGGGCGCTCATGGCCAACCGTTTAAGCGCCAGCGGGCGGTACACCGTGTTGCTGCTGGAAGCTGGCGGCAAAGACAACTACCCCTGGATACACATTCCCGTGGGTTACCTGTATTGCATCGACAACCCACGCACCGACTGGCGGTTTAAAACCCAGCCCGATGCGGGCTTGAACGGGCGAAGCCTGATCTACCCGCGTGGCAAAACTCTGGGCGGCTGCTCCAGCATCAACGGCATGATCTACATGCGCGGCCAAGCCCGCGACTATGCACAGTGGGCGCAGCTTACAGGCGACGAGGCCTGGAGCTGGCAAAGCTGCCTCAAAGACTTCATTGCCCACGAAAGTAACCACCGTTACGACAACCCGTATGCCGAGGAGGGCGACCCCGAGTTGAACCGCTTCCACGGCAACCGGGGCGAGTGGCGTGTGGAAAAGCAGCGCCTGAAATGGGACATTCTGGAGGCTTTCTCACAAGCCGCCCAACAGGCGGGCATCCCGGCCAGCGCCGATTTCAATCGCGGCGATAACTTTGGTGTGGGGTATTTTGAAGTGAATCAAAAAAGCGGTTGGCGCTGGAACACGGCCAAAGCGTTTTTGCACCCCGTGCTTGGCAAGCGGCCCAACCTTAGCCTGTGGACCCACGCACAAGTCAAACAATTAACCCTGGCCAGCGATTCAAGCACGGGCCTGCGCTGCACTGGGGCCACGGTGGTAAGGCAAGGCGAAGTGGTGCAGGTGCAGGCCCTGCGCGAGGTGGTGCTGTGCGCTGGGGCCATTGGTACACCGCATATTTTGCAGTTGTCGGGCATTGGCCCTGCGCAGGTGTTGGCCCGCCATGGCGTCAACGTGGTGCTGGACAAGCCCGGCGTGGGTGCCAACCTGCAAGACCACCTGCAAATACGCTCGGTGTACAAGGTGCAAGGCGTTAAAACCCTCAACACATTGGCCAATAGCCTATGGGGCAAGGCCCGCATTGGCCTGGAATACATGTTCAAGCGCAGTGGCCCCATGAGCATGGCCCCGTCGCAACTGGGGGCATTCACCAAAAGCAACCCCGCGCTGCCATATGCCAACATTCAATACCATGTGCAGCCCCTCAGCCTGCCTGCATTTGGCCAACCCCTGCACAACTTCAATGCTTTCACCGCCAGTGTGTGCAACCTCAACCCCAGCAGCCGCGGCACGGTGCACATTCAAAGCCCAAACTTTGAAGACGCGCCGGCCATTGCCCCCAATTACCTCAGCACGGAAGAAGACCGCCGTGTGGCCGCCGATTCCCTGCGGGTGACCCGCCACATTGTGAGCCAGCCTGCCTTGGCGCCGTATCAACCCGAGGAATACAAACCGGGCGTGCAATACCAAACCGATGAAGAATTGGTCACCTTGGCTGGCGACATTGCCACCACCATTTTTCACCCGGTGGGCACCGCCAAAATGGGCAAAGCCACCGACCCCATGGCGGTGGTGGATTCGCATTTGAAAATGATTGGCGTGGAAGGCTTGCGGGTGGTGGACGCCAGCGTGATGCCCACCATCACCAGTGGCAACACCAACAGCCCCACCTTGATGATTGCCGAGAAGGCAGCCCGCTGGGTGTTGGCAGACGCCAATCAGCGGGCCAGGGCTTAACTGCGTCAGGCCAGCGCGGGTCGCTTGACCAAGGCCTGCAAGCGCTTGCGCTGCAGGCGCATGTCGGCCTCCAGGTTTTTAAATTTGGCTTTGTATTGGGCCATGACCTCGCCATTGGCCAGGGCCTCGCGGGTTTCGCGGTACCAGGCTTCTTTGAGTTTGGCCCAGTCTTGCAAGGCCTTGGAGTAATGCTCGTACTCTTGCGCCAGCCTGGCTTTAAAGGCTTCCACTTGCGCTTGCATGGTTAGTGGTTGGGTTTGCAGCTTGGCTTCCGCGCGTTTGAATTGCATGGCAATGCGCGCCTTTTCAATGGCAAATTTGTCGCAGCGCTTCAGGTTTTTGGTCAGCCCCACAACACTCAAGCCCGCAATGAGCCACTTGGTGGGGTCGATGTGGTACCACTTTATGCCGTTGCGGTAGTCGTACTGGAACAGGTGGTGGTAGTTGTGGTAACCCTCGCCGTAGGTGAACACGGCCAGCAGGTCGTTGTCGCGGGCGGTGTTCTCGTCGGTGTAGGGGCGGCGGCCCCAAATGTGGGCCAGCGAGTTGATAAAAAACGTGGTTTGGTGGCACCACACCAGGCGCGCCAGGCCGCCCAGCAGCACCACGCCCCACACGTCGCCCAGCAAGTAGCCCAAAATAAAAGGCAGCGTAAAATTTAGGCCCAATGCCAATGCTGTGTAGTGCTTGTGCTGAAACATCACCATGGGGTCTTTGAGCAGGTCGGGCGCATTGCTAAAGTCGTCCCGGCCAGAGGGGTATTGGCGCAGCATCCAGCCCATGTGCGAAAACCAAAACCCGCGCTTGGCCGAGTAGGGGTCGTGGTCCACATCGTCCACATGGCGGTGGTGGGTGCGGTGGCCCGAGGCCCACACCAAAATGCTGTTTTGTACGGTCATGGTGCCAAACACCATCAGCACAAAACGCACCACCCAATGGGCCTCGTAAGTGCGGTGCGCCCACAGGCGGTGGTAGCCCGCCGTGATCGACAAACCACACAGCACCGCCAACACCACAAACGAACCCCAGGCCGCCGCGCTGAAATCGTTAAACCAGGCGTAGGTGGGCAGCAGCACAAGCGCAGCCAGGCTGGTGCCATACAAGGTAATGGCCGCAGGCCAATGCACGGGGGCGGTGTTGTTGTGGGTGGTCATGGCAGATGGTTTTTATGGTTAAAGCCCGTTTGGGCAAGCCAAGGCATCATACTGGATTTTTTAGCGGACCACCCAATGCTTTGATGAGTGCCGGAACCAGCTTGCGAAGCTCCCCGGTCATCAGGGCGAAGTCAGTGTCGAAGGCATCGGCGTCCGGGTCGCTGTCGGCTTGCTCCTTCAGCACATCAAGCGCGGCCAAGCGTTTTATTTGCAGGTTTTCCTGTAGTACAAACGAGACACGATCCGCCCAGGTCAAGGCCAGCTTGGTGACGTCTTTGCCACCTTCAATGTGCTTGCTCACCTCTGCGGCTTCCAGTGCGTGCTTTACATAGCGCACGGTGGCGGCCTGGTCCCCGCGGCCTTTCAGCTCGCAGTCTTGGTCTATGGTGAAGGGGGGTGGGCAGTCTTGCTCGGCCAGCCAGGTGGTCATGGCCACCATGGGCGACAACTGCGTTTTGAAGGGCACAGGCTGTACGCCGGGCACGTGTTTAATCAGGGCGCCCACCAGTTCGTCGGCTTTGGCCGGGCTGCCAGCGTCCACCACCAGCCAGCCGTCGGCGGTGTTTACCCAGGCATGAATACGACTGCGAATGGCAAAGGCGCGCGGCAGCAGTTCGTCGGTCACCTGTTCTTTAATTTCTTTCATTTGCTTGCGGCCAGGTTTGTAGCCCTCGCGCTCTTCAATTTCGGCAGCGCGCGCTTTGGCAAACTGGGTCACCACCGTACCGGGCAGCAACTTTTTTTCCAGGCCAAGGGCAATCAGCAGTTGCCCTTCGGTGTGGTGCACAAAACCCGCGCCTTCGGCCTTGGGCTCTACCCAACCCCGGGTTTGAAGGTCGCCCCCGCCACAGGGCTGCAAGGCGTTGGCAGCCAGCTTTTCTTCCAAAGATTCGGCGGTTTCGTTCCACTGCTTGAGTTGGTACACAAATAAATTTTTAAACCACATGGCTCGCGTTCAATTCCAATTTTGGGGCAGGCAGTGTAACGCAAAAAATCACAGCGGCTTGTCGGGCAGGGGAATGAACTCCTTGTCGTCCCCCGGAATGAGACCGAACTTGCCGTTCTTCCAATCCTCTTGGGCCTGCACAATGCGGTCTTTGGATGAGGACACAAAATTCCACCAAATAAAACGCGGCTCGCTCAAGGGTTCACCGCCCAAAAGCATCACGCGCGCGTCGGTGAGCGCGCGAATTTCAATTGACTCCCCCGCATTGAACACCGCCATTTGCGTGGGCTTGATCACCGTGTTCCCCACTTGAATGTCGCCCATGCCCACATGGGCTGCGCGGTCGGTGTATTCGCTGGGTAAGCGCAGTGTGCTGCCCGCGGGCATTTGGGCATCCACATAAAAAATGGGGCTAAACACCTGCACCGCCGCTTCTTCGCCCCAGGCCTTGCCACAAATCAGTTTTAGCTGCATGCCATCCACGGAAAATTCTGGCAGGTCTGCACTGCCATGGTGGAAAAACGCAGGCGCTGTTTCTTCATATTCCCGGGGCAGGGCCACCCAGCTTTGCAAGCCGTGCGCCCGGTGTGCGGCGGCTTTCACCTCGGGTCGGGTGCGTTCAGAATGCGCAATGCCTCGCCCAGCGGTCATCCAGTTCACTGCGCCCGGTGTGATCAATTG
>NZ_CAXQZX010000156.1:0-5139 GCF_964228395.1 Limnobacter sp.
AGGGCAGCCCGCCCGGTTTGGCCCACACCGAGGGGCCGAGGCGTGTTTCCCCGCCAAGCCCCCGCTTGGCGGGAAACCGAATCGGATGCAATGGCGACATTTTCGCCTTGCATGCCCCCTCGGAAGGGACAAGAAGGGATACACGGGCTGATCCCAGGCCCAGCGACCTGTGCCAACGCGGCCCCAATACGCTGCGCAAAACACAAGCAACGGGCCAATCCCAGGCCCAACGGCCAGTAGCAACCCGGCACCGACCCAGCACCAACACGCTGAACAATCAACGCTGATTAGTGCACCACCCGCTCAAAGCTAAACGCCCCGTCCTTGAAATCAACCGGCACCACATCGTTGGGCCCAAAACGCCCTTCCAGAATCATCTTCGACACCGGATTTTCGATCAGCTGCTGAATGGCTCGCTTCAATGGCCTGGCGCCATACAGGGGATCAAAGCCTGCCTTGACCACTTCGGCGATGGCCGCATCGCTGACTTCCAGGCGCATGTCGCGGCTGGCCAAGCGCTGCTGCAAACGGGCGAGCTGAATTTTGGCAATGTTGGCAATGTGCGCATTGTCCAGCGCGTGGAATACCACCAATTCGTCCACCCGGTTAATAAACTCTGGTCTGAAATGGGTTTTAACCTCGGCCATCACTGCAGCTTTGATGACATCTGCAGGCTCGCCAGCCAAACGTTGAATTTCATGGCTACCCAGGTTGCTGGTCATCACCACCACGGTGTTTTTAAAGTCAACCGTGCGCCCTTGCCCATCGGTCAAGCGGCCATCGTCCAGCACTTGCAACAGCACGTTGAACACATCGGGGTGGGCCTTTTCCACCTCGTCCAGCAAAATCACGCTGTAGGGTTTGCGGCGAACCGCCTCGGTGAGGTAGCCCCCCTCGTCATAACCCACATAGCCCGGGGGCGCACCCACCAAGCGGCTTACGCTGTGCTTTTCCATGAATTCGCTCATGTCGATTCGAATCAAATGCTCTTCAGAATCGAACAGGAACCCGGCCAGCGATTTACACAGCTCGGTTTTACCCACACCGGTGGGGCCCAAAAACAAAAAAGAGCCCAGTGGTTTGTTGGGGTCGGCCAAGCCCGCGCGCGAGCGGCGAATGGCGTCGGCCACCAATGTGACAGCCTCATCTTGACCCACCACGCGTTGATGCAATACCTGCTCCATGGCCAGCAATTTGTCGCGCTCGCCCTGCATCATTTTGCTCACCGGAATACCCGTGGCGCGACTGACCACCTCGGCCACCTCTTCTGCACCCACTTGAGTGCGCAGCAAGCGGTTGGGCTTTTTTTCGCCGTGTTCGTTCTCTTTGACATGGTTAAGCTGCGCCTCTAGTGCGGGCAACTTGCCATATTGCAGTTCGGAGACCTTTTGCCAGTCGCCCTTGCGCTTAAGCTGCTCAATGTCGGCACGGATTCGATCAATTTCTTCCTTGATGGCTGCACTGCCCTGCACTGCTGCTTTTTCGGATTTCCAAATGTCGTCCAGATCGGCGTAATCGCGCTCCAGCCGTTCGATCTCTTCTTCGATCAAGGCAAGGCGCTTTTTGGAGGCCTCGTCGGTCTCTCGCTTGACGGCCTCGCGCTCAATTTTGAGCTGGATAATACGGCGATCCAGCTTATCCATTTCTTCAGGCTTGGAGTCAATTTCCATCTTGATGCGCGCGGCCGCCTCGTCGATCAGGTCAATGGCTTTGTCGGGCAAAAAGCGGTCGGTAATGTAGCGGTGACTCAGCTCTGCGGCCGCCACAATGGCTGGGTCGGTGATGTCTACACCATGATGCAATTCGTAGCGCTCTTGTAGTCCACGCAAAATGGCAATGGTGCTTTCTACGCTGGGCTCGCCGACCAACACTTTCTGAAAACGCCGCTCCAGGGCTGCATCTTTTTCGATGTACTTGCGGTACTCATCCAAAGTGGTGGCACCAATGCAATGCAATTCGCCACGAGCCAACGCGGGCTTGAGCATATTGCCTGCATCAATGGCACCTTCGGCCTTGCCCGCGCCCACCATGGTGTGAATTTCATCGATAAACACAATGGTTTGCCCCTCATCGGCCGCGATGTCTTTCAACACAGCTTTTAGGCGTTCTTCAAATTCGCCGCGGTATTTGGCTCCCGCCAACAACAGCGCGATGTCCAGCACCAAAACACGTTTGTTTTTCAATGTGTCGGGCACCTCACCGTTCACAATGCGCTGGGCCAAGCCCTCAACAATCGCCGTTTTGCCCACACCGGGCTCGCCAATTAACACGGGATTATTTTTGGTTCGGCGCTGCAAAATTTGTATGGCACGGCGAATTTCATCGTCTCGACCAATCACAGGGTCAAGCTTGCCCATGCGCGCCCGCTCAGTGAGGTCGATGGTGTACTTTTTAAGCGCTTCGCGCTGGCTTTCGCCCTCAGCGCTGTCGACGGCTGCGCCACCGCGCACTTGGTCAATCGCTTTGCTCAAGGTTTGAGCATTCAAGCCCGCGTCTTTTAGAGCCTTGGAAACCCCGCTGTTGTCATGCAGACAGGCCAGCAAGAAAAGCTCGCTGGCGATGAATTGATCGCCACGCTTTTGCGCTTCTTTGTCAGTAAGATTCAGCACCGCTTGCAGGCGGCTTCCAATTTGAATTTGGCCACCGTTGTTGCTGACTTGAGGCAGGTTTTGTACCTCTGCTTCGATGGCCTTTTGCAAGGCAGCGGCGTTGCCCCCGGCCTTGCCGACCACCCCTTTTACTGTGCCCTCGGGCTGACGCAACATGGCCAGCAGCACGTGCGCAGGTTCAACCGTGGGATTGTCTTTGCCCACAGCCATACTTTGCGCGTCAGCCAACGCCTCTTGGAACTTGGTGGTGAGTCTATCCAATCGCATCTGCAAACCCTTTTTCATCAATTTGAGTCACAATACCCATGCATGAATGTGTGGGCAGGCATGGGGTTTTCAAGATGCGCCGCTCACCCTTTTACAACCTTAATTCATTTCGCCCCGGCCATGCAGATCAAACAGCTCCAAATTGCCTACGCCCCAGAGCACGACCGCCTGCTGATGCGCATTAACTCGGCAGAGAACCAAGAGGTGCGTGTGTGGCTCACCCGCCGTATGGTGCGCCTGCTCATTCCCAGCCTGGACGACATGATGCAAAAGCTATTGGCCAGTGATCGCCCCTTAAACGACGTGGGGCGCAAGGCCTTGCTGGAGATGAGCCGCGAGGTGTCTTTGTATTCAGCCGATTTCAAAAGCCCTTTTCAAGACAAAAACACCACGACCCCGCTGGGTGCAGACCCTTTGCTGATCACGCAAATTGAGTTGCGCCCAGCCGCAGAAGGTCACGGCACAGACCTGATGTTGAAGCTTGTGTCTGGCAGCGGCAAAGGATTTGAGATGCGCATGGCCGAGCAACTGCAACATGGTTTTGCCGACTTGTTGGTGAAGGCCTGCCAGCAGGCCGAGTGGGGGCTGCAGTTCAAGGGCACATCCAGCATCATAGAGCGGCCTGAAAGTCGTCACCTGAACTAGTTTAAAAATGCATTGAACTGTGACATTTGATTGCGCTACCCAAATTTTTGGACCTGCAACAGGAGCAATTCAAATTGAGCACTGCAACCACCATGCCACAGGGCTACCCCGTGCCCGAGCAAGCCGCCACCACCAGTACGCCTGAATCACAAGGCATTCACACCGAAGGTCAAGCGCCCGAGCCAGCGACCAAACCCTCTCTGTTTGCGAAAGCGGCAGCGGGCATCGCCAAAGGCCTGAAGGCTTTGGCCAAAGCGGCCTGGGAAAATAAATTTGCCTTGCTGGTGGCCGTACCAGTGGCCCTTATCGCTGGGCCTTATGCGGGTCTTGCCGTATTGGGCGCCGCAGCACTTGTATCGACGGTGTTAAAAGCCATGAAAAACAACAGCCCTCAGCCACCCCAAATAAAACAAGAGGACAAGCCACAGGCTGAGCCTATCAAGCCCTCAGGCGGCGAGGAACATTTGCTGCAAATCGTTTAAAAAGCGAAACCCCAGCGCCGTGGGTTTGAACACCCCGGGCTGGTTTTCCAGCAGGCCTTTGGCCAGGGCCTGTTTCAATGGCTTTTGCAAGTCGCTCAAGGGTCGGCCACAACGTTCCACAAACCACTGCTCGGGCACCCCGTCGCTAAGGCGCAAAGCATTGAGCATGAACTCAAAAGGCAGGTCTTTTACAGCCAGCGTGCTGACACTCAGCGGCTGGGCTTGGCCCTCCATTTCATCCATGTAGGCCATGGGGTTGCGGTGGCGTGTTTCACGCTCAATTCGATTGGGGTAGCTTATTTTGGCGTGGGCACCCGCGCCAATGCCCAGGTAATCGCCAAAACCCCAATAATTCAGGTTGTGTTGGCAGCGGTGACCGGGTCGAGCAAAAGCCGATACTTCGTATTGCTCAAAGCCCGCCGCCTTCGCCATGGCATGCACAGCCTCTTCAATGTCAACCAAGGTGTCATCATCGGGCAAAGGGGGTGGCTTGGCCGCAAACAAAGTGTTGGGCTCCAAGGTCAATTGGTAGAGGCTCACATGCGTGGTGTTCAAGGCCAAGGCCTGGTCTACATCGGCCTTGGCTTGTGCCACGCTTTGCTGGGGCAAGCCATACATCAGATCCAAATTAACTTCATCAAACAGCGCAACTGCGCTACGCACCGCCGCCACAGCCTGTTCGCTTTGATGCACACGCCCCAAGGCTTTCAAATGCGCGTTTGAAAAGCTTTGCACGCCAATCGACAATCGGTTCACACCAGCACGGCGATAACCCTCAAACCGGGCCTGTTCAAAGGTGCCCGGGTTGGCTTCCATGGTAATTTCGCCGCTTTGCGGCATGCCCAGCCGAGCGCGTACGGCAGCCAACAGCTCATCCACAAGTTCGGGATCAAACAAGGAAGGGGTGCCACCGCCGATGAAAATGGAGTACAGCTTGCGTCCCCAAATTTTGGGCAACTGTTGATCCAGGTCAGCCACCAGGGCGTTGAGGTAGCGGCGTTGCAGGGCCACGGGCAAGGCATTGGCATAACCTGGCTCTTCGCCGGCCACAGGTATGTTTTTAAGATTGCTTTGGGGAGCCAGGTGGCTATTGAAGTCGCAATAGGGGCATTTGCGCACACACCAGGGCAAGTGAA
>NZ_CAXQZX010000157.1:0-9286 GCF_964228395.1 Limnobacter sp.
GCTGGCTTCTGGGCAAGCGAAGGCGGCTCAGGTTGCGTGCGAGCAGGTCTTGCGCCCGCTTGAGTCACGGTTGCGCGAATCACCGGCATGGCCAAGCGCAGCGCCGGGGCTGGGGTGGCACTGGCCGCGCAGGCCGCTTCAGGGCAGCCCGCCCGGTTTGGCCCACACCGAGGGGCCGAGGCGTGTTTCCCCGCCAAGCCCCCGCTTGGCGGGAAACCGAATCGGATGCAATGGCGACATTTTCGCCTTGCATGTCCCCTCGGAAGGGACAAGAAGGGGACCACGGGCTGATCCCAGGCCCAGTGGCTTGGGCCGCCCCAGCCTAGAAGCGCGGCGCACAGCACTCCAAAGGGCCAATCCCAGGCCCAGCGACCTGTGCCAACCCGGCATCAACACGCAGCGCGATCAAACGAAGTGCAGACTAGGCCGCTGCCTCTTCAAGATCCGATGGAATTTCGAAGTCCAGCAAACGCTCGACATTGAGCACCAGCACAAACTCCTCCTCCACCTTGCCAATGCCCCGCAAGAAGTCGGTTTTCACCCCAGCGCCAAACTGCGGTGGTGGCGCAATGGACTCACTATTGATGTCCACCACCGCATTCACGGCGTCCACCATGAATCCAACCACCTGCGTTTGCTCAGCCATTTGTGATTCTAAAATCACGATGCAGGTTCGGCGATTCACTGTGGTGCTTCCCTGCCCAAAGCGGGCGCTCAGGTCCACCACAGGCACCACCGAGCCGCGCAGGTTAATCACTCCGCTGATGCATTGCTGCATCATGGGCACCACGGTGATTCGCCCAAACTCAATAATCTCTTTGATCCGTAGAATTTCCACCGCCAGTTTTTGATCCCTCACCTGGAACGTTAAAAACTGGTGGCTTGCGCCGTCGGCTTGCGAGGCCTGCGCAATTTGTTCATTCAGTTGTCGCATGTTGTGCACCCCTTGCATTAAAACTCGTCGAAGTGATCAAACCCGTCCACGCCAGCATGCGCATGCTGGCCCTTGGCGGGTGCAGCGGAGCGCTTGGCGGGTGCCGCCCCCCCTGAACGTTTGTTGCCAGTGTCAAAAAAGCTCATGGCATTGATCAACAGGCTGGCTTGACCGCTCATTTCCTCAGCTGTGGCAGCCAGTTCTTCCGAGGCAGCCGCGTTTTGCTGGGTTTGCTGGTTCAGGTTCATCATGGCCTGATTAATTTGAGCCACGCCATTGGTTTGCTCATTGGAGGCAGCGGTAATTTCTTGTACCAAATCAGAGGTGCGATTAATGGCGGGCACCATTTCTTCCAACAAGGCCCCGGCACGCTCGGCCTGCTTCACACTGCTGCCAGCAAGGTCGCCAATTTCCTGTGCGGCCACCTGGCTGCGCTCGGCCAATTTACGAACTTCAGCGGCCACCACGGCAAAGCCCTTGCCATGCTCCCCAGCGCGCG
The DNA here is from genome assembly GCF_964228395.1 of Limnobacter sp. Lineage (GTDB taxonomy): Bacteria > Pseudomonadota > Gammaproteobacteria > Burkholderiales > Burkholderiaceae_B > Limnobacter. The sequence continues at coordinate 1,434 of NZ_CAXQZX010000157.1, forward strand.
CTGCTTCAATGGCCGCGTTCAAGGCCAGCAGGTTGGTTTGGTAAGCAATGTCGTCCACAATGCCAATCTTGTCGGCAATCGCTTTCATGGCATTCACTGTTTCAGTCACGGCGCGACCACCCTCTTTGGCCTCTTCAGCGGCTTTGGTAGCAATTTGATCGGTCACGCGGCTGTTCTCGCTGTTTTGCTTAATCGAGCCTGCCATTTCCTCGATGCTGGCAGACACCTCCTCCACACCAGCAGCCTGGCTGCTTGCGCCTTGCGACAAGCTCTGCGAAGTTTTAGAGATTTCACGCGCCGCATTGGTCAGCGAGTCGGCATTGCCACGCACGTCTTCAATGACATCGCGCAGGCGATCAATGGTGGCATTGACATCGTCTTTCACCTCACCAAACAAACCTTGATAGCTTGCGGTGATTTTTTGCGTCATGTCACCTTTGGCCAACAACTTCAGCACACGGCCAATGTCCTCTAAACCAGCGGACGTTGTGCCAAGCAGTGTGTTCATACTCTCAGCCAGCTTTTTGAAAAACCCGCTTTTGTCGTTTTCACGAATTCTCTCGCTAAAGTCACCACTGCTGGCTCGACTCACAATTTCGGAAATTTCATTTTCTATGGCCACCTCTGCGGTTCGATCTTTCCATTCAACCACATACCCGAGTCGAACATTCGCGTCATCGTCGACTGGATTAACGGCGAGGTCGAATGTACGGCCACCAACTTTTAACTGGGCCTTGTGGGTATTTTTGAGGTTGCTCAACATACCCCGCTGATGCGACGGGTTTTTGTGAAAAACATCGATGTTGGTTCCGATCAATTTGCCTGCATTGAAGTTAGGAAGGTCTTTACGAATGTCGCTCTCAGCCCTCCGAAGCATGTCTAATAAAGACGCATTGCCATACACAATATTAAAACCAGCGTCGGCCAGCATCACATTGGCCTCAACATTCTCAAGACCGCCCAGAGCGCGTCTGTTAAAAATCGACTTCAAGGTTGCCTCGGTGATATCAATGGCAAACTTGACGACCTTGAATGGTTTGCCAGTGCTGTCCATGATCGGGTTATAGCTGGCTTCGATCCATATCGCTCTACCGCCCTTGCCAAGGCGCTTGTATTGGCCAGAATCAAACTCACCCCGGCCAAGTTTGTCCCAAAACTGACGGTATTCAATCGTATTGGCCACGCCTGGCTCAGCGAACATGCTGTGATGTTTGCCTTTGATTTCATCAAGGGTGTACCCCATCGTTCTTAAAAAATTGTCGTTGGCGTGAATAATGGTGCCATCAAGCTTGAACTCGATCATGGCTTGCACCTTGCTCACCGCGCTTAGCACCGCGTTGGCCTCACTTAATTTCTTCTGCAGCGTCTCGATTGCTTCTGTCTGCTCGGTCAACTGTTTTTTGTTTAAAAAATCAAATGCTCCCATGATCGTTTCCTTTTTTGGTTGATTAGGCGCTGGCTGTGCTCAAGCTTGCGCGTGGTGCTGCAGGTTGATCGGGCTTGAACGTGGCCTGGGACCCGTCGCTGCCATGGATTGAAATATTGCTCACCTCAGTGATTAACTTGGGCACATCGATAATGAGCGCCACATCACCGTTGCCCATGATGGTTGCGCCACTGATGGCGCGGTTGGATTCGAACAAATTGCCCAAGGGTTTGATGACGGTTTGGGATTCGCCGTGAAGCTGATCGGCCACGATGCCCGCCTTCACGCCACCGAAGCTCACCACAATGATGTTCTCGCGCTTGGGCTTGCCCGCTGTGCTGCCAAACACCTTGCGTAAACGCACACAAGGTAAAAATTCGCCACGCAGGTCGTAGTGAAGGTTCATGCGGTCGTCGCTGCCCAAGGCCCCAGGGGGAAGCTCCAGGCATTCGCGCACATACGACAACGGAATCACGTACACCGAGCCACCCACGCCAATCATGAAACCATCAATGATGGCCAGGGTTAGCGGCAAGCGAATCTCGAACGTGCAGCCATGACCAGGCTTGGAGCGAACTTGCACAGAGCCACGCAGGGCTTCGATGTTTTTCTTCACCACGTCCATGCCCACGCCACGGCCCGAAATGTCGGTGACCTTGTCTGCCGTCGAAAAACCCGGAGCAAAAATCAACATGTTCACCTCGGCATCGCTGAGGTTTTGCTCGGGTGTCACGATGCCTTTTTCAATGGCTTTGGCCAAAATTTTGTCGCGAGCTAAACCTCGGCCATCGTCGCGCACTTCAATCACAATGTGGCCACTGTCGTGGTAGGCGTGCAAACCCAATTTTCCGGTGGAAGGCTTGCCGGCAGCGGTACGGGCCTCGGGGGTTTCCAGCCCGTGGTCCAAGGCGTTGCGCACCAAGTGCATCAGGGGGTCGCCAATTTTTTCCACCACCGATTTGTCGAGTTCGGTGTCTTCACCAGAAATTTCAAGTTGAATTTGCTTGCCCATGCCCATGGACAAATCGCGCACCACACGTTGAAAGCGCTGGAAAGTTTCGCCGATTTGTACCATGCGCAAACCCAGCGCACCATCGCGAATTTCTTCAATCAGGCCAGCCACGGCGCTGGTGGACTCCAACATGCTGGTGTGGTTCAACTGCTTGGCTTGCTCCACAGTGCCAGCATTGGCAATCACCAGTTCGCCCACCAAGTTGATGAGTGCATCCAATTTGTCGGAAGGCACGCGAATGAATTGGCTGGTGGCAACAGCCTTGTTGTTTGTTGCCTTGCCTTGCTTGGCCATGCCAGCTTGCACGGTTTGAGTGGCTGGCGCGGCAGCAGCAACTGGCCCTTGCTCGGCCACGGCTGGCTTGTCTGCAGGTATTGCAGCAGCACGCGCAGGTCTCGCAAACCCGGCCTCTTCCAACAGCGCGCTTGCACGCGCCAAGCCCTCGGGCATGGCTTGCGCAAAGCTGTCCCATTCTTCGGGGCTGCAGTCATGCGGCAGGCAACGCACCGTGCTTTCGTCACTCAAAAACTCAAAGGCGTCCTCAATGGCGGGCAAACCTTTGTCGGTCACAAAGCGCAACTCAAACCCCAGGTAGCACGCTTCGGGATCCAACTCGGCAAAGACAGGCAGTTTGTCCAGCACGGGCAACACACATTGCATGTCGCCAAAGGTTTGCATATAGGCAAATATGGGCGATGGGTCAAACCCGTCACACAGGGTGCTGCGCGCCAGGCGAACCGACACATGCCATGTGCGGGCAGCGGCTGCGCCGCTTTGCACATCACTGGCGGTTGCTTGCGACGCGTTACCCTGGGCCACGGTGGGCTGGCCCACAGAGGCACGGGCTTCATCCACCAAATAGGCTTGCAAGCGAGTGGTCAGGCCTTGTTGGGTGGGGGCCAGTTGAGCATTCACCTCGGTGGCGCTGCCACCACTTTCAATCGAATCCACCAGGTCCGAAATGTGGTCACGACATTCCAGCACCAGGGTGCTCATGTCGGCATCAAACCCTATTTCGCCATTACGCACGCGGTCCAATACGGTTTCAAGGTCGTGCACAAAGTGAGTAATGATTTGTAAGCCAAACACACCTGCACTGCCCTTGATGGTGTGCGCTGCACGAAACGCAGCGTTGAGTACCTCACCATCGGTGGGGTTCTGTTCCAGTTGCAACACATGGCTTTCTACTTCGCCCAGCAACTGGCGTGCTTCGGTAAAAAATATGCCACGAGAGGCATCCAGATCCAGTTCAAATGCCATGTTTAGCGCTCCACAACACCGGCGTTAATCCAGGAGCTCACCCCCAAGCGGGCCGCCTTCAGGGCCAGCACTTCAGAAGGTGCAGTCCAGTGCACATGCAAATTCACAGCAGGGTCGTTCTGGATGCACAACAACAGTTGCAGCCCAGCGGTGTCCACCTCTTGGCACTGGCGAAGATCAAGCAACACATGTTGCCCCTCAGCCAGACCTTGTCGAATTTGCTCAGCCAAGCTGGCACAGCAGCCAATGCTCAGTTCTTCCAGGGAGATGCGGCATTCGGCCTTTTCTGCAACTGGGTCAGCGGCCACAGCCAAATCCCCATGTACCTCAAGTTCATCTTTCATGTCAGGCCACCAATTTGTTCACGGCTGCAATCATCTGCTCAGGCTTGAAGGGCTTGACCATCCAGGCTTTTAGCCCAGCCGCCTGCCCCTCGGCTTTCAGCTTGTCGTCGCTTTCGGTGGTCAACATAATGATGGGCACAAACTTGTAGTTGGCCAGCTTTTTGACCTCGCGCACAAAGCTCAAGCCATCCATGTTGGGCATGTTCAAGTCGCTCACAATCAAGCTGATTTTGCGGCCATCCAGCTTGGTCAATGCGTCTTTGCCATCACAGCCTTCCAACACCTCAAAGCCCTGGCTTTTCAGGGTCATCGACACCACCTGCCGAAGCGATGTGGAGTCATCCACAATCAGTACTGTTTTGCTCATGTTGTTTGTCTTCCCCTGTCAAAAAAATGTCAGATCATCATCGGCCGCTTTGGCCTTGGTCTGTGCTGCATGCTGCCCACCGTGGTTGGTGCGCTCCTCGGCCATGGTGTAGTTGCGCTCCAGCTCATGCATAAGGGCAGGCACATCCAGCGCCTGCAGACCCTCACCCAATTGCTGTTGCAACTGGGTCAGGCTGTCTTGCACATGACCAAGAATTTGCGACACACGGTCTTGAAACTGAAAGTGCACCACGGCGTTGTTCAAGCTGGCAGACACTTGATGCGTGTTGGCAATAATCTGCTCGCTGGCGTGTTGCAGCGGGGTGGTGACCTGCTCGAACTGCCGAACCACGCCCCCCAAAGTTGAACTGGCTTGCTCCAGCACATGTTGGTCGCTGTTTTGCATGCGGGTTGCGCCATCGCCTGCACGTTTGGCGGCCTGCGCAATGTGCTGCACACGCTCGCGAATTTTCACGCCGGTGTCAGCCGACAACATCGACAACTTTCGAACCTCATCAGCCACAATTGAAAAACCCCGCCCTTCTTCGCCCGCACGGGCCGCTTCAATGGCGGCATTCAAGGCCAACAGATTGGTTTTGGCGGCCAGCACCTCCACCGAACTGGCCATTTTTGCCAGCTCGTCGGTGGAGGCAATAAAACCCTTCACCTCGTTCATGATGGTGGACTTCTCGTCAAACGACTGCCGGATCTGTGCAAGCATTTGGTTCAAACTGCTGGACACCATTTCTGCCAGTCCCGCCGCCTGTCCGTGGCCGGCACTTGAGGCCCCGCCAAGCACATGGGCCGCGTCGGAAGCCACGCTCACTGTGGCATTCAGCTGAGTGTGAATGCCCGAAAACGCTTCAGCCAAACTCACAATGCCCTGCTCCATTTGTTGGTTGGCGGTGTTTAACTGTTTGCTCAGTGTGGGCACCCACTGGTGGGCCATGTTGTTCAACTGGGAGTCGGCCGCGGCATGGGTGTGCAGGTCCACCTGTTGGGTGGTTTGTTGTTGCCCCAGGCTGGCTTCCAACGCTGCAATGCGTGGGTTTAGCCGCACATACACGGCTGCACCGGCGGCAGCGGCGGCCAACACACCCGCCGCACTGGCCCAAATGCCCTGCAACACCGTGGCGCCCAGCCCAAGCAAGCCAAAGCACAGTACCAGCAGGGCCACCGGGGCCAGTGTTGGAGCCGCATTGCTGGGTTTTAACGAATCGCTCATGGGTTTGCATGTCCTGTTTTTGGCGGTTGTAAGTGCGAGGCGGCTTTCATCACGGGGCATTCGATCTGCTGGCTTGGCTCTTCTTGAAGGTCAAGCGCCTCGTACCAACCATGCTCAAACATACAAACAGCCTGGGAGTAAAGTTTGGCCAGAAGACCATGGCTGCTGTGCAGCACATGTTGAATTAATTGCATCGCACCCCTCACCAACTGTTAAATGGCTTAAATAATCGAATTGACGCTTAGTCAGTGTGCGGGGAATACCCCTCATGCAATCAGGGGAAAAGAAGTGGATTTTTCATCCATTATTGGGTTAATGCTTTTTGGGGGCCCCAGAACAGGGAAAATGTGTAAAACATAGTAAAAAACCCGCAAGGAATGCGGGTTTTTATGACTCAGTACGCATGTTCCATTGCGGCAACCACGCGCGTTCGGATTAAAAATTCAGGGTTGAGAAGGTTTCAACACCATGCCCAGGGGCCCCTTGATGGTGCCATCGGTGTTGAGGTCATAAATGGTGGTGTCACCCTGGTCGGAGATTTTCACCTTGTTGTCTTCCACCACGTAGGTGGATTCTTTGGTGATGCCCATGGTGGAAATGTACACCGTGCCATCTCGCTGGAATTCATACTTTTGAATGCCCAGTTCGTCTTTGTACGTTCCATCCAGCCCTTTGCTGCACGCCAGCAACACGAACGCACTGGCCGCTAGCAACAAGGTATTGCGAATTCTCATGCTTCAAATCCTTTCTAAAATTGGACATGAAGGCACATTGCGATGTCAGCCCAGCCAAAACTCCTGCAGCACTTTGGCTGTTCGAATCGGAATTTCAACCATGGGCAGGTGCCCCACACCGTCAAAAAGTATCACATCGGCATGCGGAATAATCGCCTGGTAGGTGAAAGCCCCGGTGTAATGAACCAAGCGGTCCTCTTTGCCCCACATGATGAGGGTTTTGGATCGATTGGCGGCCATGCCCGGCCCATTGGGGTTGGGGGCATTCACAAACATTTGGTGAAACAGGTGGCGGTTCACATGGCGACGGCTAATGAGGTCTTGCGCCATCATGGGCGCCAGCGCCAAGGCAATCGCCTTGTTGTGAACAGCCAGGCTCATCAGGGTGTGAGCACCCGCAAGGCTTTCTACAATCATGGGGTTGCGGCCTTCTTTCAAGCCCGCTTCAAACACCGTGTGCTGCTCGCCTTTGCCGCCAGCCGGGTTCATCAAACACAGGCTGGCTAGCAGTTCTGGGTGCCGACCAGCCAGCAGGGCGGCCACCAAGCCACCCACCGAGTTGCCCACCACATGGGCAGTGCCTTGCACATGGTCGTCCATCCAGGCTGCCACGCGAGCCACTTGGTCATCCAACCCGTATGGCAGGTTGGGATTGAATTCACTCTCGCCCCAGCCCGGCAGGTCCAACACATACAGGCGGTATTGTTTGAGCAAAAAAGGCACCAGGGACAACCAGTTTTCTTTGTTGGAAGCAAAACCGTGGAACAACACCACCGAGGGACCCTCTGCATTGCCACCCTCGAGCCACACCAATTCGTGATCGGCCACCTGGGCGCTGCGGCGCTTTAAGCCCGACAAGCCAGCGTGCAATTTGTTGATCAATGGCACAGCGCTGCGGTTTTTCCATTCACGGATTTTCAAGCCGTGTGGGGGGCGGGCCAGGTTCAAATACCTGGGGGCCACGTCCTGCAAAAACGCCAACTCCAAATCGTGCATCACTGACAGGGACGTGCTGTCGCTCATGCTGCCCATGACTCATTGACCTCCGGTGGATGACAGTGTTTGTGTGCTGGGTTACACCTGCACCAAACGTTTGTTTGTTTTTTCGAATGTTACATCGCGTGATGTAAAGGTATGAATATGATGGAGGGCTGTCAACGATAAAAATAGAGGGGTTTTTACTAATTTATTAAGAATTTATGAAAAATCAATGGCTTGCAACTTATTGGTCATAAGGCTGCAAACCAGTGGCCACCAGCTGGTAGGCGGCGTCACCAAACTCGCTGCTAAAGCGATTCAGTTGTAATTCACCCCACACCCAGTAAGCTTGCATGGCGCCCATGGCGGGCTGCGGTTTGGCCAGTTTAACGTGAATGATCTGGTTGGCGGGCGGCGGCGGTGTGTGAATGCAGGCGCCAAAGTATGGCACCAGCAACAGTTCGTCTACCCCAGCTTCACTTTGCTCCACCGGGATCACAAAGCCGGG
>NZ_CAXQZX010000158.1:0-25533 GCF_964228395.1 Limnobacter sp.
GAATCGGATGCAATGGCGACATTTTCGCCTTGCATGCCCCCTCGGAAGGGACAAGAAGGGAACCACGGGCTGATCCCAGGCCCAGTGGCTTGGGCCGCCTCGGTCTAGAAGCGCGGCGCACAGCACCCCAAAGGGCCAACCCCAGGCCAAGAGGTTTAAGCCGCCTCAGCGTCCCGCGCTACAATGAGGGTTGTTTCAGCCCCCTTTACGCAGCATGAACACTTGGCAAGCAGGCCGCTTCAACCTCACCCTTACCCCTGGCAAGCCTCTGGTGATGGGCATTGTGAACGTCACGCCGGACTCGTTTTCCGATGGTGGAGACCATGCTCAAGCCAAAGCGGCCATTGCCCACGCAGAGCGTTTGTTAAAAGACGGGGCCGACATTTTGGATCTGGGGGCCGAATCCACCCGCCCCGGGGCGCAGGCCGTGCCGGTTGATGAAGAATGGGCACGGTTGGCTCCAGTGCTGGCCGAGGTGGTGCGCTGGAATGTGCCTGTGTCTGTTGACAGCATGAAGCCGCGGGTGATGCAACTGGCCTTGCAAGCTGGCGTAGACATTTTGAATGACGTCAATGGCTTCCGCAGCCAGGCGCAGGCTGGTGAGCCCAGTGCTTTGCAGGTGCTGGCCAGTAGCCCAAGGGCTGGCGCGGTGGTTATGCACATGCAAGGGGAACCCCGCAGCATGCAAAACAACCCGATGTATGGCGATGTGTGCGGCGAGGTGATGCAGTTCTTGCGGCAGCGCTTGGAGGCTCTTGAACAGGTGGGCGTGATGCCCACGCGTGTGTTGGTGGACCCAGGTTTTGGATTTGGCAAAACCCTTGAGCACAACCTCGCTTTAATGCGCGCCACATCTGAGTTTTCACAACTGGGGGCCGGGGTGTTGATTGGGGTTTCTCGCAAGCGCATGATTGGCGAAATAACAGGCCGCGAACAGCCCAAACAACGCTTGGGAGGTTCTGTGGCTGCAGCGCTTTATGCAGCGCGCATGGGGGCTGCCGTGGTGCGCGTGCACGATGTGATGGAAACCCGCGACGCAATAGCCATGCAAGAGGTGCTTTTTAGGGGTGCCTTGTAGGCTGGGCGAGGGCTAAAATAGTCGGATACCGCGCTGCGGCGTGCCCTTTTTGTATTGATGTACATCACTTTTTTAAAACACACCTGTAAGCACATGAGCACTCGACAATATTTTGGAACCGATGGCATTCGCGGCACCGTGGGCCAAGCCCCCATGACACCTGACTTCGTGCTGCGACTCGGGCAGGCCGCCGGAACAGTGCTGGCCCAGCATGAGGGCAACGGTCGACGCGCAAAGGTTTTGATCGGTAAAGACACGCGGGTGAGTGGTTACCTGCTAGAAAGCTGCCTGGAGGCGGGTTTTACCTCGGTGGGGGTGGATGTGGTGCTTGTGGGCCCCATGCCCACGGCCGGGGTGGCCTATTTGGCGCGTGCGCTGGACATGTCGGCTGGGGTGGTCATTAGTGCTTCGCACAACCCTTACCCGGACAACGGCATCAAGTTTTTTTCGGGCCAAGGCACCAAATTGCCCGACCAGTGGGAGCTTGAAATTGAAGAGCAATTGGCCCAAGGCGCAGCCTGTAAGAGTTCTGAAGAACTGGGCCGCGCGCGCAGACTGGACGATGCAGCGGGCCGTTACATTGAGTTCTGCAAAGGCACCTTCCCGCGCGATAAAGATTTGCGCGGTTTAAAAATCGTCGTGGATTGCGCCAACGGCGCGGCCTATCACATTGCCCCAGCGGTGTTTCGTGAGCTGGGTGCCGAGGTGGTGGTGCTGGCTGATAAGCCCGATGGTTTGAACATTAACAAGGGCGTTGGTGCCACTCACCCGGAGGCTGTGGCCAAGGCGGTGTTGGAGCACAAGGCTGATTACGGTTTTGCCTTGGATGGCGATGCCGATCGGTTGATTTGCGTGGACGCCAGTGGGCGCATTTTTAATGGCGATGAGTTGTTGTATGCCTTGGTCGCTGAGCGGCTGCAGGTGCTGGGAAAAGTGCCCGGCGTGGTGGGCACACTCATGACCAACCTTGGGTTGGAGTTGGCCTTGCAGCAGCATGGGATCGCGTTTGAACGCGCCAAGGTGGGCGATCGCTATGTGTTTGAAAAGCTGCAAGCCAATGGCTGGAGCTTGGGCGGCGAGAGCTCGGGGCATTTGCTGGTGTTGGACAAACATTCCACTGGCGATGGCATTGTAAGTGCCTTGCAGGTGCTGCGCGCTGTGCGCAATTTGGGCATGCCTCTGGCTGATATTTTGCGGCCAGTGCACATGTTGCCCCAGGTTTTAAAAAATGCCCGTTTGCCTGCCGGTTACGACTGGACCAACGATGTGAAAGTGCAGGGTGCATGCGAGGCGGTGCGGGCCGAACTGGGTACGCAAGGCCGTTTGTTGATTCGGCCTTCCGGTACCGAACCCGTGTTGCGGGTGATGGTGGAAACCGCAGACAAGGCCCAGGCAGAGAAGTGCGTGGGCAGCATTTTGAACGCCTTGCCCTCGGCATAAAGCCACTGAATGAATACTCCGCTGGCGGCGTTAGAGCATTATTTTTTTAACAATGTGGCGCAAGCCAGCCACGGCACTGGTTTGCCAGTGTGCGTGCTTGCGCTGAGTTGTACAAATGGCACACAGCGTGCCACAACCTCCCACTGGGTGGCTGCTGACGCCCAAGCCGCCTGGCCTGCCCTACTCAGCAAGGTCGAGCAGTGCTTAGGTACGCAACCCAAGCAGCCGGTACAGCTGCGAATAGATGTAGTAAGCCATGTGGAGAAGACCACATGGGGCGTGCTAAAGCACCGCTTGGCCAATACAAAGCGCAATTATTTCAGGTTGGGCATAGCCCTGGATCCCCATTTTAAGCAGGTGTTTTTAGAAGCAGAAATAAATGCCAATTGCGTCTTGCTTGGGCCAAGCACTGTGCCAAGCGCGCAATTGAATGTTGATCACTTCAACAGGCTGGGGCGCATTAAATTTGGTGAGGGTTTTTCACTCACCCACCACGATGACCAGCCGGTTTGGCTTTTTAAAACCGCAGGCATGTACTGGCAAACCGGGATGGAGCAGCCCGTGACGCTGCACGCCGATGGTCCGTTGACTGGGGCGCGTGTGCTGCCGCCTTTGGATGCTGAGGCCTCTGCCAATTTAATTGCTGAAGGCAGTGGTTTTTTACAGCGGCAAGTGCAGTCCGATGGGCGTTTTGTATATGGCCTGTTTCCTTGTTTTGACAAAGAAGTGCCCAGCTACAACACGCTTCGCCACGCCAGCACGGTGTACGCGATGCTTGAGGCTTGGGAATTGACCCGCAGCGCTCCCCTCATGGAAGCCATTGAGCGGGCTTTGAATTGTTTGATCACCCAACTGATTGTTCGCAAAACACTGCCCGGCGTAGAGCCTGCGCAAGAGGTGGCTTTTTTGGAAGACACGGGCGGGGAAATTAAACTGGGCGGCAATGCGGTGGCTTTGCTTGCGCTTTGTAAGTACATGGAACTGACTGGTGACCAGGGGCACATGCCGTTGGCCAAGCAATTGGCTCATGGCATGGCGGCCATGTTTAATCCGCAAACCCAGAAGTTTGTGCATGTGCTTAACAGCAGCGACCTCAGCATTAAGCAGGCATTCCGAATTGTGTATTACGACGGAGAGGCGTGTTTTGCGCTGCTTCGTTTATACAAACTCACCCGCGCGCCCGCATACCTCAGTATTGTTGAACAGGCTTTTGAATATTTTATTAAAGCAGGGCATGACCAAACCCATGACCACTGGCTGAGCTATTGCGTGAATGAACTCACGATATACAAACCGTTGCAGAAGTATTTTGAGTTTGGGATTCGCAATTTCAGCTCGTATCTGGATTTTGTGTTGGAGCGCATCACCACCTTCCCAACTTTGCTGGAATTGATGATGGCGGCTGAGACGATGCTGCAGCGCATGCACAAGGAACCTTCATTGCATGCCTTGTTGGCCACCGTGAATATTGAGAAGTTTTACCGGGCGCTCCATCACCGAGCCAACTACTTGCGTAGCGGCTTTTTTTGGCCGGAGTGGGCCATGTTTTTTAAAAATCCGCAGCGCCTGCGTGGTGGGTTTTTCATTCGTCATCACTCCTTTCGTGTACGCATTGACGATGTAGAGCATTATTTGTCGGGCTTGGTGGCTTACCACAAGTTTTTGACACAGCGAGTGCCACTTGTAGGCCATGCCAATTCGGTCAATGAAGTATCTGGGGACCTACCTGTGTACGCCGTTCATCTGCCTGCTGATTTGAGAAGCCAGCTCAACGGCGCTCTTGATCCCGGTCTGCTGACTGAAATTCGTGGCGGAAAATTGCATCACATCGCAGCTAGGCAATGGTCGGCCATGTGTATGGCGGCTGAGCGGTTGGGTGTTGTGCTCAGTCCGTTAAGCGTTGCTGACACTTATCGATCATTCGCTTTGCAAGTGCGAATATTCATGGATCGTTATGAGGTTTGCAGCGAGGGGGCGATCGGTGCCGTTGTTTGGCAGGGTAGGCAGTGGCAACTTAAAAGTGGAAAGACGCCTTGCGAACTACCCGGTCACGATACGCACGGTCTGGGGCTTTCGGTTGTAATTGCTTTGGACAGAGGGGGACGTGTTTTGGCGTGGCTAAGGCAATATGCCACGTTGTTTGGCTTCTGTTGGTTGGCCGGTGGCTCTGCGGCTCGCCTTGTTTATTTTGCGGGTGACAATGTGCTCGATGTTAAGCCCACGGCGCCACTCAACATGGAACAATTTGAAAGTTGGAGCGCGGAGTTCATATCACGTAGTACGCCTGGCCAATGGGTGATTAAGCCCCCAGATGGTTGGCAGGCAACCGGTTTGTCTGCCTGGGCAGGGAGTGCCGAAGACGGACATGTTGTGATGGTAGGCAACCAGCAAGATGTGCGAGGGGTGAAACTTCCATGGCTAATCAAGTCGGGCTTGAAACCTTCGGCCTTGATCGTCTGCAACACCACCGTGAATGAGTTGCATGGCACGCCATTACAAGAGACACCTGTTTATGCGGTTAGCGACCTACAGTCTGCACTTACGGATTTGGCTTATGCAGCCAGGCGGATGTTTCAAGGCAAAGTGATTGCTGTTACTGGCTCGGCAGGCAAATCAACCACTGTGAGCATGTTGGCCCATGGTTTACGTCCCATCGATCAGGATGTATATAGCACCAAAAGCAACGCCAATTTGCCATTTGGTGTGGCTTGGAATATTTGCCAGGTTAAATGGGCGGCCCGGTTTTCTGTTTTTGAGCTGGCCGTGGGCTCTATGCCTGAGAACTCCCGGCTTGCTCGACCGGATGTTGCGGTTATTACCAACATCGGTCCTTCTCATTTGGAGTATCACGGCACCACCAAAAACATTGCGCTTAAAAAGGCAAAAATTTTTATGGGGGTTCCCAGCGGGGGCGCCGCGGTGATCTGTCATGACACTGAGTATGCCATGCTGCTGATGCGAGAGGCAGAAACGCAAGGTCTTCGGGTACTGAGCTACGGCATCCACCCGGAGGCGACCATACGCGTTGAACTGTCAGCAGATTCTTCTACCACCTGGGTGGGGCCTTGGACGATTTACTCCCCTCAAGGAGCTGTGCAACTGAATCTTCAGAGCGGTGGAAAGCATCGAGTGATGAATGCTTTGGCATGCCTGGGGGTGGCCCTTGCGTTGGGAGAAAACCTACAGCGCATGGCGGATGCGCTTGCGGATGTTCAACCGCTGCCGGGCAGGGGGCGGTATTACAAATTTGACATAGAAGGGCGTTCGATTGCTTTAATCGATGAGAGCTACAATGCCAACCCTTTGTCGATGAGTGCAGCGATTGAACAAGCGAATACCTCATTCCAGCGGGGGGCATTTAAGCGAAATGTGATGTTGCTTGGTGACATGTTGGAGCTTGGTCCAGATGCCACGCGCCATCACATGGAGTTGTTGCCATTAATTGCGCGTTGCAAGCCGGATCTTGTGCTGCTGTGTGGCCCACAGATTGCGTGTTTGGAGCAACCCCTTGTTGAGGTCGGCTTGAAGTGCGTGAAGCATTTTCATTCAATTGATCAGTTGCTGGACAAGTATCCTGCGGGGTTGGAGGATGGCGATCATGTGTTGGTGAAAGCATCCAATGGCGTCGGCCTTCATCGCTGGGTGGCCCACTTGCTTGATCAGCAGGCGTCATGATGTTCGGCAAGTTGACACGTCATCTAGGTCGTTATCTGCCAAGATCTTTATTGCTTGCTTGTTTTGTAGGTGTTTGGGGTTCTACCGCTCAGGCCCAGGTGCCCGCGGGTTCGGTGTATTTGTGCAAAGGTTTGAGTAAACACTGTGCCAAGTTTGTTGGTCACGGCGCATTCAGGTTGTTTTACACCACAGAGGGTATTCATGCCGTGTCAGATGATGACGGCAATCGCAATGGGATCCCGGATCGCGTAGACGATATTTTAATTCAACTGATTGCGGCAGATTGGTGGTTCGAGAATGTGTTGAAATTGACTCCCCCGCTTCAACAGGCTCGTTATGCGCATGCTGCAGGCATTGAGTTGCACATCATGAACCTGGATACCGGCAGTGGCTTGGCCTTCGATGAGCCAACCAAGCCCAGTTGGTATGAGGGTTTGATTGCCAACAGCCCCACGCTGAAAATCAAGCTGAGCGCAAGGGTGGATGCTCGAAGCAACCCAACGCCAGCGCATGAGTTGTTTCACCTTTACCAATATGGTTATACGTCTTTTAAAACCCAATGGTTTACCGAAGGCATGGCGCGATGGATTGAAGGTCCTTTTTCAAAGAGGTCGATGTTTATTTCCAGGTCTGCACCCATGGACTGTAGGGCCTTGAGCGGCATGTCGTACAACGCAAGCGTGTGGTTTGAGGCCTTGTCTGTTGACTACGGTAAGCGTATTGATTTTGAGAAACAGCCGATGAAACTGGATGGGTTTTCTGACTTTCGTTATGTGGATGGTTCGCCGGTGTTTGCTTCAAGGGTGGACGGGCGATTTACTGCAGTCAAAACTTGGCTGGAAAAGGCTCGCGACCTGACCGTGGTGGAGGGAGAGCGTTTGGGGGTTAGGCATGGCCTTTGGCCAGAAGCCCTTCAGAGGAGCAATCAGTTTGATGAGGTGCTTTGCAATACCTTGACGAAGCTGTGAGGTCGTAATATAATCCCGCTTCTTTGTCGGGGCATAGCGCAGTCTGGTAGCGCATCTGGTTTGGGACCAGAGGGTCGAGGGTTCGAATCCTTCTGCCCCGACCAATAAGCCGAGGGTGTTCTATCCTTGTCCAGTTGGGGGTACTTCCCCGCGCTTGTGCGAGTTACATTGCAAACTCTGCCCGTAGCTCAGTTGGATAGAGCATCGGCCTTCTAAGCCGAGGGTCGGGGGTTCGAACCCCTCCGGGCAGGCCAAAGAATTTTGAAAAGTTACCCTGTGGCGGGGTTAGCTCAGTTGGTAGAGCAACGGATTGTGATTCCGTGGGTCGTGGGTTCGAGCCCCATACCTCGCCCCAAAAAAACAGGTATGTACTCGAGACATCGTTTACATATCATTCTTGAGACATCGTTAACACCCTTGGACCAAAGGGGTTATCGATGGGCTCAACTCTACACGAATCCAAGTCAAAGTATCCCAAGTCGTAATTCATGAAGCTGACGAGCCAGATGCGCTCGTCAACTTGTTTTATACCCACGTCGTGCCCAGCCAGAACCGTACTCAGGTGAATTTTCTTGCGTCCAACGCAGATGCGCCCGCATGCGGTGATGGTGACGGTTTTATCGTGGAATGGGCAGTACACCGGCGGCACGCCGGTGTACTGACGCTCTGAGGGCTTGTAAAGATCGCTGGGGCGTTTCATCTCGATGGCCTGATGTGGACGCTCATTGTTGTATTCGTGGACAAATCGCTCGAACTTCTCCTGTTGCTGAAGCATGTTCATGCCTGAGGGGCGTGTACAGTGCTGCTTGAGCGTGCGATGCATGCGTTCGTGTCGACCGTTTTGTTGAGGATTGCCGGGTTTAATTCGCTCTATGGCAATACCCAGCCTGAGCCAGTAGACCGACAGCTTGCTCAAGCCGTGAATGGCATGGGGTGAGGAGAAAGGCACCCCATTGTCTGATCGAATGGCGCCAGGCAAACCGAACTCCCTAAACAGGCGTTCAAAGGCGGTGATGGTCATCTGCTCTTGAGTACTTTCCATCGCTTCGCAACAGATCAAAAACCTGGAGCTGAAGTCAGTCACCGTCAGTGGGTAACAGTAACGCCTGTCGCCCAGCATGAACTCACCTTTGTAATCAACACACCACAGGTCATTGGGGCTCTTGGCCGTGCTCAAGGCTGTACCTTGAGCACGGTATCGACGGTTCTTGCGTGTTTTAACCAAGCCGTGGCGGTCCAGCACGGCGTGCACCGTGCTGGTGGCTGGGGTTGGAATGTCTGGGAAATGGCTGATCAATCGCTCACGAATCTTGGGCGCTCCCCATAGGGGCCACTGTTGCTTGATCTTGACGATCTGCTGCTCAACCTGAAAAGGCAATTGGTTGGCAAAGCGCACAGGCCTTCGGCTGCGATCAGTCAGCGCCTCAAGACCGCTTTCCCGATAGCGGGAGACCACCTTGTGGCCTGTCACCCGAGAAATGCCAAACTCGCGGCAAAGCTCTGAAATACTCTCTCCCTCGAGGTACCGAGCAACAAATTTCAGCTTCTCGTCCATCTTCGTACTTTCGCTCCAAGGCATAGTCGGTCCCTCTTATGCCAAAAAACTGTAAAGCATGTGTCCGGAATAATCTGTAAACCATGTCTCGGTAAGTACACCAAAAGGCCAATTACACATTTGCAATTGGCCTTTTTGTTTTGTCTCAGAACAAGCCAAACCTTGGTGCCCAGCCCAAACTTCTTATGAAGTTTGAAGGCTTTAAAAATACCAAAGCTATTCAATCCACATCACCCGCAAAGTGGGCGGAAGGCTGACCTCCTTTAATTCGCTGACGGTGGCGTAAATCAAGTACCGTGGGTCGTGCGCATTCAAGGCGATGAATTCGTCGAGCGACTGGATGGGCGGCAGCGATCGCAGGCGCTGCTGATAAAACGCCAGGTTGAGGTCGTCGAGGTAATCAAACCAACTGCTTTTGTAGTGAATGCGCGTGAACTCGTCGGACACGCGTCTTTCTTTGCGAATGGCGAAAGCCACGGATTTGCCGTTCAGCTCACGCTGCACGCCCTTGAAAACTCGTACTACGCTGCCCCTCTGTATTTCCTCAATGCCAAGCTTGCTGGGACCGACAATCACAAAGGTGTCGGCAGCCACGGCGCCAGAAAAAAGCACGCAAACAATGAGTACTAGCCAATTTGACCAAGGCTTGGTGCGCATGGTGTTATACATCGCGCCCTCGCTTAAAACAGTCGGTTCAATGACAGTGTCAGAATATTGGCCTGCTGCGAGCTTCCAGCCGGTGCATCAAAGTAGATGTTGGGTGGGTTAGAAGATGCATTCACATGCAGAAGTTCGGCTTTCAAAATCGTCTGTTGATCAAAGCGCATGGACAGCCCGGTTTTTACACTCCATTGACCAAATGTTTGACCAACGCGGGTGATATTGCGGGCATAGCCGAGGTAAGGCTTGTAGGGCGACTCTAGCCAGGTGGCATTGGCGGACAATCCCAGGGACTTAAACGCTGGCAATGGCACTTGGGTGCCGCTGCCGGCCAATGTGAGGTCTTGGTCAAACGAAATCAGTGCGGCCTCCAGCGCAAGCTGAACCACCTCGGGCGCGCTTTCCCAAGCCAGGGAGGTGAGGCTGCCCTGCCCCGACACCCGCCCGGAGGGCGTGAGCAGATTGGATTCAAATTCCAGATGGGAAGCAAACACGGCCGATTGGTCGGCAAAATGGTGGCTGCCAAACACATTGGCGCCTTTCAAATCATAGGGGTGGTAACTCACGGTTTGCCCGTTTGCACCCAGTGCGCGGGATTGGGTGTCTTTGGTGCCGGCACTGAATCCGATCTCGCTGTGGGTGTCGACTGTCAAAAAAAGGCGTTTGCGAATCGACAACGCATCGCTGCTTAAAAAACCGGGGTTAACGTAAATTTCTTTAGGCAATGTGGCTTGATTGTAGGTGCTGCCCACCTCCAGATTTTCTGCATTCCGGTAAACATTCAAACGTTGTCGGCCAAGCTTTGCAATCCAGTGGTCACCAAATTCATGTGCAAGGTAGGCCCAGCGCACCACGGGTCTTAATCCTTTGTCACTTTCTTCATCGGAGGCCAGGGCCACTTGTGTGGTAGCCCAGGTGTTGGGGTTGAAGGCATAGGTGCCCTGTATTCCCAGAATACTGCTTGCATCGAAGGTACCGCCGGAGTCGATGAAACGGTCATAGCGCGTGCTGGAACTGGAGATGCTGTAGTTTACTGTTGCAAAGCCAGACACTTGAAACGGTGATTCAGTGCTGGAACCGTGCCCTGCCACGGCCTGTGATGAGATAAAAAGCATGGCCATTGCCATGCGCAATGGTGTGATGTTGATGAAAGTCATGGTGTACTGGGCTTAAGCCATTTGTTGTGTTTGTTGTTGCAAGGCGTGTTGCCGGTGATTGTTGACGTGATGCAAAATTTGGCGCGAGGCAAATTCAAGGTCAAACGGTTTTTCGATGATCTCTTTCATGCCACTGGCAATGATGTGGCTGCGCTGTTCGATCACCACCCCAGCGGTGAGGGCAAGAATTGGCGGGCATAGGCTTTTAAAGCGTGCAAGCAAAATTTGAGCGGCTTCAACCCCGGACAACCCATCGCCCAAATTGATGTCCATGAGCACCACATCGTACTGGGTGGCCTCGGTGAACTGGTCAAGGGCCAACTCGCCAGACTCCACCCAATCCACCACCATGCCTTGGCGACTCAGCAACCGGCTGTTGATTTTGGCGTTCATCACGTGGTCTTCAACCATGAGCGCTTTGATGCCTTTTAAACAGTCTGGGCCTTGCGTAACACAAGGTTGGCTGGGGTTGATTTCGCCTGCCACGTGCGGCAGCGAGAAAAAGAACACCGTGCCCTCGCCGGGGCTGGACTCGACGAACAGATCTGAACCCATGGCTTGCACCAATCGCTTGCTGAGGGCCAGCCCAATGCCTGTGCCCCCAAAACGGCGTTTTGTGCCCGAGCTGGCTTGCTTGAAGGGTTCAAAGATGGTGCCCAAGGCATGCGACTCGATGCCAATGCCTGTGTCTTCTACCCGGAAAGACACGGTGTCGCCTTGCGCATGGGTATGGCGCTGCGCTTTTAAGGTGACCTGACCTTCGGGCGGGGTAAACTTGATGGCGTTGGACAATAAATTGGCCAGCACTTGCTCCAATTTGGCTGCGTCGCCCAAGATGGGTGTGTTCAAGTTGACATCGCACACCATGCGCAAGCCAACATTTTTGTTGGCTGCCATGGTTTGGTGCAAATGGGCGAGCCGATCACACAGGGCCTGTACCTCAAAGGGCTCGCTCACGAGGGACACGCTTCCATTGCCCAGGCTGTTGTAATCGAGCGCAGAATTCACCAGGCTCAAGAGGCTTTTGGACACGGCGGTCATGGTTTTCATTTCGATGGCGTTGGCCTGTCGATGCTCTGAATTCATGATGTTGAGCGTGCCCAACAACGTGGTCAGCGGGGTACGAATTTCATGGGCCAACAAACTGCCGAATTCTTCGCGTTCTTTAACGGCTTGGGTGAGTTGCGCCACCTCTTTGGCCCGGGCCAATCGAAGCTCGTGTTCTCGCAATTTGACTCGGTCAATGAGGGAATTAAAACGCGTATTCAGGTGAGCCAAGGCTGGCTCGGTGAGGTTGAGCTCCAAATGCTGGGGGTGACTATCCCGCATCTTGGCCAGTTGGTCGCTCATTTGCTTCAGTGGCGTGAACAAGGCGTGCTTCATTTTGGCGATAAAAATGAGCAACACCGCCAAGGTCAGCGAGGCCAACAGCACTTCAAGGGAGGTTTTCCACTGCTGGATCACGAGCAAATCTTGGTCCAACACATTGGTGCGCTCCAATTCCATCTCGTGCACAAACTCAAGCAATCTGCGAATTTCGTCCAGGGTGCCGCGCGCTTGTTCTACCGCCATTTGTTGGGGCAGCATCAAGCCCAGTGCGTGCCCCTCGGGCCGCTGAAGTGCTTTGAGACTTTCGATCATGGGGAAGGTTAAGCCCCCTACCCGCTCATAAATGGAACGCAGGCGCTCAGTTTTTGCGTCCCGAACCACGTTGCCCAAAAGTGTTTGAAAGCTGCGCACTGCCACCCGAAACCGCTCTGCGTTTGTGGGGTCAGCCGATAACAACTGCCCCTGCACGCTGTTGACAATTTCTTGCATGTTCAAGGTCAGCTCTTGATTGCTCACCAACAGGTTGGTGATATTGCGTTGCTGCAGCAGTTTTTCCTGGCTGATGCTTTCGTGCCAAAGGTACAGGCCAAGCCTCGCCAATAAGCTCGTGATTAACAGAGCCGCCAGCAGATACGTGGTAGCCCGTATTGAGAGGGCGCCAATGTGGCGCTTGGGTTTGTACATCAAACAAGGCCTTTGGTGATGGGTTCCTGGGCGCTTGGAGCTTGGCAAACTCAGTATCGTTTTTTAATGTTTTATTTAATGTTAACGCTGTTTACTGACACAGTGGTTGAAAGATTGTTACGTAATTTTTACCACACCAACCCGCACCGAGCACCTAGATTCGGTGCGGGTTGAAGCACACACCTGATTACTGCACTACACCATGAATCACCGATGGTTTCAGCGAACTGGAGGGGTTTGCACCCACGCTACCCACCAAAGTTTTTACGTTGTTGGTGGGGGCCGAGGGCAGGCTTAGGCCAAGGGGCAAACTCAAGCTATTGGGTGCGCCGGTGCAAGTGGCCTCGGCCACACGGCCAAAGCGCACCTCGCGGTCCAGGTATTTCACAAAATAGCTGGTGTTTCCATCCACCAACTCAGTGCCATCCACAATGCTGAATTTGGGCACATACCGCGTGTTGGGACCGCACTGCACTGCCTCATTCGTGCCCGGGTCTACACAAGTGCCTGGAATGCCGTGCAAGTTCCCAAAGCCTTGGTATTCAAGCACCACCGTTGAACCAATCAAGGGGTCATTGGCTGGCAAGGTGGTGTTGCTGGTGCTCACCACAAAGTTGAATTTTTTTGGCGGATCAAATGTGATGGGGGTGGTTGAACCCACGGGCACCAGGCCTTGGTATTGGTTCCAAGTGTTGGGGCCTGTTTCGTACTGGTAAACCTCGTCCAGATTGGCCACCTGGCGACCACAATAATGGGTGCCAGTGGGGTTGGCCTGACCGTTTGCGTCACAGCGAACCGACGATGCATCGGATGCCAAGAACATTTGCCCCGAATAAACCCCCCAGCGGAACTGTGAATTGGACAAACCATTGGACGAGCTTGCATCCACCGCAGATCCGCCCTGTTGCATCACACCGCCGCTAAAGCTGTACTGCACTGGGGGAGCCGCACCGCCACCGGGATTGATGGGCACTGGCGAGTAATTGACCTGCTGCCCATTGACCGCTTGGTAAACCGTTGAAGGGTCATTCAATGCACTGCCGGTGGCGGGGCATTGGCTAATACAAATCAAGTTGAGCGAATCTGCCACTGCTGGGGACACGACTGTGCGCACGCGGTACACCACGCCCGTTGCTGCATCAAATTCGCCTGTGCTGGGCACAGTGATTTGCACATCGCCCCCCAGCGAGGGCGAGTAGCCCTGAAGAACGGTCATGTTGTTGTTGCGCAGTTCTGTGGCGGACAATGAACCGGACTCTGGCGTGGAGGTTTCACCATTCTGGTTGTGTGAAATACTACGCACGCGTTGCAACTGCTGACCATTCCAGATCACTTCCACCTGCTGGAAGCCACTCATGCTGGGTAAAAACAATCGAATGCCCTGGCCTTTTACATTACCCAGGGTGGTGCTTACGCGGCTAAGGCGGTTTAATTTGCCGTTGGCGCTCACCAGGTTGTAGGTTTGATTGCTGTCGCTACGGGCCAGCACAGCGCTGTTGTCGGCTTTCAGTGCTGCCAGTGCTGCCTCTGGGAAGAACACCCCATAAAAGCCGGCAAACCCCCACAACTGGCGACCAGCAAACGCGCCGCTGGTGGGCGTGTAAGTGAGTGCAAAGCCTGGGTTGGCCAGCACATACCTGGAGCCAGTTTGGGTGTACACGCCATACCGCCAGGTGGAGTACTCGGCGTTGTTGCGGCTTCGGTCGAAACAGCTTTGGGAACCCGCGTTTCCGCGCAGATAATGGCTCGCGCTGTAGGAAAAGGCTTCGTCCACGTTGTTGTTGGGGCCTTGAATGCGCACCCGCCCAGCGCCCGTGTTGGTGCCATTTTGTTGCAGCACCAATTGTGTGGTCTGTTGCCCTTGGCCGTTGTCGTTCTCTTGCTCGTAGAAGGTGACTTCGCTGCCACTGGCCACCAGCATGCCTTTGGATTGCAGGGTGTTCAAGTCTGAGCTGGCATAGCCTTCAAAGCTCAAATTGAATCGACCATTCGGTGAGCTGGCGCTGGGAGCCTCCTGAATTTCGGCATAAATAAAAATGGTTTGCTCGCCTCCATCACCCGTAAAAAACAGGCGACCACGAATGATTTGGCTGGCCGTGTTGCTGGCCCGCGTGGTGTTAATCAACACGCGAACGTAGTTGATGGCGCTGTCGGCACCGGCGCTGGTGGTTTCGCCGCGGCTTTTGTCAGACTGACATTGAATTTCGTCCACCAAGGCCAGGTACTCACCTTGGTTTACAAAGGCATCGGCCCTCAACTTGCTCATGAAGCACATGATCATATTGACGGTGGAGATGCGATCCAGCGCGCGGTCTTGAACATATTCGCTTTGGCGATCTTGCAGGTATTCACCGGTGTTGGGGGCGCCAATGCCCACCGCCACCATACCCATGGCCAAAAACCAGAATACTCGGCGAGACCAAGCAGACTTGTTGAGGATTTGTTTCATGATTTGCCCCCCTCAATTGCTTGGTGTGACCACGTTGACCTGGCTGGGCGTTGTGATGCCCGAGGGCTGTGTGGCGGCCCCACCGCCTGCGGACGATGATCCACCGCCTCCGCATGCGTTCAAAAGGAATAAAAAGGGGAACAGCAGGAATGCAAGGCGCTTGAACATGGCGAGTCTCCAGATTGTCTGCTTTTAGTACTGGACATACTATCGACAGACAAACTGTGGACCATTGAGAAAGAAGCGAGGGAAAACCCTGTCTTTTTTGGGGACCCCGCAGCCCTAACCCTGCAGGGGCTGCGCCAAAACCCACAGACCCACGCTGGTGAATATAACCATGAGTACCAACATCGGCAATTGATTGAGCAAAGCATGAACAGGTGAGCGCTCCAGCCGCAAGGCGTGGCGATGGGCCAACCACACCGCTGCCACATGCCCCAGCAAGATGAGCACCACCTGGCTGGCCCAAATGTTGGCCATGTCGGGAAGCCAGGGCAAACGACCTGTGATGGCGTTACCAAAGATATTCCAGCCCCAACCGAAGGGGTCGGAGACCATGCCCCGTATTTTCAGCCCCTGGCTGAATAACAAGGTGTAATAGTGAGTGAGGTGATATACCACCGCAATGGGTACAAGGCTGGGGGTATGAACACACACCAAAGCCCACAAAGACTGCTTGCCACGCGACACCCAACGCCCCAAGGCCAAAAAGCCTGCAAACAGCCCCAGATAAACCAAGGGCAGCACCATGAGCAAGAACACTTCCCATGCAATAAACACCGGCCGCACCGTTGGGTAAATTTTCATGGGATGTTGACCAAACCACGATGTAAGAAGACCAAGGGGGTCTTGCCAAAACACATTGAAGTACACCTTGGTTTCGCGCAGGCCATCGTAGGCAGTTGAGGCCAGCAGGAAAAACACAAACAACACATGGGCAGGATGAACAATGCGCGTGTTGTGAAACCGTGCGAATGGCCACGTGAGGCGAATGCGTATGCGGCCATGGCTGGGCCTGTGCAGGCGAATCGGCGAGCAATCGGCAAACAGCCTGAACAGCACGGCAAAGGGCTCGCCGCGTTGTAACCAGCGCGTGGCCCCAAAGGCCCAGATGCCCAAGCCATTGAACAAAAGCCAGGCGGCAATCAGCACAGCCAAGGTTCTGGGGTTGCTGTGCACAAACAATTCAATGGCCACCAAACCAACAAACTGAAGCAAGGCTGGCCAATGCCCCAACCATGCGGGGTATTTAACCCGCGCATGCCCAAGCGGCAGGCATGCCCAAGGGTGTTGGTGTTTATACCAAGGGCCAATCAACATGGACAAATAGGCCCCGCCCAAAGCAAACCAAATCCAGAAAAAGGTCATGTTGATGTTGCGCTGGCTATCGCGGCTGCCCAGCAGCCCAGCCACCACACAAAACACCAAGGCCAGCAACAGAAGCACGGCCCCCACATGCTGAATGCGCCGCCATTCATTGGCCTGGATGGGCAATGACAAAGCCAACACCGGGCTGGCCTTGGCGTTGCGCCGGCCAGCCAGGGCCAACAGGGCAAACGACAGCAAGAGCGCCAATACGCAGCCCAAGATGTACATGTCATAGGGCATGGGCAGTTGCACAGGCTCGCCAAAAGCATGGGCAAGCGCGGCACCAGGCGCCAAGCCCAGCAAGGCCAGCGCCAGTGTTTTTACAATCATCGTGTGGCCTGCCGCTTAGCGTGGGTTATTGCGGTAGTAAGCATTCTCCCACATGCGCACATACACCTCCGCCGAGTTGTACAGGGCGTCAATGGCTTCTGAGCCGCCCTCTAGCCGCACTTCTTCAACAAAGTCGGCCACCATGCCGTAGTGCGCCATGCCCACTTCGTCGATGTGCCAAAACTTTCCGCTCTCTGGAATTTTTAGCAGATCCACTTTCATGGGTGGCAGGGACTGATACCTTGGCCCCCAACCTTCACCACGGAACAGAGTGAATGGGTACTCCACGGGCTTTGCATTGCCGCCACGCGGACCGGGGTGGCCACCAAAACCGTTGGCATCGGCCCCATAACCCAGGCCCAGCAAGGTGTTGTCTACACCTGCTTTGGTACGCCAAAACTTCAGCTTCTGCAAAAACTCTTTGTGCTTGGTGCCATTGCCCTTGTAGGGGTAAATCACGCCACCGGCCCGCAGCATGCGAATGGCTTGGTCGCTGGTCAAGCCACCGTGTGCGTCATGGCTGGAGGCCATGGGGTAAGGGGGGTCCATGGTCTCAGCCAGGGCCAGCATCATGTCTTTGCTGTGGTATTCCGAGTGGTCGATGTCGATCACAAAGCCGCGTTTCATCATGGCCTTGATGGCGTACATGCCCAGGTCGGTGATGGTACGTGCATTGCAACGCACGCCGGGCGGGTATAAAGGGGCCTTGCCGCCAGCGGCTTCAAACAACAATTGCGTTAAGGGGTCATTGCCACTGCCCGGAATGTTCGGGGTCATCACCGCACCAGGCTCACGAACGTGTGGTTCATCTTTCGGGAACGCGCGGCACTCCGTGGTTTTGAAGAAGCCACCGGTGTCCAGAAAATTCAGGAAATTCATCACATCACCAATGAATATGCCTGCACCACCCAAGGAGCTGTCGATGTCGTGGAAGGGGTACACATGGCGCACACCCAATTCCCAGAGTTTCTCAATTTCCTGGTCGATGGACTCGGGGGTGCACTTGCGAACTTCCGACCCATCGGGCAGAAAGGTGACTCCACAATTGAACACTTGGGCAACTTCTACACCCAGAATCACGGCCAATTTGCCCTGAGCAGCCACCTCACGCGCCTCAGCAGGCGAGCGCACGATGCGGTACCAGCCTTTGCCAGGGCCACCGAATTGCGCATCAATGTAGTCTTGCACGTCGTAGAGGTACTTCACCTGTTTGGTGGCCACACCCATGTCGTCACAATCGGCTTGGGGCTTGCCTGCGTAAGTTTGACCCACACGGCACAGTGCAGCGATGTTGGTGCCGTGGTTTACCATCACACGCAAACCTGCGCGCCACGCGCGTTCAACCCACTTGTGATACATCACCTGGTGGGTTAAAAAGTTTCGGCGTGGCCAGTCTACAAACGTTGGCCAACCTTTGGTGTCGTGCCGGCCCGTGGGGTCGGCTTCCAGAATGTTGTTGGCATCGCGAATGCCATTGGGGCCGTGGAATTCGGCACAATCGCCCAGCGCGTGCGGCACGCCAAAGCGATGCACCACTTCACCGTACAACACACCACCGGCAGACGGGCCCACATTGCCCGCCAAAGACATTTCGCTGGACATGCCCATGTGCGTGTGTGTGTCTGCAAAACCAATGATGGGCTGGTTTCCGCCCTTGCCCTTGTAGGGCTCGCCTTCCATGGCCACGGGCATTTCGGGATAAGCCACACAATCTTTGTCGGCCATCAGTTTGAATTGCGAGGCCTCGCCACTGTCGATGCCCAAAACCAGGCCGGCTTCATCGTCAAGGGTCAAGAACCGGCCAGAGGCACTGGTAAACCGATAAAAACCGGATTTTCGGTCGAAACTGGCGGTCCACACCGCTGCATCGCTGGGCTCGGCGCTGGCCACAATGCTGCTGCCTTGAGCAGTCACCATTTGACGATCGCGCCCGTACAACAGGTATTTGCCAAGCTCGGTGGGTCGAAGCGTGAAGCGCTCGGCCGAAGTGGCTGCCCCTGCGCCATACCGCTCAGCGGCCGGCTTGACATATTGGCGATTGGAAGCCGACTGCAAGCCATAGCAACCATTGGCCAAAGAAAACTCAGAGGCTTGAACAGTGGGGGTGGGCACCTCGGAAGGCTGGGTGGGTTGATTGCCAGCGACAGTCGGCGTGGTGTTGTCTTGAGAAAGACAACCAGCCAAGCCCATCACAACGGCAAGCGCTAGAATTTTTTTCATGGTTTGAGGCGCTCCAGGTTTTGGGGGTTATTCAGGCTGTTACCGCCAGCCCCCGGCTTTGGATGAGGGTTTGCCCCAGTATGTGAACGCTATGTCAAACACCCGACACAAGCACATTGTTCAGACGCCGGTTTGCGCTTGTGCCTATAATGTAAAAACGTAGTACCTCTTCCAATGGCCAAGCCATGAACAACACCCCCACCCTGCTTGAAGAGCTGGACCGAAGCCATGCCCGTGCACTGGCCTTGATAACAAGCCTGGACGATCGCTTGCTGGATGTGCCCTACCACCCTGGCATTAACCCGCCGATTTGGGAAATTGGACACTGTGCCTACTTTTTTGAGCGGTTTATTTTTCAGCACCTGGATGGCAACGCGCCAATCAACCCGGCGCTGAACGACATTTGGGATTCTTTTGAGCTGGCGCATGAAGACCGCTGGACCCCGGGCTTGTTCCCCAACAAGGCAGACACACTGGCTTATGTGGAGCGTATCCATCGGGCTGTAAGGCAGCGCATACAACACAAGCCGCTGACCGATGCCGACTTGTATTTGTACAAATACGCCATATTCCATTTGAACATGCACATTGAGTCGCTGGTGTGGTGCCGGCAAACCCTGGGCCACCCTGCCCCGCCCAGTGCTGTGCAAAGTGTGCCTGCGCCCACAACAGGTGAGCCAAGCCGATTGGGCGATGCCCATGTGCCTGGCGGGCAATACCGGATTGGAATGCCAGCCCACAGCCCCGACTACGCCCGTGAAGGGTTTTGCTTCGACAATGAAAAGCCCGGGTTCGACATGGACATTGCGCCGTTTTCGATCTCCAAAACACTGGTGAGCCAAGGCGAGTTTTTGGCCTTTGTTGAGGCGGGTGGATACGAGCGCGATGAATTTTGGAGCATGCCCGGCCTGAAATGGCGCAAGCAACAGGAAGCCCGTCACCCCCTGCACTGGAAAAAACACCAAGGCCAATGGCTGGTGCACTACTTTGACCAATGGCTTCCCCTGGAGCCGCATCTGCCAGTGAAGCATGTGAGCTATTGGGAGGCGCAAGCCTACTGTCAATTTGCAGGCCGCAGGCTGCCCACAGAATTTGAATGGGAGGTGGCGGCCTTGGGCAATACCTCAGCCAAAGCCACACAAGGCGAGTTTAAACAACTGCCTTGGGGCAACGCCATGCACCCCAACAAGGTGGACATGGACGCCACTCACATGGCGCGACTGCCCGTGGACGCTCTGCCTGAAGGCGATGGTCCTTTTGGCTGTCGGCAAATGATAGGCACCGTGTGGGAATGGACGAGCAGTTTGTTTATGCCTTACGACGGGTTCACCATGGACGTGTACCCGTTTATGTCGACCTTGCAATTTGCCACCCACAAGGTGGTGCGTGGCGGCTCGTGCGCCACCTCTTCGAATTTGATACGCGGCACCTACCGCCAAGCCTACCTGCCCGAACGCAATGATGTGTTTGTGGGCTTTAGAAC
Source organism: Limnobacter sp. (assembly GCF_964228395.1). Classification (GTDB taxonomy): domain Bacteria; phylum Pseudomonadota; class Gammaproteobacteria; order Burkholderiales; family Burkholderiaceae_B; genus Limnobacter. Next base: position 20,397 of record NZ_CAXQZX010000158.1, read on the forward strand.
CTGCGCGCTTTAACCACCATGAACAACCCTTACGAAACCGACGAGCTGTTGCATCAATACCTGGCCTTTCACTATGGGCGCGAGTACTTTGGCGTCAAGAACTACGCCGTGCAGTGCGCGCACACTGCTTTGCAACTGATGGCCAACAAGCCCCGCAAACGTGCCCTGGACCTGGGGTGCGCCGTGGGGCGCAGCACCTTTGAGTTGGCTCGTGGATTTGATCAAGTGGTGGGCATCGATTTGTCTGCCCGGTTTATTGAAGCCGCGCAAGAACTTCAGTCTGGCGAAACCCTGAAGTATTTTTTGCGGGACGAAGGCGAACTGGGCCGAACGGTGGAAGCCAGGCTGCAAGACCACCAACTGCAGAGTTTGGCCAGCAAGGTGCAATTTGAACAGGGCGACGCATGCAATTTGCCAACGAACATCTCTGGTTTTGATTTGGTTTTTGCGGGCAACCTGATTGACCGCGTGGCCCAGCCCGAAGCATTTTTAAAAGACATGGCTCAGCGTGTTGTGATCGGGGGTTTGCTGATCATCAGTTCGCCATACACCTTGCTTGAAGAATACACACCCCGTAATCAATGGATCGGGGGCTACACCACAAACGGGCAGGTGCGCAGTGTGCTAGATGGCATGCAAGCCGCACTGGCGCCCCAGTTCAGGCTGGCGCAATCGCCCCTGAATGTGCCGTTTGTGATTCGCGAAACTGCCCGAAAATTTCAGCACAGTGTGGCCGAATACACCGTGTGGGAACGGTTGCCCACCTAAACCAAGGCTTTCAGCGCAACCGGCACACCATTCACAGCCGCATTGCCCGAGGGCTCGTCCAGCCATTGCTCATCGGTGATGTGGTTGCAGCTAACACCAGCGTGCTGCGTGGCCACACCCAAGCGGGTGTCGCCATACACGTGCCCCCAGCCGTGGGGAATGCTTACCACACCGGGCATGATGTGGCTGGAAATTTCTGCTGGCAATGCAATATCACCCACACGGCTTTGAACCTGCACCATTTGACCCTCTTGCAACTGCAAACTGGCCGCATCGTCGGGGTGAATCATCAAGGTGCAGCGCGTTTTTCCTTTGACCAAACGCACACTGTTGTGCATCCACGAATTGTTGCTTCGAATATGCCGGCGGCCTATCAAGGTGAAGGGGTAAGCTTGCGCCGGGGCACCTGCTGACGAGCCAGCTCGAATGCTGCGTGCGTAGGCACCCGCTGCCTTTAACACCTCCATGGGTGCGGCTTGAATTCGTTGATTGGGCGTCTGCAGACGGCCCGGAAAACTTGGGCGCAATGGCCCAAGGTCGATGCCCTCGGGGTGGGCCAGTAATTTGGCCAGGCTGAGTTTGTGCGGGCTGGCGGTGCCGTAGGGGCCCATTTGCAAACCAAAATCCAGCAACATTTGTGGGGGCATGGCGGGCTTGGGTGGTTTGCCGATTTTTTCACCAAAATAAGCGGCCAGTTTGTCCATAAGCTCCCAATCGTCCAGCGCACCATGGGGTTTGGGCAATGTGGGCGCGCTGTATTTGGCTTGGTTGCGCACACCAAAAATATTAAAAATCAAATCGTAGTGGTCGTGCTCCAAGGGGGATGTGGTGGGCAGAATCACATTGGCATGGCGGCTTGTTTCGTTGATGTACAAATCCACCGCCACCATGAACTCCAACCCCGCCAAGGCCTGGTCAAGTTGGCGACCATTGGGAGTGGACAACACCGGGTTGCCTGCAATGCACACCATGGCTTTGATCTGCCCTTCCCCGGGCGTGAGCATTTCTTCGGCCATGATGGCAGAGGGAAATTCGCCCAGCACCTCGGGGCGCTGGCTTACACGGCTATGCCAACGACCAAAACTGCCGGGGCGGCTGTTGGGCGCCGCAATTAGGTCAAGCGCGGGGGTGGTGACCAAAGCGCCGCCTTCGCGGTCCAGGTTGCCCGTGATGAGGTTGAGCAAATACAAACCCCATTGCGCCAAGGTGCCATGCTTTTGGGTGCATGCGCCCATGCGCCCATAGGCCACTGCCTTTGGGGCTTTGGCGAACTCGCGGGCAATTTGGCGAATGGTGGCGGCGGGAATGCCGCACGCTTTTTCGGCCAGTTCCGGGGTGAAGGGCTGCATGGCCTCCAAGGCCTCTTGAAGATCATCGGCCATTTCGGCCAATCGGCCGGGCTTGGCCAAATCTTCATGAACAATCACATGCAAAAGAGCAAACACAAAAGCGGCGTCGCCTGCGGGCTTGATGAAGTGATGCTGGTTGGCCAGCTCAGCGGTTTCTGTTCGGCGAGGATCCACCACCACCAACTGCCCACCGCGTGCCTGCAAAGCCTTGATGCGCTTGGCCACGTCGGGCACGGTCATCAGGCTGCCGTTGGATGCAATGGGGTTGGCCCCCAGCATCAAAAAATAGTCGGTGTGGTCGATGTCGGGAATGGGAATGAGCAACTGGTGACCAAACATCCAATATGCGAGCAACTGCATGGGCAACTGGTCCACCGAGGTGGCAGAAAAACGGTTGCGTGTTTTTAGCAATCCCAAAAAATTGCTGCTGTGGGTCATCAACCCCCAGTTGTGCACGTTGGGGTTGCCCTGGTACACCCCCACTGCATGGCTTCCATGGGTTTGCTGCACTTTGTAAAGGCCCTCGCAAGCCAACTCAATGGCTTCGTCCCACTCAATTTCCACCCACTGCCCGTTGACCTTTTTTACAGGTTTACGCAAGCGGTCTGGGTCGTCTTGAATGTCTTGAAGGGCCACCGCCTTGGGGCAAATGTGGCCACGGCTGAAGGGGTCTTGGGGATCCCCTTTGACCGACACCACGCGGCCTTGCTCCACCTCAATCACCAATCCACAAATGGCTTCACACAGATGGCAGGCACGGCGGTGTTCGGTTTTGGAAGGGGTGGCGCTGATGTTCACAGGGGTCTCCTCGCGGTGGCTTCATTGCTGTCGTAAGGTGATTTTTACACATTCGCTGTGTTTGCTGTGCCTTACAAAGCGTAGCCCTGTGGAATCCGCGATTTTCCAAACTACAACTTAGGGCCTTTGCGCCCTCAACATGGCTTGCTGCGCCCTCGCCGCCATTTCCACGCTGAATTGGTTGAGCACCCAATGCAGGGTGACCAGCGTAATGTCTTGGCCACTTTTGGGTGGCCTGCCCAAAAAGCCCAGCATTGAGTTGACGATGGTGTGGACTTCTTGGGCCAGCACTACGCTTGTGTTGAATGCTTTCATAAGCAGCTCTGCCAACAGGTCCCAAGCGGTGAATGCAAGACTGAGCGCCCCTTGCACGGTGATTAAAGCGACATGCCCCATGTCGAGCAAAACCCTTTTGGTAAGCCTGGCGATTAAATCAAGCAACTGTGCATTGAACATCATGCCCCCACCCAAACGGGCAAACTCACGCAACAAATCAGCCTGAGCAGACAAGGCTGGCGGCATGGGCGTGAAGTCACTCCAACTGCTGCTGTGGGCCATTTTGGAATACCCGCTACTCATCAAATGCGCATCTACGCCCACTTTTTCTCCATGATGAACCAGGAACTCTGACGGACCTTGAGAGGCGTGCGTGTAGGGAAACAGCGGCACCATGGGGACAGGGTCGCAAGGGTTCACCAAACGGCGAATTTTTGCGGATCCAATTTGCTTTGTCATGTCTTGCGCATAACTGACAATACCCACACGAGGCGCACCCATGGTGTACAGGCAGACATTAAAGCCTGCATCACGCAACGCACAGGCATTCAGGTTGGCCAATGCACCACCCAAACTGTGGCCCATGCAGTGGATGACGCTGGGGCGGCTGGCGCCTTTTGCACCAACGAACTCCAACAACTGGCTTTGATAGCTTTTGAAGGTTTTTAAAAATCCGCCATGCACCAGATTGCCACGCGGACCAATACCAAAAGACACATTGGCATTGGTGGCCAAATCAAACTTGTTGTGTTCAAAGTTGGTGCCACGGGTGACCAACATCAATTCGTTGGAACGGCTACCAGTGCCGCGGGCAACAAAGCCAAAGCCGCTTAGGCGGTCGATGTTGAAAATGCCGGATTTGCCAGCGAGTGTGGTGAAGCCGCTGGTGTGGAGTGGTAGACCAGCTTGTTTTGCGGAATCTCCCAAGCTTAAAGAGCTCAAGGTTGTGATTTGACGATTGTCCTTTTTCGGCTCAGCCAATTTAAACGATCGAAAATCGAGATCAGCCTGGTAAGAAAACTCAGCCAGTGCATAAACGAATTTCGGATTCAGCAGAATATTAGTCATAGGTTCGGTTCCTGTATTCTTCCGAAAGCTCAACAACACAGTCCACGACTGGAAGCATTTCGTCCTTTAGCCTTCGGTTCTTTAAATCACATTTCATGCGTATCTGCGGAAGCCCTGTCTCAACATGACCTTCGTAAGAGTGCCGCCCACCGAAATACGCCCCATAATCGACGTCGTCAATTGACAGTTGCACCCGAATACTCACAGTCGGCACATGGAACAACTTGGCCAAAAAACCAAACTCTGCCGCGGCTCGCACCTCGGGAAAATCAAATCGGCCGTCCTCGCGCGTGGTTGTTATTTCGGTTCGGGGTTCGGATTCCATGTTCCAAAAAAGAATGCGCTTGACCGTTAAGCCTGCCACGGGCTTGCCATGGTCAAGCACCTGGCCTTGAACCGCCGAAGAAAGAATCAGGTTGTCTACCCGCACTGCTTGGGCTCCTTGCGAATAAAAAAGAACAAGTACCAACAGCACAAACACGGCCAAATAAACATGGGGCTTGATGCGCATTGTTTTACTTTCAATACAAAGGAAAGTGCACACGCTAGCAGAGCCTTAGCAGATGGCCAAAAAACGCAAAGTTTGCTCACCCCAAGTGGGTAGGCTGCGCTCAAGCTAAAACAGCAACTGTGTTACGGTTGCATGTACTTGCCTTGCTGGAGACCCCCATGCAAAACAACCACGCCATCGAATTGCTGATACAACCCCGGCCCACCGATTTGGGCGAATTTAAAGTGCACCGCGTGCTGCCGCATGCCAAGCGCCGCATGGTGGGGCCGTTTGTATTTTTTGATCACATGGGCCCCGCAGAATTTGAAGCAGGCCAAGGGGTGAATGTGCGCCCACATCCGCACATTGGGCTGGCCACGGTCACTTA
>NZ_CAXQZX010000159.1:0-5779 GCF_964228395.1 Limnobacter sp.
CCTTGAAAGACGCAGGTGTATCTACGTCACAAATTGACGACATTATTTTGGTGGGCGGTATGACCCGCATGCCCAAAGTGCAAGAGGCTGTAAAGAGCTTCTTTGGTAAAGAACCCCGCAAAGACGTGAACCCCGACGAAGCCGTGGCCGCTGGTGCTGCCATTCAGGGTTCTGTGTTGAGTGGCGACCGCAAAGATGTGCTGCTGCTGGACGTGACCCCATTGTCTTTGGGCATTGAAACCATGGGCGGTGTGATGACCACCATGATTTCGAAAAACACGACCATCCCCACCAAGTTCAGCCAGGTGTTTTCCACGGCCGATGACAACCAACCTGCGGTCACCATCAAGGTGTTCCAGGGTGAGCGCAAAATGGCCAACGACAACAAGAGCCTGGGTGAATTCAATCTGGAGGGCATTCCACCTGCACCACGCGGTGTACCACAGATTGAAGTGACCTTTGACATTGACGCCAACGGCATTTTGCATGTGTCTGCCAAAGACAAAGGCACCGGCAAAGAGAACAAGATCGTCATCAAGGCCAACTCTGGTTTGAGCGAGGAAGAGATCCAGAAAATGGTGAAAGACGCCGAGGCCAATGCGGCTGACGATGCGAAGCGCCGCGATCTCGCCGATGCAAAGAACCAGGCCGACGCATTGGTGCATAGCACCCGCAAGAGCTTGGGCGAGTACGGCGACAAGCTGGATGCTGGCGAGAAAGAAAAAATCGAGGCCGCTTGCAAGGCCTTGGAAGAGGCTGCCAAGGGCGACAACAAAGACGCCATTGACACCAAAACCAAGGAACTGGCAGAAGCTGCGCAAAAGCTTGGAGAAAAAATGTACGCTGACATGCAAGCTCAACAAGCCGCTGCCGGTGCTGCTGAAGGTGCAGCACAAGGCGGAGGTGCAGAGCAGACCAGCGGCAACAAAGCAGACGCAGATGATGTGGTAGACGCCGATTTCAAGGAAGTTAAAGACAAGTGATCGGTGGTTAAAGCAAACGTGCACGCACTGACTGGCCCGGTTGGGCCGGCTGTGTGTGCCCAAAGGCAAGGGCGCATGGGCACGTGGGTGGCCTTCGCCCTTTTTGCATAGAGAAGAACATGGCAAAACGGGACTTTTACGAGATTTTGGGTGTACAAAAAAACGCCACAGACGACGAGCTGAAAAAGGCTTATCGAAAGATGGCCATGAAGTACCACCCAGACCGCAACCCAGGCAACGCGGAGGCGGAGGCCAAATTCAAAGAGGCCAAAGAGGCCTACGAGATGTTGACCGACCCACAAAAGCGTGCGGCCTATGACCGTTACGGTCATGCTGGCGTTGACCCCAACATGGGCGCGGGTGCCCGTGGTGGCGCCGGTGGCTTTGCTGATTTTTCTGATGCATTTGGCGATATTTTTGGTGACATTTTTGGTGGCCGAGCAGGGGGTGGCCGACAGTCCAACGTGTACCGGGGCGCCGACCTGAAGTACAACATGGAGATCACGCTGGAGCAGGCGGCCAAAGGCTTTGATACCCAAATCCGGGTGCCGGTGTGGGACAACTGCGGTACCTGCTCGGGCAGTGGGGCCAAGCCAGGCACCAAGCCAGAGACCTGTTCCACGTGTGGTGGATCGGGTGCTGTGCGCATGACACAAGGTTTTTTTAGCGTGCAACAAACCTGCCCCAAGTGCCACGGCACAGGCAAAATGATTGCCCACCCTTGCCACGATTGCGAGGGTTTGGGCCGTAAAAAAACCAACAAAACCCTGGAAGTTAAAGTACCAGCAGGCATCGATGATGGCATGCGCATCCGTTTGAGTGGTAAGGGTGAGCCCGGAGTCAATGGCGGGCCTGCGGGCGACCTGTATGTGGAAGTGCATATTAAAGAGCATGCGGTGTTCCAGCGCGATGGCGATGACCTGCATTGCGAAATGCCAGTGTCGTTTGCCACCGCTGCTTTGGGTGGTGCCATCGAGGTTCCAACGTTGGGTGGTAAAGCATCGTTTGAAATTCCCGAGGGCACACAAACCGGCAAAACATTCCGCTTGCGCGGCAAAGGCATCAAAGGCGTGCGTTCTTCATACCCCGGGGACTTGTTTTGCCACATTGTGGTTGAAACGCCGGTGCGCTTGTCTGAGCGGCAAAAGGAGTTGCTCAAGGAGTTTGAGGCCTCTTGCACGGCCGATGGCGACAAGCACTCCCCACGCGCCAAAAGCTGGATGGACAAGGTGAAGGACTTCTTTGGTTAATCAAGAAATGCTTCACGCCCGCAGCCCGGCCACAGGGCCGGGTTTTTTTATGCGCAGGGAACCCTTAAGGAACGAATGGGGAGAAACGGTTCAATCAGGCCGATGCCTGTTCAGAGGGGGTGCTGGCCTCGTAGCCCAGGCGCACGTAAATGGGTGCATAGGGTTCTGCTTGGGTTACTTTGACCAAGCCTTCGCGTGTAAGCTCCAGCATGGCAATGAAGTTAACCACCACCACTGGCACGCCGCGCTCCACATCAAACATGTCGAAGAATTCAACAAATTTTTGAGTTTGAAGCCTTCGCAGAATCATGGTCATGTGTTCACGCACTGACAACTCCTCCCGCGCAATGGTGTGGGCCTTGACCAGTGAAGCGCGTCGAAGAATTTGAGCCCATGCTTCTTGAAGTTCGTTGGGCGATACATCTGGAAACCGCTCAACTGTGGCGGGGTCGTGGTAGGCGTGAGCAATCCAGAAGTCGCGGCCCAGAAGGGGAATCTTATCGAGTTCCTGGGCGGCCAGTTTGATCTGTTCGTATTCAATCAAGCGACGCGCCAGTTCGGCGCGAGGGTCTTCGGCTTCCTGCTCGCCATCTTTGGGAATTACTGGCAGCAGCATGCGCGACTTGATTTCAATCAGCATGGCGGCCATGAGCAAATACTCGGCTGCAAGCTCTAGATTGCGGCTTCGAATTTCATCCACATAGCTGAGGTATTGCCGGGTGAGCTCGGCCATGGGAATGTCCAGAATATTGAAATTCTGCTTGCGAATGAGGTAGAGCAAAAGGTCCAGTGGTCCCTCGAATGCTTCCAGAAAAACCTCAAGTGCGTCGGGCGGGATGTAGAGGTCTTTGGGGACGTTAAACAGCGGCTCGCCATAGAGGCGAGCCAAAGCCAAGCCGTCCACCACATTGGGGGTGCTGTCGGCTTGGTCGCTGTGTTGAACATCGCTAAGGGAGTTGCTCAAGGTGTGCCTTTATGAGCGTGTTGCGGGTCAATTGTCTTGACTTGGAAACAATAAACCACACTTAAGGCTGAACATCGCCAGATTGATACACATAGGGCTTTTGAGGCACCTTGGCTTGTTTAAAACCTTCCTGTAACTGTCGGTCAAGTTGTTTGTCCCAAAGCAAAGCCCGGCCTTTTTGCTGCTCGGTTTCCAAGTGTGGGCGCTCTTGTTTGAGCTGGCTTAAAAACTGGGTCGCTTCAGATTCGTAATGTGCCATGGTATTGAATATATTTAAAAAATTGTGAGTAGTTTATCAGGCCGCCCAAGAATTTGATTGCACTTTGCAAGGTCCTTGGGGCAAAGCAAATACGCTTTGCCTTTTGTTGGTTTAACTGATTTTCATGCCCGGCGTCATATTGCCTTGGGCCGTTAAGGTGCGTAGCACCGTGTCGTCGTCTGAGGCTGCGCAAAGCACCATGCCTTCGGACACGCCAAATTTCATTTTGCGTGGTGCCAGGTTGGCCACCACCACCACAAATTGCCCGACCAACTCCTCTGGCTTGTAATGCGCTGCGATGCCCGAGAAAATATTGCGCGGTTTGTCTTCGCCCAAGTCGATGGTGAGTTGAAGCAGTTTGGTGGAGCCTTCCACGGCATTGCAAGATTTAACCAAACCCAGGCGCAGATCGATTTTGGCAAAGTCGTCGATGCTGATGATGTCAGTCTCAGAACGGGAATCGGCCTTGGGCTCGGTGTTTTGTTTACCTTTGGCCGCGTTTGTGGCTGTGGCCGCAGCAGGGGCCAATGATTGCTTATTGGCCTCAATCAGAGCGTCGATTTGCTTTTGATCCACACGCTGCATGAGGTGTTTGAAGGGTTGTATGGCCACTGTGCTTGCCAGCGGGCTGCCCACATCGGCCCATTGCAGGGGCGCCACGCCCAACAGCCCCTCGGCTTGGCTTGCCAGAACAGGCAGCACCGGCTTGAGGTAGAGGGTCAGCAGGCGGAAGGCCTCCAGGCAGATTGAGCATGCTGTGTGCAATTCAAGTTGCTTGTCAGGGTTTTTGGCCAGTTCCCACGGCTTTTCTTGATCAACGTAGGCATTAACCTTGTCGGCACAGGCCATGATTTCGCGTATGGCTTTGCCGTACTCGCGCTCGTCATAGTGACCGGCAATGGCAGCAGCTTGGGCGCGAAGCTCGAGCAGCAGGGGGTGTTGCATGGCGGCGTCGAGGGTTCGGCCATCAAAATTTTTCACCAAGAACCCGGCACTGCGGCTGGCGATGTTGATGTATTTGCCCACCAGGTCGCTGTTAACGCGAGCTGTAAAGTCTGCAAAGCTCAAGTCCAGGTCTTCCATGGTGGAATTAAGCTTGGCTGCAAAGTAATAGCGCAACCACTCGGGGTTTAGTCCCTGTTTGATGTAACTTTCGGCCGTGATGAATGTGCCACGGCTTTTACTCATTTTTGCGCCGTCCACAGTTAAAAAGCCGTGAGCGTTTACTTTTGTTGGAGTTCGCAAACCCGCAAATTGCAGCATGGCCGGCCAAAACAGGGCGTGGAAGTACAGAATGTCTTTGCCGATGAAATGCACCAACTCGGTCTGCGTGCCGGTTTTCAAAAACTCTTGGTGGTCCAGGCCGATGCGCTCGCAGAGATGTTGAAAGCTGGCAAAGTAGCCCACCGGGGCGTCTAGCCAAACATAAAAATATTTGCCGGGCGCATCTGGGATTTCAAAACCGAAATAGGGCGCATCGCGAGAAATGTCCCAGTCGGCCAGTTTGCCACTGCCTTCCTCGCCCAGCCACTCTTGCATTTTGCGGCTAGCCTCTGGCTGCAGGCGTCCCGGGGTTTGGGTCCATTCGCGCAAGAAACGCTCGCATCGTGGGTCAGATAGCTTGAAAAAATAGTGGTCTGAGCTTTTGCGCACTGGCGTGGCGCCAGACACCGTGGAGTAGGCGTTTTTCAATTCGGTGGGTTGGTAGGTTGCGCCGCACACTTCGCAAGAATCGCCATATTGGTCTTTTGCTCCACACTTGGGGCACTCGCCCTTGATGAAGCGATCAGGCAAAAACATGTTTTTGACGGGGTCGTAGAACTGTTCAACTGAACGTACCTCGATCAGCCCGGCCTCGCGCAGACGGGTGTAAATGGTTTCGCAATGTGCCTTGTTCTCGGGCGAGTTGGTGGAATGGTAGTTGTCAAAACCCACATAAAAACTTGCAAAGTCGCGCTGATGTTCTTGGCTCACGCGCGCAATCAGCTCCTCTGGGCTAATGCCCTCGGCCTGTGCCCGAAGCATCACGGGTGTGCCGTGGGTGTCATCAGCGCACACATAATGCACTTCATGGCCCTGCATTTTTTGAAAACGCACCCAGATGTCAGTCTGGATGTATTCCACCAAATGACCGAGGTGGATGGCGCCATTGGCGTAAGGCAGCGCAGAGGTAACAAGGATACGGCGTGTCACGGTGTTGTTCTTTGAAGTTGACGATGCGAAGGCGATATTGTACGCGCACTTGCAGGGGGAGTTTTTGTTTGCTGTGGTGCCCGGGACCGGAATCGAACCGGTACGCCCCTTTTACGGTAAGCGACGGATT
>NZ_CAXQZX010000160.1:0-21490 GCF_964228395.1 Limnobacter sp.
ATCCATCTCGGGGCCCTGGTACTCCACTTCCATTTCATCGCGGGCTTCTTCCTGGTCGGAGTTGTTGGCCACAATGGTGAGGGCACCGGGTGCCAACACCCATCGAATGCCGCGGAACTTGTCGCTGGTCAAAATAGATGCGCGTTGCAGGGAGTGCAGCAGGGCATCACGAGCAATCACCACATGGTGCTGATGGGTTTTGGGGATCACCCGCTGGTAATCAGGGAACTTGCCTTCCACCAGCTTGGTGATCAGGGTCACATCCGAAAAACTGAACTTGGCCTGGTTGCTGGCCAGGTCGATGGTCACGGTGTCATCGGTGTCGTTGAGCAGGCGAGACAGTTCCAGCACGGTTTTTCTGGGAATGATCACTTCGTGTTTGGCCATGCCCCCTTGGCCAGTGGCTTCAGCGTAGGCCAAGCGGTGACCGTCCGTGGCCACTGCGCGCACGCAGGCCGTGTCGATCACCAAGAGCACACCATTCAAGTAGTAACGCAGGTCTTGCTGGGCCATTGAAAAATGCACCATGCCCAACAGGTTCTTGAGCATTTTTTGGGGCAAAGTGACCTGGGTCACCCATTCTTTGGGCTCTTGCACCAAAGGAAAATCTTCTGCGGGCAAGGTTTGCAGGGCAAATCGGCTCTTTTTGGCCTGCACCGACATCTTTTTGCCATCCAGTTTGACCACCACTTCCGAGTCATCGGGCAGAGAGCGAAGAATATCCAAAAACTTGCGTGCCGCGACGGTGGTGGACACCTCCTCTCCACCTGCTCCCACCTCTGCAGAGGTTTGAATCTGCATTTCAATGTCTGAAGACAACAGGGTCAGCAGGCCACCTTGCTTTTTCAGCAGGATGTTGGCCAACACCGGCAAGGTGTTTCTACGTTCCACAATGTTGCTGACGATTTGCAGTTTTCGAACCAATGCATCGCGTGAGCTTTGAATTAATTCCATTTAATATTTCCTTATAGGATTAGGTAATAGAGTCGATGGCAATTTGTGGATAACTCTATTTTTTCCTTTGTTTAAAGCTTCTTAGGTTCTTTTAAAACCCGTGTAAAACGTTTTGGACGGCTTGGGTACAGTGTGGATAACTTTTTGCCGTTCTTCGAGGTTCTTTTTTTTCTGTGGATAACTCAGTTTTTTTTGCACCTTGTGTACACAGTTTTCCACAATTCTAAATCAACCCTTCAAGGTTTGGTCCAGCACGTGCAAGGCGTGGTTCAATTCCGCAGACTGGTTGCGCAATTCGGCAATTTTGTTCACGGCGTGCAGCACTGTGGTGTGGTCTCGACCACCAAATAACTCGCCAATTTCCACGTAACTTTTCTCTGTGAGTTCTTTGGCCAGGTACATGGCCACTTGCCTGGGCAGCACAATATTGGCTTGCCGGCGCTTGGAAAACATGTCCGCCACTTTGATCTTGTAGTAATCGGCCACGGTTTTTTGGATGCTTTCAACCGACACCTGGCCGTGGTGCACCGAGATCATGTCCCGCAGCGCTTCCCGCACCAGGTCCATGGTGATGGGCTTGTTGTGAAAGCTTGCAAAAGCCATGATGCGGCGCAGAGCGCCTTCCAGCTCACGAATATTGCTGCGCATGTGCTTGGCCACAAAAAATGCCACATCGTCAGAAAACTGTATTTTTTGTTGCTCGGCTTTTTTAAGCAGAATGGCCACGCGCATTTCAAGTTCAGGCGGTTCAATGGCCACGGTCAAGCCGCTGTTGAAGCGGGAAATCAGCCGGTCGTCCAAGCCCTGAATGTCTTTTGGGTAAGTGTCGCTGGTGATGATGATTTGCTTGCGTGCGGCAATCAGTTGCTCAAAGGCATAGAAAAACTCTTCCTGAGTGCGGCTTTTGCCCGCAAAAAACTGAATGTCGTCGATCAGCAGCAAGTCCAGGGAGTAATACGAGCGTTTGAAGTCTTCAAATGATTTGCGTTGGTAAGCCCGGACCACATCGCTGACGTATTGCTCTGCATGAATATAGCGGATCTGCGTGTTTGGGTTGGTTTCCAGTAGCTTGTTGCCAATGGAGTGGATTAAGTGGGTTTTGCCCAAGCCCACCCCGCCATACAAAAACAAAGGGTTGTAACTCACCCCGGGGTTGGAGGCCACTTGCTCGGCGGCCGCACGGGCCAGCTGGTTGGCTCGGCCAGACACAAAGTTGGAAAAACACAGGTCACGATTCAGCCGGCTTCGTTCGTACACGGTGGAGGCGATTTCTTCACGGGCCAAGGCTGCCACCTTCGGGGCGGTCGAGGCTGCCGGGCTGGTCTGTGAAGCGGCTGCCACGCCTGGGTTGGGTCTTGGTGGCGCACTGGTCTGGGCTTTGGCGGCCACTTGCCACTGAATGGCGATGTCGCAGCCAAAAAATTCGCTCGCCAATTCGTTAAAGCGTCCGCCGTAGTTGTTCAATACCCAATCGAGTTTGAACCGGTTGGGGGCGGCCATCGCCAAATTGCCTGTGTCTTCATCAAATTCCACCACGGTGAGCGGTTCGATCCACAATTTGATTTGTTGGGCAGGTAATTCTTTTTTGAGTGCCTCAACGCAGTGGGTCCAGAATTGATCAATCACGTTTAAACAGCCTTTATTTTTCGGGGATTTGCTCGATGGGAGTCTGTAGACGGTGCCTGCAGAGAGCCATTGTATCGAAACCCCCACGGATTGAGGGAAGGTGCTTCCCGCTTCCAGCGAACTTGCAGATATTTCTAGGTTTTTCGCCAAAAACCATCTATAATTTCGGGTTCCCTGTACGTTTGTTTCAGGGGTTACCCTGTTTACACCCATTTTTGCCAGTTTTTGCACGGCGGGCACCTGCCCCTGGTAAAAACAGGCCGAGGCTTGCCATGAAACGCACTTATCAACCTTCTAAAGTTCGCCGTCAAAGAACCCACGGCTTTTTGGTTCGCTCCCGCACACGCGGTGGCCGCGCAGTGTTGCGCGCCCGTCGTGCCAAGGGTCGCGCCCGCTTGTCCGTTTGAGTGTTGGCCACTCCGGCTTGCCTGTTGGTCTAAAATCCGGTCAGCAAGCGCGCGCCATTGGTCGGTCCGATTCCTTCGGGCCACTGCTAAAAATCCGCCCGCTTGCCAAAACGCCGCGGCTCATGCTGCACGGTATTTTAAAGCCGGGGCCTACACAATTCGGAGTGCTCATCCCCAAGCGCTTGGCCAAACGCGCTGTTGACCGCAATACCCTAAAAAGAATTGTGCGTCACGCGTGTTACAAACACCTGGCGCATGCCCAAGGGCAGTTTTTGGTCCGTTTCACCAAGCCGGTGCAAGCAGTGGGCCACTCAGATCGAGCAGCATGGTGGACAGAAATTCAACAGCTTCTCAGCGCGGGCCTGCAGCGGGTCAATCTGCCAAACTCGGCAGCCAACCCACCGCACTCTCCCCAGCCGCCAAAGCAATTGCCCTCCTAGTTCGTGGGTACCAGCTGGGCATTAGCCCGCTTTTTCCGCCATCCTGCCGTTTTTACCCCTCCTGCTCAGAATACGCCCTCGGTGCAGTTAAAATTCATGGCGCGCTGCGAGGCTCTGCCTTGGCACTGGCACGAATGTGCAAATGCAACCCTTGGCATACCGGCGGTTTTGATCCCGTGCCCGGTTCATCGAGTGCGAAAACAGATTCACCCCTAACGAAGGATTTCAATGGAAACGCGTAGGCTTGTCCTCCTGATGATTTTCAGTTTGTCGCTCATCATGCTTTGGGACAATTACCAGGCTTCAATCGGCAAACCCACCTTGTTTGGTTTGCCCGCAGCGGCTACTTCTGAAGAAAAGGCCCAACCTGCGGCATCAATCACGTCCACCAACGACCTTCCAGCGCCAGCAGCCAACAGCGCCGATTTGCCGCAGGCTGCCAGCAATGGTGTGGCGGATGTGGCCGAGGCCGCACCCGTACCCCAAGCCCAAACCATCACCATTGCCACCGATGTGTTAGAGCTGCAGTTCTCTACCCAAGGGGCGCAATTGGTGGGTTCCAAGCTGTTGCAGCACCCTGATGCCATCAACCCCGGCTTGCCCACTCAGCTGTTTGAGCAATCCAGCGATCGTACCTATTTGGGCCAGGCGGGTGTGGTCGGTGTGGCGCAAGCTCCCAACCACCGCACCTTGTTCGAATTTGTGTCGGGCAACACCAGTTTTGCCCCGGGCAGCAATCGCCTGGATTTGGTGTTCAAAGCCAGCAGTGGCGGCGTGGAGTCCACCTACACCTACACGGTGTACAAAGACCGTTATGACATTGATTTTCAGTTGAGCACCCGCAACGTGGGCGAGGCAGCCATTACGCCCAGCGCATACCTGCAGATCACCCGCGATGGCAACCCCTTGGAATCGGATTCCACGCTGTACGCCACCTTCACAGGCCCGGCCATGTACAGCCCCGAGAAAAAGTACCAAAAAATTAAGTTTTCTGACATTGCAGATCGCAGCGCCAATTATGTGAAGTCGACCGACTCCGGCTGGTTGGCCATTATTCAGCACTATTTTGTGTCGGCCATCATTGGCCAGCAGGGCCCACGCGAAAACTACACTCGCCAGGTGGACAGCAACTTGTATTCCATCGGCTTGGTGAGCAATATGGGCACCATTGAGCCCGGCCAGGTGGCCACCTACAACGCCAAGTGGTACACCGGCCCACAAGATCAGCGGGTGCTGGAAGAGTTGGCCCCGGGCCTGGAGCTGGTGGTTGATTACGGTTGGCTCACTGTGGTGGCGCAACCCATTTATTGGTTGCTGGAAAAAATCCACAGCGTGGTTGGCAACTGGGGTTGGGCCATTGTAGTGCTGACCATTTTAATTAAGCTGGTGTTCTTCCCTTTGTCTGCAGCCAGTTACAAGTCCATGGCGAAAATGCGCAAAGTGGGCCCGCGCATGCAAAAGCTTAAAGAGCAGTATGGCGACGACAAAATGGGCTTTCAGCGCGCCATGATGGAGCTCTACAAGCGCGAAAAAATCAACCCCTTGGGTGGTTGCATGCCCATCTTGATTCAAATTCCGGTGTTTATTGCCTTGTACTGGGTGCTGTTGGCCAGCGTGGAAATGCGCAATGCACCGTGGCTTGGCTGGGTGACCGACCTGGCTGCACCCGATCCTTTCTACATTTTGCCGGTGATCATGGCGGTGACCATGTTCATCCAGACCAAGCTGAACCCCACACCACCCGACCCCGTGCAGGCTAAAATCATGATGATCATGCCCTTGGTGTTCTCGGTGATGTTTATTTTCTTCCCGGCTGGTTTGGTGCTGTACTGGGTGGTGAACAACATCCTGTCGATTGCCCAGCAGTGGGTGATCACCCGTCAAATTGAGTCAGCTCCTGCCACAGCGCGCTGACGCCATCGTGGCCATCGCCACCGCACCCGGCAAGGGTGGGGTGGGGGTGGTGCGGTTTTCTTTTCCCTGTACCCACGAAATTTCCCAGCAGTTCGAGCAGTTTTGCCTGCAATTTTGTGGCCGCATGCCTGCGCCCCGTTTGGCCACACGGTTGGTGTTGCGTGATGCACATGGCCATCCCATCGATGATGGCTTGGTGCTTCGCTTTCCTGCCCCAGCTTCGTTCACCGGGGAACATGTGCTGGAATTTCAGGGCCACGGTGGACAGGCGGTGTTGCAGGCGGTCATGGCCCGTGCTTTCGAGATAGCCCGGGAATGTTCACTCCAACTTCGCCACGCTTTGCCGGGCGAATTTACGCAGCGGGCTTTTTTAAACGACAAGCTGGATTTGGCCCAAGCCGAAGCGGTGGCCGACCTCATTGATGCATCGTCCGTGGCCACGGCGCGTGCAGCAGCAGCGTCTTTGAGCGGTGTGTTTTCCCGGCAGGTTAATGCGCTTGCTGAACACATTGTGCATTTGCGCCTGTTGTTGGAAGCCACGCTTGATTTTCCTGAAGAAGAAATTGAGTTTCTGGAAAAGGCCGATGCCAAAGGTCAACTGCGAACCATCCTGCATGCCCACAACGCCTTGTTGGCCAGTGCCCAAGAAGGTGTGAAGTTTCGGGATGGTTTACAAGTGGTGCTGGTGGGTGAGCCCAATGTGGGCAAGTCAAGTCTGCTCAATGCCTTGGCTGGCGAAGACGTGGCCATTGTGTCGCCGGTTGCTGGCACCACGCGCGATCGCATCAAACAAGAGTTAAACATTCGCGGCGTGCCGTTGGTGTTGGTGGACACGGCGGGTTTGCGCGACACGGCTGACGAAGTTGAACGCATTGGCATTGAACGCACGCGCAAGTCGGTTGAAGAGGCCGATTTGTTGTTGGTCCTGAAAGACGCCAGCACCCAAACCCACCCCGATTTGCTGGGGCACTTGCAACTGCCCAAGGCCTTGCCCAGTCTGGTGGTGTGGAACAAGGTGGATTTGCTTCAACACACGCCCGATTTGCCTGCGGGGCAGCTGGGTGTTTCAGCCAAAACAGGTTTGGGGCTAGAGGCCCTAAAGGACGAGGTGCTGAATATGGTGGGCATCGCGCACACGCCTGAGCATGGCTTTATGGCGCGGCAACGCCATGTGGACGCCCTGCGCGTGTGCGGGGCGCATCTTCAACAGGCCGCTGAGTTTGCACAACAAGACGATCGCATCTTGGATTTGTTTGCCGAAGAACTTCGCTTGGCTCACGATGCCTTGGGCGAGATCACCGGGAAGATGTTGCCCGATGACCTGCTGGGTCTGATTTTCAGCCGTTTTTGCATCGGCAAATAAATACCTGCGGACAACAACGGCACTTGCGATATTTTCTTAGTCGCAGATCACCACGGTGTTTTCATCAAACAGGGTCTGGCCCAGCAACTGGGATTCTTGCTCAAACACCGCTGACAAAAACGCCAACTGGTCGCACAGGTTTTGCATGGCTTCGTCGTAGCGCTCTTGGTCGAGGTGCAAATGGGCTTGCGCATCTTGCACGGCCAGCAGGTATTCTTCTAGCAGGGTTTGAAGGGTGGGCTTGTTCAGCACCCAGGTTTTTAGCTGAAGCAACATGGCAAACTGTGCTTGCACCGCGTGGGCCTGGCTCAAAAGTGCAGAAAACTGCTTCAGCGCCAAGGCCACATTGTCCAGTTCAAGCACCACCCGGCTCTCGGTGTGCGCCTCATGGGCGTGCCATGTGGTGGGCTGAATCTCGGTGATGACATTGTTTTTAACCAGGGCCATGTTCATGGAAGGCGTCCTTGCGAATCGATTGTTACTTGATGCAAGTGTGCGCCTCGGCAAGGGGGTTGCCCATTCCGCTGTTGGAGGATGCACGATCGGTGGATCCCCCATTTTGTGGATTGGTTGGCTTGCGCTTATTTTTGCTGCGGATTTCATGTAATCTTTGGCGATATACCTAGAGGCTGCAAGGCCCGGATGCGTGAAACTTCGCCTTATGAGCAAACCCAACAAAATTCTTGTTCTGGAAGATCACCCCTTGATTTCGATGGTGATCGAAGACGTCTGCAAAGACATGGCGCCTCACGCTGAGATTTGTGTGGCCACCAGCCTGGCTCAAGCACGTGAGCATTTGTTTGGAAGACCCGACCTGATTATTTTTGACCTCACCCTGGCCGATTCCAAAGGGGAGGCCACGATTGATTGGCTGGAGTCGATGTACCCCAGCATCACCGCCATGATCTACACCGGTTTTGTAAGCCCGGAAATCAGGGCCCGGGCGGAACGGGCAGGTTATGGGGTCTTGGACAAGGCCACCAGCCAAGCTGTGTTGGCTCAAGAAATTGAAGCGGTACTGGTTAAAAGCGGCATCATGAACCGCGTGTTGGCCGATGCGCCTGCCAACGAGCATCAATCCAATATTGCGGCTTACCCCGGTGCAAAGCCGCTGACCTGGCGGCAAGTTGAAATCATGCGGATGACCGCTGAGGGCATGTCTGCAAAAATGGTGGCGCAAAAAATTGGCCTGAGCCCTGAAACAGTGCGCGGCCACATTCGAGAAATATTCAAGCGTTTGGAAGTATCGAACAAAGCCCAGGCGGTGAATGTTTTTTTAAAAGCCGAGCGCAGTGTAAAACACAAGTTTGGTGATGCAAACCAGCCTCAAGCTGGCAATCAGTGAGTTTGTGGCACGCGCTTTAGGTCTACACCCACGGTCAAGGTGCCTATCATGCGTGGGCCATCAAACACGCCAACGCTGACTTTGGCGATCATGGCGCGGCTGCTTTCGTCCCATTTGGCCCGCGATATGATGTGGTCGGGCTTGCTCGGTGGAATGTTTTCGTCAAACACCGCCAGGTATTTTTCTTCATCTCCTTGCCAATAGTCAGTGGTGGTGGGGCTCATGGCAACGTTTTCGCCTAGCCGCCCGGTCAGTATGGCTTCTTTCAGGTAAATCTTCTGCGCCAATTCCAAAGCCAATAGTTTGGACACGGTAGACTCCAGCATGGCTTGTGCTTCGGGCACCTTCCCTTTTTGCTGAATCCAGCGTTCGTCAATTTCCTTGATTTGTTCAAGGGTTAAACCCTTCGCATTGCCTTTTTTAACCGACTCCACCACCAAAGGATGTTGCGCCAGCGCTTTGATTTCCTTGATGATGGGGCCTATACAAAAGGCATGCGCTTGGTCCACGGGCATCAATACCAACAAAGCGGCCAACACCATCAACTGTTTGATCTTTGTTCCCATAGCGAAAGCCTCGCAAAGCCTGTGTTTCATTGCGGCAAAATCCGGATTTGTCTCAGTTTGATTTGTGCGGGTAGATCGGCCAATTCCTTTTTGCTGAGGTAACCCAAGGCGTTGGGGTTGCGGTTGAGCATGTCGAGCATTTGGCTGGCGCTTTTTGCCACAGGCGGTGTTTTGGCTCCCCCGATGCACTCAAGCAAACGTTGAACGGTCGTGAATTCGTCGGTGCTAAAGCCCAAGGTGTTGTAGATGAACTGGCTGCGTTCACCAAACTGGTCTTCTCGGTCAATCACCATGACCTGTGCTTCGCCCACGGTCTGGCTTTGGCCTGTGTACAAATCGCGCAACTTGGTCTTTGAAATCTCGCCAAAAGGCAGGCTGGCAGAACCCACCAGCACCACCTCGGCATTGGCCCATGCGGGCACGCCCCAAGCTGCCATGGCGAGCAGCGCGGGCATAACAATACGGCTTAGTGTTCTCACGACATAACCCTTGAATGTATTTTTCTAAGTTTTAATTTTTGTTAAACGATGGTAAACCATACAACCTGCTGCCGCCATTCAAACGCATTCAATGCGCCCCAAAGCGGTTAAACAACACCAGAATTTTTTCGGCCTCGTTGACGATTGCAGGCCAAGTGCTGCGAATCTCTTTCAACACAGGTTGCTGCATGGCTGGGTCTTCCAGCGCTTTGTCCATTTTTGAGAATTGCTGCTTCACACTTTCGCTGCCCAGCATGCCCAGCACGCCCGCAAGCGAATGTATTTCGCGCTTGAACCCGGCATGGTCCCCGGCAGCCAGATATTCCTCCAGCTTTTCAATCAGGTTTTCGCTGGTCTGAAGGAATTTGGTGATGTACTTCGCCAGTCGCTCGGGTTCAAAGCTGTCCGTTTTAAAAATGCTTGAATGCTGAATGGGTTCGGTTTCACCCGTGCCAGGTTCAGGCAGGGCTGGCAAAAGTTGCACATGCTCGCTGACTTCACTGCCGCGGTGGCGCAGGCAACGTTGTATGGCCTCAAACAGGCTTTGCTCATGGAAAGGCTTGGTCAGCACCTCGTTGATGCCATGCTCTTCACAGCGAACGCGGGTTTGCTCAAAGGCGTGGGCGGTCAGTGCCATGATGGGGGTGACGCAGTGCACGGCATTTTCTCGGATCCAGCTTGCCAATTGGTAGCCGTCTACAAAAGGCATCTCCAGGTCCGAAATGATCATGTCAAATGGCTCTGGGGTGTCCTGCAAAATGGCGATGGCCTCCCGCCCGTCTTTGGCACAGCGAATGTCATCCTGGCGCGGGCTTAAAAAGTCCAGCAACAACTCCATGTTTAAAGGGTGGTCTTCAACAATCAAAATTTTGACTGGTCGGCTGCTGTCCTTGCTTGTTGTGCCGGTCATGCTTTCAAGCTGCAAGCTGTTGGGTAGAGCGGGCATGGCGACGGCTTTTTGCGCCATCAAGGTTTGGCTAATCGCCTGCAGGTGACATGGCAAAATCGGCGGAGTCAGCACGTGTTCATTGGGCTCTGCACTGGTGTTCGATATCCACACCAGGTGTTGGCCCAGCTGTGAATTTCCAGCCTTCAAGCCCGCAAGCAATTCGGGCACGGTTTTGAGGGTCTCAGTGTCCACCATCACCACGTCGTTTTGTTCCAGGCACAAGGTGTCGGTGAGCAATTCATCTGGCGACATGGGCACCAGTGCAATGTAATACTGGTCCAAAATACTGGCCACAGAGCGGTGTAGTTTTTGGTCTAAGGTGCAAATAAAGGCGCGGTTGAAATTGGGGCCGCTGGCGTTGTGGGGGTTTCGGGCCGGGGCTTCAAGCTCTTGGGTTTTCAGGTTTAATGTGAAATAGAACACCGAGCCGCGCCCGGGTGTTGAATGGGCGTGTATGTCGCCTTCCATCAAATGCACCAGTTCTTTGGCGATGCTCAAGCCCAAGCCGCTTCCACCAAACATGCGGGTTGTGCTGCTGTCGGCCTGTGTGAATTTATCAAATACCCGCTGAAGTTGGTCTTTGCTCATGCCAATGCCGGTGTCGCTTACACTGAATTGCAAGGTCACCTGCCCTTCAAGTTGCTTGAGCACTTTCACAGTGACGTTGATGTGGCCCTGTCCGGTGAATTTAATTGCATTGCCAATGAGGTTTTTTAAGATTTGCCCGACACGCAGTGAATCGCCCACCAAACGGTTGAGCGTGGATTGAATGCCTTTGCCATGCAGGGTGTACAAAAGACGGATGTTTTTGTCCAGGGCCGATGAGCCCAGGGTGCCAAACACCTCTTCCAACACTTCATCCATTCGGAAAGGCCGCTCCTCCAATTTGAACATGTCCGATTCAATCTTCGACAAATCCAAGATGCTGTTGAGCAGGTGCAACAAATTGTCGCCCGACAACTGAATTTTCGAGAGGTAATCGCGCTGCTTGTCGGTGAGTTCGGTTTTTAATGTGAGCGCGGTCATGCCAAGGATGGCATTCATGGGGGTTCGAATCTCATGGCTCATGTTGGCCAAAAATGAGCTCTTGATGCGCGACTCGTTTTTGGCTCGCTCTTTTTCCACGTTGGCCAGGTTCACCTCTTCCAAGGCCTGTTTTACGCGCTCGCTTTTTTCGAGGTCGCGCTGGAAGGATCGAATCATGCGGTTGAACGCGCGAATCAGGAGGTTGATTTCATGAGAGCCTGCGCGGTTGTTCACGCGCACCGCGTAGTCGCCTTTCATGATTTCTTCGCTGGCGTTGTAAAGCGAATTGATGGGGTCGATCACTTTCTTTTTGATCGACACCAAACCCATGAACAAGCCCAACAAAAAAATGAGGGTAAACAATACATCGAGGTACACACTCAAAGCCAACTCATCCCGGGAATTCTCGATTAGGCCCAGGTAGCGCTGTTTTTCAGCTTCCATGAATCGGGCCAACTCAAAGGACAAAGCATTGGTCAGTTCGATGTGTTGTTTGTCAAACAACACGCCGAATGTTTCTTTGAGTTCAGTTGCACCCAAGAACTGGTCCGTTGGTTTTTCAACGTATTTGGTGATGCCGCTGGCAAACGCATTCAGCTCGTTTTTTTCGAGCTGGTGGCGTAGGTCCAGTATCCGTTCAATGGTGGGTTCGTTGCTTTGGATGAAGCGCAAGCTGTACAGGCGCTCGCTGAGGTTTTGCCCAATGCCCCAGGTCACGGCATCGTTTTCTTGCTGGCCAGTGATCACATCGACCCAGTAGTCGCGTTCCACGGGTTTGTTGTATATGCGGCTGCCATTGTGCAGGCCCACAATGTCGAGGTAGTGGTTGATGTATTCGGGGTTGCGGCTGGCGGCGTACAAAAGCACCAGCTTGCGCATGGCTTCAAACTCAGCCAATGTGCCGGCAAGTATGGCCTCATCAGAGGCCCAGGCCTTGTAGTGCTCGCCCTGGACCTTCTGCTGATGGATGGAAACGCTTTTAACACCAATGCTGAAAATTGTAAAAACAACAATCAGCAGGGCGAAAATGCGGATTAATAAAGTGAGCTTCATGGGCCAGCCTTGTTATTGGAATTTTCTGGCGTCAGCGTTGAAAACTCCAGACGATCAGTTGCTTTGTGCCTCTTCCAACAAGCGCGATTGGCGCTCGGCTTTTGTAAAAATAGAAACTGCGTGGGCACGGTTTTGCGCACCCAAACGCACCAACACTTCACGCATGTGCGCTCTCACGGTTTCTGGGCTCAAGTTCATGTCGCGGGCCGCTTCTTTGGCTGTCATGCCCACGGCAATGCGCCGCATAATTTCGACCTGTCGCCAGGTGAGTGGCTTTTTGCTTCCCGGTGCAATGATGTTCGACTGAAATTCGTTTTTGGATTTGAGTTTGTCTGCGGCCACGGCCTCGTTGCAGCGTACACCCACGGCGCTGAGGCCCCGCATGACGGCATCGAGCAGCTCATGGTAGTCAGCCGATTTTCTTACAAAGGGAATGCCCATGTCGGACAGCTCAAGCAGAATGTCATCGTGCGTGGTGCCAGTAAACGCCAGCAGTTGCGAGAACGGGAACAAAGACTGAACCCGCTTGGCCGACACCACGCCATCGCAATCGGGCAGGTTCAAATCGAAAATCACCAGTCTGGGGTCGTCTTGCACATGCGCTTCACTGGCTTGAATGCTCGGCACCTTCACCACCTGAAGGTCAGGCGCATGTTCTGTCAACATGTCGGCTAGCATCATGGACACCAAGGGATGGTCTTCGATCAACAATACTGCGTTGGAGCTCATTTTGGCAACCCTCCAAATTCGATTTGCCTTTGTTTTTCTGGCGCAAGTGTTTGCACACGTGAATAAATGTTAAAGGTTCCCTCCCGCAGTGGTTACCCTTCATTTGGAGGATGACCTCATTTGAAGCATTGGGTGGGTTAGCCCGAATGTCCTCCAAATGGAGGGGGGTCTCTTTGTGTTGATCGCAGGTGCAGCAAAATCCACTACTCTAGAGTCATTCTTATCACATGCCAGATGGCCGGGTGAATCGTGAGCGAGTCTTTATTTGAACCTCTGGAGGTGTGGGTTGCCGAGGATTCGCCTTTTTACCGTTTGGTGGTGGAAGAGGCCATTGAAGAAATCACCAAGGTCACCCATTACCCCATCTCTTTGACTGTGTTTGAGCGGTTTGGCGAAATTTGCGATGCTTTCAAAGAGGCTGACAGTGGTCGCAGGGCTTATCCCGCGGCGGTGCTGTCCGATCTTCATTTTCCAGACAACGCCATTGATGGCATTGAAGACATTCTGAGCTTTTACACCGACCATGTTCACCGCGTGCCAGTGTCGTACATGTCTTGCAACCTGGAAAGTTTGGAGCGCGCAGAGCGCTTGGTGCAGTACCGTTCGGATGCTTTGCAGCGCGCCCGCTTTTTGCGCAAAGACACCGCAGAGACCATGACCAATTTGGTCAAAACCATTCATGCCATGGTGTTTACGCCTCGCACAACGCAGGCCATGCCCCTGCGCGCTTCCACAAGCTCGGCCGCAGCCGCCTAAGCTTCTCTTCTTTTATTCGAACACCCGAAACACAATGAGGAAACATGGCGCATTGCGCGCTGTGTCCAAAAATGGTGACACCAAAATGTCACAGGGTAGCTTCGCGCCACCATTTTGCTCGTACGTGGTTTTAACCAATACTTTTTGGCGGCTTAAAAACGCCACCAACAGCTTTCGGTAGTCTCGTGTGGGAATGCGACCGTGAATGAGGTGGTAAGGGTTGCGGCCAATCCACTTCTCGCGGCCTTGACCCACCATGGTTTCAAACGCAGAGTTCACATACAAAATACCAAAGGGATCTTTGTCTTTGCGAATGTCATTGGTGACCAAGATCACTTCCCGAATTTGCTCGATGGCAGAATTCAGCATGTACAGGTCGCTGCTTTGGTTTTTTCGTTTGGTGATGTCTTTGATCAAGATGGTGTAGCCAGCGCCAGATCGAAACACCCGCAGGCTGATCCACCGCTTGATTGCAGACAGGTATTGGTCCACCGAACGCGAAAACCCCACCGCATTCACTGATTCAATCAAGGTGCCAAATTGTGTTTGGTCGAGGTCGGGAATCAGCTCGTTCAGCGGGGTGGCATGCACAAACAGTTCGCGGTCTTTTTGAAGCAGGTTTTTGGCGTTGCGATTAACAAAACTCACCTGCAAAGAAGCATCCACCTCGATCAATCCATCGGTGAGGTTGTCGACAATCAGGTTGTAGGTCAGCAGGTTTTTTTCCAGGGCCTGTTCAACCCGGCGTGTGTCGGTGATGTCGGCCAGGGCGCCATACAGGCCTTGAGGCAGACCTTCCTCGCCCACCGAGGGGCGAACAGTCATGCGGTACCAGCGCATGCCCTCACCGTTGCTGGCATCGTAGGCAAACTCAAGGCTCGCGGGTTTTCGATTGTTGATGCACTCGATGAACAGCACAGCCACGTTTCGCCCAGACATTTTGGTGAGCAGCGAGCTGAGGTGGAATATGGAGGACATCGATTCGCGGTTTGCTGCGAGCACATCCCGAAGCGTGTCTGTCACCTTCAATGAGCCGCTTTCCAGGTGGTAGTACCAGCCTCCCACCTTGGCCAATTGCCCGGTTAAACCGAGCAGGGTTTCGTGGAATATCGATTTTTGTACGGTGCTTTGCCGGTTGATCATCGCCACAAACTGGATGATGAGCTGTGGGCGTTTGAAGGCATGAAAACCGCCCTTGGCGCGCACCCACATTTTTAGCACTGTGTTTTGGTATTCAGCGCTTTTTAGGCGAATCCAAAGAGGGCCTTTGTCTTCGTCTTTTGCACAATTTCCAAGGGTTTGTTGCAGGCTGGGCCAGTCGTCTTGGTGTAAAAGATCCTGTAGATTGCCTTTGATTTTTGCAGGGGTAAAATCTTCATCTGCATCAAAGGCACAACCCAGCACAATGCCTTGTGTATCGACCAACAGGCGACCTTTCAGGGTCTCTTGTAAAAAGGGTTGCGGAAAACGCCGCAAGTCCTCTTTGGGGTCTGTTCGGGGCGAGGGTTGTGCCGACTCGATGTGTTCAAGCCCCTGAATATGACCGCTTTGTGGATCCGAAATTTTTTTGATCAGGCCAAACAGCCGCGGGTTGTCGGTGTCGCCGTTGTCGTAGACCTGTTCTTCGAAGCGAACGGTGTCCCCGTTGGGCAGGCGCACTTGATAAAACACAGGCGCGCCGTTTCGTTTAAGTCGCGCTTCTTGCACCATCTCGCGGTCGCTTGGTACAGGCAACTGGTTAAACCATTCACCATCCACTTGGCGCGTGTTGTATAGGCAAAGCCAACGCTCCAGCGAGGGGGAGAGCTCAATGTACCCTTTGGTGTCGGCGGTTTTCCAACTGCCCAATGGCACACCCAAATGGTCGGGTGGGTCTGCTTCGCCCATGCCCGCCGGGCGTTGGTTTTTCTCGCTGCGCTCGGCCAAGCTGTTGGACACCAATTTGGCCAATGCGGTGGCGATTTTAATTTCAGCGTTGGACCACTCCCGTGCCTTGTCGTCGAGCACGCAAAAAGTGCCCACTTTGCTGCCGCTTGGGGTTTCAACTGGAATGCCTAGATAGGCTCGAATCCATGGGCTACCCAGCACCAAGGGGTTGCTTTTGAAGATGGGATGCTCAAGGCAATTGTTGATGACGTGTGGGTCGCCCGACTTGATGGTGTGGGCACAAATGGACAGTTGCCTGGGAATTTCACGAACTTCAAAACCGCGCTTGGCTTTG
Organism: Limnobacter sp.; assembly: GCF_964228395.1. Classification (GTDB taxonomy): domain Bacteria; phylum Pseudomonadota; class Gammaproteobacteria; order Burkholderiales; family Burkholderiaceae_B; genus Limnobacter. The sequence goes on from NZ_CAXQZX010000160.1 coordinate 15,829, forward strand.
AACCACTGCCGCTCGGAATCGAGAAAAGCGATGAAGCAAAAGGCGCTGTTGAAAGCAGAAATACCCAGCTCGACCAAGGCCTCAAAGAACTCCTCTTTGTCGGTGTCCAAAATGGCCAGCTGGTACAACTCGGTTAAGCGTACCGCTTCATTGATCTCTTTGGGACTGCTCATCCTCGCCGCGTCTCCGTCCACCTTTCCTCACTGCAGTTACTTTACACGCAGGCACTCTGCAGAGGGGCCACCACTTTGAGCGATCCCACCAAAATTGATGGTTTATTACCGGGTATTTTCCCTAGGGATTTAACATTTCGCGAATTTGCTCCACCCGTTTTCGGTTGGCATTCAGATCGCTGTAGCCCACCCTTGAGGCGGACCGAACATGCACCAAAGAGCCTCCGGCCTCGCGACGAAATTCAACATCGTCCACAAAGCCAAAAATGCTGCTTGAGAACGTGCTCGCGAGGTAGGTCTCATTGCTTTGAATGACATCGCCCCCCAACAGTTTGACTGCGTCTCTCACCTTGGCCATGGGGTCAGCGCCCGGCGGAACAGTCAGTTCGAGCGCGGCAATGGCGTGCTGGTCACTGGGTGCGCTTTCGCTGCTTACACAATTGGGCTTGGCCGGGCAGGGTTGCAATTTGCCGGCCACCAGCCCCGGTGGTGAACCGGTTTGCGAGTACAAACCCAAACCAAAAAATGTGGCCACGCCCAACATGGCCAACACCGCAACAGCACACAAGGCCTTTTTCACTCAACTACCCCTTCTGTCTTATACTCAGTTGTTGGTAGCAGTGTAGCTGTGGGCGAGTTTGAATGTCCAAATTTTTGAGTGAAACCGAGCCGCTCGACACGGGCGAGTCGCTTGAACAAGCCATGCGCAGCCGCAGCGGGCAGCAGTGGTGGATGTGGTTGGCAGGCGCTTCCGATTTGATGCCCGATCTGGCCCGTGCCTTGGGCTTTTTAAAACAGGCTTGTCATTTGCTCGACGAATGCCTTGCGAACCCGACCACCCCTGCGCTGCATCGCAAATTCAAACAAGCCGTTGGTAAATACATCGGCCAAGCACGATGCCCTTCTGCGGCCTCCTGTGAGCGCATCGCTGTGCGCGCTTACGTCATTTTGGGCTGGATGGATTCTGAAATGCACCGGCAGCCAGCCAGGCGTTTGCTGTTGGAGGTCGGTTCGTGGGCGTTGCAAAAGCTGCTCCAAATTTCGGAAGGTGCAGACGACAAACAAGGCGTGTTGCTTAAGGCGGTGCGCACCTTAACCCGTCAATGGTTGGTGCACGTGGCTGAGCATGTGGGTGACCTCATTGAGCGGGCGCACAATATTTACCCCGTGGCCATGCTCGACCAAGCTGGCCTGGTTGACCCCGCTTGGTGGTGGAAGAATTTGGCGGACTGCGACCGCACCACCGTGCTGGCCCTGGCTGAGGAGGAGGTTCGGGCGATGGAGCCCACCCAGCCAAGCACTCAGGTGAATTGGCGCTCATTTGACAAGCGCTGGAAACGCTTGAGGCTTCGTGGTTTGCTGGAACATTTGAGTGAGCAGGCCTTGTTGTCTGAATTGCTTCGCAAATCGGCCGTGGATGATTTCGAGGCCGTGGAGGCCATTGGCGCCATGCAAAAGGCCGGCCGAATGCGCGAAGCGATCGCTCAGGCAGAGCAGTGGATGCGCGCCCTGCCCACAAGCCCCGGCTTGGGCCAAAGCTTGTTTGATTTGTATGCCAACGACGGTTGGGACGACGAGGCCCTCGCACTGGCTGTGCAAATGTATTCACACGACCCCAACCCTGCCTGGATTGCCCGCCTTGAAACACTCAACACCGAGGCCGCCTTGGCGCAAGCCAAAGCATGGCGCAAGGCCGTCATGGTTCGTTGATTACAGCAAATCCATTTGGCCCTTGCGAGTTGCAAACCGAAATTGCTCCAGCACGGTTTTGCCTTGTGGGTTGGGGTGGTGAACAATGGCGTCGCCGGCCTTCAATTCCCCAGCTTTGACCACCCGCAGATACCATCCGCAGTTGCCTTGCTGAATCATTTCTTTGGGCGCGGCCCCATACCCCATGCGAATGGCAAATTTGTGGCAGGGCTCGCGTGGGTCGGTGACGCGCAAGCGCACCGAGCCAATTTCAAATTCGTCGCCCAAGCGCACGGTTTGCTCGGTCAAGCCCTCGCAGACCAGGTTTTCGCCCAGCATGCCCCAAGGCAGTTGGGTGTCGAGTTTTCGCTCTGCCCGGCGATTTTTCCAAAATTCATAGTGCTCACTGGGCATCATGTACACGGCTTTGTCCAAGCCACCGTGCACAGACAAATCGCATTGCTCGTCGCCCTGCACGTTCAGGCGCTTTACTTCAATGCTGCGTGGTGATTGCAGGGTGCTAATCGCTTCTTTGCGAATGCCACTGGCCAGGGTTTTGATTTCCCCTGCTGCGGTTCGGTAAACAAGGGGTGCGACAGCACCGGCACAAACAGCGATGAGCTTCATGTCAAGGCGAGGGGATTGTGAGCAATGTCCAACACTTTACATGCCTGAATGTTGAAAGAAAACAAGTCTTCAGAATACGTGATCATCCCTATAGAAAAATATTATTTCCGTTTGGTGTCAACATGTTAAACTCGAGGGCTACGTTGGCGAAAAAGGCTGTGTGTTCCCCGGCCTGGCGCGTGGACCCACTCCGGTGTTTTGCCCGTTGAGCGGCACGCTGCCCCCACTCAAGAATTACATTTGTCTATCTGGAGGTTTTAGCATGAGTGCAGTGCTGTCTATGGTCAGCCAGACCGTGCCGTCTTACGTCAAACACAAAAAGCTCATCGCGTGGGTGGAAGAAATCGCCGCCCTCACCGAGCCAAAAAACATCGTATGGTGTGATGGCTCGGAAGAGGAGTACAACCGCCTGTGCGCTGAAATGGTTGAGGCAGGCACCCTGCGCAAACTCAACCCCGAGAAGCGCCCCAATTCTTACCTGGCCTGGTCCGACCCCTCTGACGTGGCGCGTGTTGAAGACCGCACCTACATTTGTTCAGAAAAACAGGAAGACGCCGGCCCCACCAACAACTGGGAAGACCCCGTTAAAATGCGCGCCACTTTGAACGGTCTGTTCAAAGGCGCCATGCGCGGCCGTACCCTGTATGTCATTCCATTCTCCATGGGGCCTTTGGGCAGCCCGATCGCACACATCGGTGTGGAATTGTCTGACTCCGCCTATGTAGTCACCAATATGCGCATGATGACCCGCATGGGCAAGGCCGTGTACGACGTGCTGGGCGAGAATGGTGAATTTGTGCCTTGCGTACACACCGTGGGTGCACCGCTGGAAGCCGGCCAGAAAGACGTGGCATGGCCTTGCAACCCCACCACCAAGTACATCGTGCACTACCCAGAAACCCGTGAAATCTGGTCGTATGGCTCTGGCTACGGCGGCAACGCGCTGTTGGGCAAAAAATGCCTGGCCTTGCGCATCGCCTCCACCATGGGCCGCGATCAAGGTTGGCTGGCCGAGCACATGTTGATCCTGGGCGTGACCTCACCCGAGGGCAAGAAGTATCACGTTGCAGCGGCGTTCCCATCGGCTTGCGGTAAAACCAACTTCGCCATGTTGATCCCCCCAGCATCCATGAACGGCTGGAAGGTGAGCACCATCGGGGACGACATCGCCTGGATCAAGCCCGATGCCAGTGGCAAGCTGCGCGCCATCAACCCAGAGGCGGGTTACTTTGGCGTGGCCCCGGGCACCAACACCAAAACCAACTCCAATTGCATGGCGTCTTTGAATGCCAACGTGATTTTCACCAACGTGGCACTCACTGACGATGGTGATGTATGGTGGGAAGGTTTGACCAAAGAAGCGCCTGCCCACTTGGTGGACTGGACCGGCCAGGACTGGACTCCCGACTGTGGTCGCAAGGCATCGCACCCCAACGCACGTTTCACCGTGGCGGCTGAGCAAAATCCTGTGATCGACCAAAACTGGGACAATCCAGAAGGCGTGGTCATTGACGCTTTCATTTTCGGCGGACGTCGCTCCACCACCGTGCCTTTGGTGACTGAGGCCCGCAACTGGGTGGAGGGTGTTTACATGGCTGCCACCATGGGGTCTGAAACCACAGCCGCTGCTTTTGGTCAGCAAGGTGTGGTGCGTCGTGATCCGTTTGCCATGTTGCCTTTCTGTGGCTACAACATGGCCGACTACTTCCAGCACTGGCTCGATTTGGGCAAGAAGCTCGAATCCACCGGTGCCAAGTTGCCCAGCATTTTCTGTGTTAACTGGTTCCGCACCGATGAAAATGGCAAGTTCATTTGGCCAGGCTTTGGCGAGAACATGCGTGTCTTGAAGTGGGCGTTGGAGCGTGTTGAAGGCAAAGGGCAGGGCGTGGAGCATGTGTTTGGCACATCACCCCGCTACGAAGACATTTCTTGGGATGGCTTGGATTTCAGCAAGGCCGAGTTCGAATCCATCACCGCCATCGACAAGGCGGCTTGGGAAAAAGAACTTGAGTTGCATGCCGAGTTGTTCGAGAAACTCAAGCACAATCTGCCAGCGCAGCTGGTAGAAACAAAAGGCCAGATTGCCAGCCGTTTGGCGGCCTGATGCTTTTGTTGACGGTTTAGACTTTTTTCCGATACATCGGAAATTGTCCTATGGCGGGCGCCCACAAGGCGCCCGTTTTCTATTTCACTGGGCGTTTTATGTTTGAAAACATTGAGTGGTGGGTGTTGGTCACGCTGTGCGTGGCAGCGTTTGGCGCGGGCTTGATCGACGCCATGGTTGGTGGCGGCGGACTGATCCAGATTCCAGCCTTGTTTGGGCTGCTGCCAAGCCACGGTCACGCCACTCTGCTTGGCACCAACAAAATTTCCAGCGTGGTGGGAACCTCTTTTGCTGCTTACCGCTATGCCAAAGCTATTCAGGTGCCGTGGAATGCAGTATTGCCCGCCACCTTGATGGCCTTGCTGGGTGCTTACCTTGGGGCCTACATTGTGACGCAAGTGTCCACCGAGGTGCTGCGCTTACTGCTGCCAGTGCTCTTGTTGGGCGTTGCCATTTACACCTTTGTGCGCAAAGACTTGGGCAGTGTTCATGCCCCAAAACTTGGGCGTTCGCGCGAGCGCGTGTTTGGCGGTCTGGTGGGTTTGGCCATCGGTTTATACGATGGATTTTTTGGGCCCGGCACCGGATCCTTCTTGATGGTCGCTTTTGTGGTGTTGTTTGGCTTCGACTTTTTGGCAGCCACGGCCGGGGCCAAGGTGGTGAACATCGCGTGTAATTTGGCCTCGCTTGCCTGGTTCGCTCCGGCCGGGCACGTGATCGTTGCACTGGGTTTGCTAATGGCGGCATTTAACCTGGCGGGCGCCAAAGTGGGTTCGGGTTTGGCGATTCGCAAAGGGGCGGGTTTTGTGCGGAAAGTGTTGTTGGCTGTGGTGGGTCTGTTGATTTTGCGCACGGGTTACGACAGTTATGGCCCCTATCTTGGGGCATGGTTTGGGTGATTGTTTCACGTGGAACATCGAGGGGCGAGCAGGTCCATGTCGATGATTGCGCCCGCCTGTCTGGTTCGCTTGCTCCTTGAAACCAGCAGGACCATGCCCCGTTTAGCGGCGTCGCTTGCTCTTTGAAGCCAGCAGGACCATGCCCCTTTGCGACGGCCAATCTGTATTTC
>NZ_CAXQZX010000161.1:0-9072 GCF_964228395.1 Limnobacter sp.
CCAAGGGGGCAGAGGCCCGACCCGACCTCCGTTTTGGAGGGCGGGCCTCAGTTCAGGCGAGGCTCAGGGAGGGATCAACAGATTGGCCGTCGCCAAGGGGCATGGTCCTGCTGGCTTCAAGGAGCAAGCGAACGAAAACGGCATGGACTGCTGGCTTCAAGCAGCAAGCCCACGAAAAAAGGCACCCGAAGGTGCCTTTGAGGTTCGGCCCGTGACCCTGGGCCGAAAGGATCCACCAAGGTGGAGAGTGTTGCTTACTTGCTGTAAGCCTGCTCACCGTGAGAGGTGATGTCCAGGCCTTCACGCTCGGCTTCTTCGCTAACACGCAGGCCAACGATGAGGTCAACCAGTTTGTATGCGATGGCTGCAACTACGCCGGACCACACGATGGTGATGATCACGCCCTTGGCTTGCACGGCCAGTTGAGAGGCGATCACGAAGTCGTCACCCATGGTGCCGCCCAGGCTTGGAGCAGAGAACACGCCCACAAACAAGGCACCCAGGATACCACCCACACCGTGTACACCGAACACGTCGAGTGCGTCGTCGGCGCCCAGCATACGCTTCAGGCCGCTCACACCCCACAGGCACAGTACACCAGCCAGCAAGCCGAGGATCAAGGCGCCCATGGGGCCGATGGTTCCGCAAGCTGGAGTGATGGCAACCAAACCACCCACGGCACCAGACGCAGCACCCAGCATCGAGGCTTTGCCTTTGGTGAGGGCTTCAGCAGCAGACCAGCTCAATGTGGCAGCGGCTGTGGCCAGCAGTGTGTTGATGAAGGCCAGCGTTGTGCCACCGTTGGATTCGAGGTTAGAACCAGCGTTGAAGCCGAACCAACCCACCCACAGCATGGAAGCACCCACCATGGTCAGTGTCAGGCTGTGTGGAGTCATGGCTTCTTTGCCGTAACCAACACGCTTGCCAACCATGTATGCACCCACCAAGCCAGCAACGGCCGCGTTGATGTGCACCACGGTACCACCAGCGAAGTCGATCGCGCCGTCAGCAAACAGGAAGCCAGCGCCGTCCCACACCATGTGAGCCACAGGGATGTAGCTGAATGTGAACCAGATCACGGAGAACAGCAGCACCGCAGAAAACTTGATGCGCTCTGCAAAGGCACCAACGATCAGGGCACAGGTGATACCAGCAAATGTGGATTGGAATGCGATGAAGATGAACTCGGGGATCATCACGCCTTCGGTGAAGGTGGCCGACAGAGAGTCTGTGGTTACACCACTCAGGAAGAGCTTGCTGAAGTTACCTACGAATGGGTTGTCGCCGCCACCGAAGGTGAGGGAGTAGCCGTAGATCGACCACAACACCACGATCAAGCAGAACACAGTCATCACTTGCATGAGCACGGACAACATGTTCTTGGAGCGAACCAAACCGCCGTAGAACAACGCCAAGCCTGGAATGGTCATGAAGATCACAAGCATGGTGGCGGTCATCATCCAGGTGGTGTCGCCTTTGTCCACAGTGGGCTCAATGGCGGGGGCAGCTTCTTCAGCGGGGGCTGCAGCAGCTTCGGCCACTGGGGCTTCGGCAGCAGCTTCTACTGCGGGTGCTGCTTCTTCAGCAGGCGCAACAACGGCCTCGGTGGCCGGGGCAGCAGGCGTTTCCTGGGCGTATACACCAGGGCTTGCAACACTGAATCCCAGTGCAGCAGCCGCCAGCCAGATGGTCAGAAGTTTTTTCATAATGGCCTCACTTCTCTCTGGTTAAAGGGCGTCTTTGCCGGTTTCGCCTGTGCGAATACGGGTCACGCTCAAGAGATCAAACACAAAAATTTTGCCATCGCCGATCTTGCCGGTTTTGGCAGCGGTTTCAATGGCTTCGCAAGCCTGGTCGACCAAACTGTCGTCCACAGCCGCTTCAATTTTTACTTTGGGCAGGAAATCCACCACATACTCTGCACCGCGGTACAGCTCTGTGTGGCCTTTCTGACGACCAAAACCTTTCACCTCGGTCACGGTGATGCCCTGCACTCCAATGGCAGACAGCGCTTCGCGGACCTCGTCCAGTTTGAAAGGCTTAATGACTGCTGAAATAAGCTTCATTACGCACTCCTGAAAAGAGTTTGAAGAGGGTTGAAACAGCGCCCCTCTTCAGAGCGCTGTCATCGGGTCTATCAGAACGATGTGCCGACAGTCACGATCAAGCTTGTTTCGGTACCGTCTTTACCGAATGCACGCTCAGCGTCGTTATCTGTGCCAACCACTGCCGCACCCAGGTCAAACTTTCCTACGGTGTAGGTCACGCCCACGGAGTAGTCGGAGTAGCCATCGATGCGAGCACCGTTGCTAAAGATGTCTTCGGAGTAGCTGGTGATGCCGTAGCTTGCAGCCAGAGTGATGTTCTCGGCCAAGGCATACTCATAGCCCAGCTTGACGTAGGTGCTACCGCTCAGGTCAGTTGCTTGAGGATTCGCGATGGCGGCATTGCCCACACCGGCCTGTGTCAGAGCGAAGTAGTCTTTGCCCAAAGAATAGGAAACACCCAAGGTGAAACCAGCGTAGCCCAGGTTACCGTACACTTCCAATGTGTCAGGGTCGGGAGATACGTTGGCAGAGCCTTCGTAGTAGTACTTCAACAGACCCACGTCGTAGCTCACGCCGCTGAATTCACCAGCGTAACCACCGTAGATGTCCATTTCCAAGCCGGAAGTACCACCGCCAAAGTTAACGTTGGAGTTCCAGTTGCCCAGGTAGAAACCGTTGCCGAAATCTACGTCAAAGCCACCCTGGAATGCAGGACCACTGTTGGTTTGGGAAATACCACGGAATTTGTAATCTGTTGTCAATGCTGCGTTGGCAGACACTTCAACAGCAGATGCAGTGGAAACAGCCCCGAAAGTTGTTGCCGCAATGGCAGTTGCCAGTACGAGTTTTTTCATCTCACTCTCCTAAAAATAGATGAATGCCGTAAAATTTTTTTGGCAAGGGGTCTAAAGCGAGAAGCGTGCCAGCGATGTACTGGTCGGTAAATTCGCAATAAATCGCCTTTTTTCGGGCACAATGGCCATGCATTTTTTTGAATTTCCGCCCAACGCACCACTTTGGTGCACTGTTTTGGTGCGTTAACCTTCACCCTTTTGAGGTAACCTTGGCAAGCAATCCATTCGACATGCTGGCGGGCAAAGTGGGCGATCTGCTCCAGGCCCGCGGGCTGCAAAACCTTGAAAATCCTGTGACTGGCGTTCTGAAGCAGGCGCTTCAGGACCTTGAATTTGTGAGTCTTGAGGACTTTGAAATTCAAAAGGAGGTCATTGCCCGACTGCGCGAAAAGGTGCATGCACTGGAATTGCGCGTGGCCGAGCTGGAGAAGCGCCAAGCTTAAGCTGCGCACCTTTGTGCCCTCACTTTGAGTGACACCATCCTAGGCTTGGTTTTGCAGGCGAGTTGGCGCGGGCCATAATCCGCGTCTTCGCCCTTCGTCCCCAGCCATGCCCTTAGCCACCCTTCAAAGCCTCACATTTGTGGGCGTTCGCCCGGTGGTGGTGAACATCGAGGTCCATTTGTCGGCGGGGCTTCCATCTTTTGCCCTGGTCGGTCTGCCCGACGCCGAGATTAGGGAATCCAAAGAGCGCGTGCGCTCTGCACTCATCAATAGCGGGTTTGAGTTTCCCAGCCAACGAATCACCGTGAATCTGGCGCCAGCCGATTTGCCCAAGGGCAGCGCGGCGTTCGACCTGGCCATTGCCCTGGGCATTGCCAGCGCCTCGGGCCAGTTGGCCAAGGCCGATTTAAGCCAATGGGTATTTGCAGGCGAGCTGTCTTTGTCTGGCCAACTCACCCAAGTGCGAAGCCCCTTGGCGCTGGCTGTGGCGGTTCGGCAAGAGGCCTTAAACACCCAGCACCCTCTGCGCCTGATGCTGCCCAAACCCAGCGCCACTGCGGCTGCCACCGTGCCGGGTTTGCCTGTGTATGGGCCTGCCAGTTTGTTTGAGGCCTCTGCTCACCTGGTGGGCCATGGCACGCCGCTTGAAGTCGTGGTGACACATGCAGATTCGTCGACACAGGCCAACCCTCCAGACATGAAAGACGTGGTGGGGCACGAAAGCGCCAAGCTCGCCCTGCTGGCCGCAGCGGCCGGGCAGCACCACATTCGCTTGGTGGGGCCACCGGGCAGCGGTAAATCCATGCTCGCGCAGCGCCTTGGTGGCCTGCTGCCACCCTTGCCCTTTGAAGAGTCGCTAGAGATCAGCGCCATTCGCAGCCTCAAAGGCGAGGCCAACCAAGTGTGCGATGCACGGCCATTCCGAAACCCACACCCCAGCACTTCCATGCCAGCGCTGATTGGCGGGGGCAACCCGCCCTCGCCTGGCGAAATCACCCTGGCCCACTTGGGCGTGTTGTTCACCGACGAGGTGCTGGAGTTTGATCGCCGCACCCTTGAGTCCCTGCGTGAGCCCCTGGAAACAGGACGAGTCAATGTGTCCCGCGCGGGGCATCAGGCGTCTTTTCCAGCCCGCTTTTTGTGGGTGTGCGCCCACAACCCCTGCCCCTGCGGTTGGCTGGGCCACCCTGCCAAAGAATGCCGCTGCACGCCAGAGCAAGTGCGCCGCTATCAGGCCAAGTTATCTGGCCCCTTGGCGGACCGTCTGGATATTTCTGTAGACGTGCAGGCCATCACACCCCACGAACTGCTGGCTGCAAAAACCGAACACAGCATGTGCACCCGCACCTTGCTGGAACGGGTTCAGCACAGCAGGCAAATGCAATTGACCCGCCAAGGCTGCTTAAACGGTGAACTCAGCGCTGGGCAAATTGCGGCGCACTGCAAACCCTCGGCGGACGGGGAAAAACTGCTGCTGCAATACGCGCAAAAAAATCACATCTCGGCCCGGGCCATGCACCGCATATGTCGCTTGGCCCGAACACTGGCCGACCTCGATGGGGCTGATACCCCCCAAAAAAACCACGTGGCCACCGCCATTCAATACCGCCGCCCTTTGCAAGGCCTTCAGCAACTCCGGGCTGGGCCCCTGTAAGCACACGGCACAGGCCAAGCGCATCAGGCGGGCAGAAGATGACTGGTTTTTCTGCCCGGCCTTGCGTACCAAAGCCAAGAGGCCAATTGCAAAGCCCACAACACGGCCAAGGAGGCGCGCATGCCATCGGTGTAACTCCAGCCCAGCTTTGTAAAGGCATCGATGCCAATACCAATGCCCCATTGAATGCTGAAAGCGCCAATAAAAATCAGCAGGTTCAACGCCGTGCTGGAACGACCTGTGAGTTTTTTGGGGAAAGGTTTGTTGCAGGTGGCGTAAGTCATGATGCCGCTGGCAATCAACAAAGCGTGGAGCAACCAGCCCCACAGAGTGGCATTGGCCCCTTGCGCTATTTGCAAGGCAAACAACACCAGCGACAAGCCCATGCCCACCAGCATGATTTGATCTTCGTCCCCACCCCGTTTGGAAATGGTGCGCGTAATGAAGCCCAAGACCAAGTAACCCGCCATCAATGTGGCTGAAATCCAGAACATGTTTTGCGCAGCCTGCGTATTGGTGAGCCCGATCACATTGGTAAACCACGGCCCCACCCAAAGGCCATGAAAAGCCATGAAACCGCCCTGTGTAATCATGGCCAGGGGCGCCACACGCCAAAAATGCGGGTGGCGGAAAATTGCCCCATAGCCCTGTGCCATGTCTTTGACCGATTCTGTTTTTTGCGGCTTGAACAAGGTGGGCAAGGCAAACCACAGGGCAAAGCCCGCCAAAACACACAATACAGCAGCCACCACAAACACGCCGCGCCAACCCAACATGGGCAGGGCCGCCTCGACGGGCGTGGTCACCGTCAACGCACCCATGGACCCAGCCACCAACATCCACGACGACAGCGAGGCCTGCAAATGGGGCCTGAAATACAGCGAATACGCCTTCACTGCCGCCATCAGGCAGGCAGACACACCCACCCCAATCAAGGCGCGCCCCACCCACAACCATGCAAACGATTCAGCGTTGGCAAAAATAATGGCACCCAAGGCGGCAAAGCCAATGAGCACTGCCTCCACGCGGCGAGGGCCGTAGCGGTCAAGCATCACGCCAACGGGCAACTGCATGAGGGCGAAACTCAAAAAATAAGCCGAGGCCAGCAATCCCAATTGCGCAGCACTTAAACCCAATTCCTGCACCAGCGGTTGCGCAATCACGGCATTGATGGCCCTAAAACCGTAGCTCAATACATAAGCCGCAGCAAAAATGCCAAACATGCGCATGGCCAAGCGCCCCCCCACATAGAGGTGCTCCAGGCCATCAGGGCCCACTTCGCGGGAAATATCGGGATGATTGTGTGTGTTCATGGGCACAAGCCGTCACTGGCCGAGCAGGGAAAAACCGCTAAACCAGGTGGTTTGGATCTCGGGCAAAGCCTGCTGACCCGGCCCCATGAGGGTGACCTGGTACAACACGCCGCGATGCTCAAAAAACCGGGCAACGGCATGGCCAGCCTCCCCCGAGGGCAAGCTGCCCTGCAGCTCTACCCGCCACGCGGGCTGGCCCAGCCATTCGGTGCTTTGCAATTGGGCCGCCCCAGCCTGGACGTTGTTGGCCAAGGCCTGCGCCAAAGCATTGCGCAACACCTCCCCCTGACCCTGCAACGGCCCTTGCAGCGGAACAGTGCCCACGGCAAAGTAGCTGCCATCGACCTGCGCCGCATGCAAAGTGAGCGGCACCTTTAAACCAGCCAAATCGAGCGTACGCGTCACCATGGCCGGCTTGTCTGGAAACGTGGCCACATAACCCACATCGCTGTTGGGCACAGCGCGCCAGTTATAAGCCGGCGAACAAGCCTGCAGCAAAAGAGCCAGGCAAAAAAGGCAAAAAAAACGGCGGCTTGTCAACAACATGGTGCGGGGCTGGCGCATTGCGGCGAAAATAAGACAGGTGCACCATTGTAGGTGCGTTTTTGACTGTTCAACAGCCGTATTCACCCCAAGCGACTCACCATGGGTATAGTTAAATTCAAATCCAAAGCCGCAGCCGACATCGTGATGCTCAAACCACATGCCGAAAAATTGTTCAAGATCATGGGCATTGAAGTGGGCGAACGGGGCGTAATCACCCCTGAAAACCTGGCGCATGCGCACGCCCAGTTGGTGGCTGCCATCAACATGGAGCGCATGGCCAAGGCCGACAACCCCATCAATGAGGATGACCTCAGCCTAGAAGAGCGGGTGGCGCTGCGCAACCAAGTGTCGCTGGAGCAGCGCGCTTACCCTTTGCTCAAAATGCTGGAAGAAGCCCAGAAAAAACAAGTGGACGTGCACTGGGGCTTTTAAGCATTCACCTCGCGGCGGCGCACCGGCCCAGCGATGGCCTCCACCTCCGCTTGGGTTTTTTTGCCCAAACCCAGCAAAAAGCCCATTTCAGCCACCACAAACAGTGGGCCAATCGCCAAGCCAATCATGTCATCAACAAAAGCGGGCTTGCGGCCTTCGTAATAGTGGCCAATGAACTGAATGATCCAGCCCACCACGAAGACACCCACACCTGCGCCCAGCCACGCCAAGGTGCTGGCAGTTGCAAAAGTGCTGGCCACCGCCAACAAGGCGCCATGAATAATAAACATGGCCAGCCCGTATCCCAGGCTTAGCTTGAAATAGAAAATGCTCGAAGCAATAAACACCACCAAGGCGGGTGTCACTGCTATGCCTGCAATGTCTACAGACCAACGGGACAACAAAATAAGCACCGACAGAACAATGATGGGCACGCCCACAAAATGCGTAGCAATGTTGCGTGGGTCGCGGTGGTAGGTGGCGTAATTGGCCAGTTGTTGGACCAAAGTTTTCATGACAATCTCCTTGAGGCAGGGCATCCTGCATTTGTTATACCTTCACATCGTGACAAATGGAGGCGAAGGGGTCTGTCAATTGCCTGACATTTGATGCTAATTTAGGCACTGGGCGGGAGACAACACCACACAACAACATGCAAACACCCCACATTCACCAAATTCTGATGCGTGGCAAGTGGTTTTCCAGCTTGCCTGGCCCCTTACAACAAGCCTTGGTGGCTCAAGGTTTGGTGAAAAACTTTCAAAGCGGCCAGCGCTTGTTTTCCCGCGGGGACTGCGCCGACGGCCTTTATGCGGTGCTCAAAGGCGCTGTGCAAATTGTAGGGGCCAACAAACACGGGGCAGAAGACAAACACGTCATTCTTACCTTGATTGAACCCCCCGACTGGTTTGGCGAAATTTGCCTGTTCGACCGCCAACCCCGAACCCACGATGCCATGGCCGATGGTGCGGTGTCTGTGTTCCACGTTCGTCAAACCCTGCTGGACCAACTGGTGCAAGACAACCCCACGTATTGGCGCGAATTTGGCTTGCTGCTGACCCAAAAGGTTCGCCTTATTTTTGGCGCCATCGAAGATGCCGCGCTGCTGCCCACGCCCATGCGCCTGGCTCGCCGGCTTTTGCAAATGGCCGAGGGCTACGGCATGCGCACCGACAACTCGGTCAGTGCGCGTACCTTGCATGTGTCCCAAGAAAAACTGTCGGCCATGCTGGCCATTTCGCGACAAACCGTGAACCAGATGCTCAAGGAAATGGAGCAGGAAGGCCTGCTAAAACTGGGGCGCGGGAGCATTGAAATTCTTGATTTGGACGGTTTGAAAGCCAAGGCTCAGACCGGCGGCTAGAAAATCAATCGAGGGTGCATCCAAGCCATATTCCTGCTGTGTTGAAGCAATGCTGATCAAAAAATTCAGCGTTCGTGTTACACAGAGGGGAAGATGATGAAGTTTCAAAAAACTTGGATGGCCTTGGCCGCAAGCGCTTTTGTTCTTGGCGGGTGCTTGAGCGATGATAACGCGGCACTCAGCCCCGGTGATGTATTCGTGCTCACCAGCAACGGCCAACTGGCCACATTCAACCGCACCGACCCATCTGTAGTGCGCACCAGCGTGCCCATTACCGGAGTAATGAGTGGAGACACGCTGCTGGGCATGGACTTCCGGCCACGAGACGGTCAACTGTATGCAGTAGCACGCACCTCACCAAGCAACGCAGGGCGGCTGTACACCATCAACACCAACACGGGCGTGGCCCCAGCCGTGGC
>NZ_CAXQZX010000162.1:0-7321 GCF_964228395.1 Limnobacter sp.
CAAGCACATCAACGATTTATACACCGTGTATACCAACGTGTTGCTGGTGGATGTACAAGGCAAGGTGGTCTGTAGCAGCCAGCCCTGCCACGGCGTGGACAAGCTGGACACGCCCTGGCTTGCTCAAGCCCTGCGGCTAAATGACAAGCAGCACTATGCGGTGTCTCCATTTGAGGAAAGCCCCCTGTATGCCGGCAGGCCCACCTACCTGTACTGTGCCCCAGTGCTGAAGAACGACGCAAGCCACACCAAAGCACTGGGCGCGGTGGTGCTGGTGTTTGATGCAGAGCCTCAGTTTGAAGCCATCCTGCGAGAGTCCATGGCGGGTCACCACGCGGCCATGGCCTATATTGTCGATGAAGAAGGAAACGTGATTTCTTCCACCAGCAATCGCTTTATACACAATGGACAATTAAAACTTCCATTGCACTTTACAACCCCCTTCCAGAAGCAAAGCCACTGGCATCAGGTGTTGAGTATGGATGGCGTGGTGTATGCGGTAGGCTGCTGCAATTCAGCGAACTATCGCGAATACAAAAGTGAGCAAGATTGCTACCAAAACAACTTGACCGGGGTGTACCTCATGGACATGGGTGTGGAGGTACAGCCTCAAAAGACCAAGCCGCTTTGCTTCGAACATTTGCGAAGCAGCGAAGCAACCAAACACAGCAATCTGGAAGTGGCAACTTTCCGCGTGGGTTCGCAATGGTATGGCGTAGACACCGCGCAGGTGCAGGAATCCTTTGTGGCCAAGCACTTGGCCACCATGCCAAATGCCCAACCCTGTGTGTTGGGCAGCACCTTGCACAAAGGCAGGGCTGTCACTGTGTTGGACCTCGCGGTGTTGATGGATCAGACGGAGCAATACCAACAATCCGATGCCCGACAGGAACCCATTCAGCTTGTTTTGCTAAAAAGCAGCGAAGACGGAATGACGCTTGCCCTGCGTGCAGACGCCTTGGGCGAGATTCCCAACATTCCAGTTGAAGAAATTCAACCCACAGAACAATTACTTGGCAAAAACCCACTGTTGGCTGGCTTGGTAAAAACCCCTTCCAACCTGCTCTTGCTCTTGGAGCCTGGCAAACTGATGGATCAACTTCGAGGGAAAGAAAAAGGCCTCTTCTGGGAAGAGGCCTTTGACGGTGCTAGAGACCTTGAAAAAGCGATTAACGCTCACTCACGGGTTTCACATTGCGAGGCGCTGCCCCGTTGAACAACTGGCGCGGACGGCCAATTTTGTACTCGGGGTCGGCGATCATTTCGTTGAGCTGAGCAATCCAGCCCACGGTGCGTGCCAGGGCAAAGATGGCTGTAAACAACGGAACGGGAATGCCGATCGCCTTTTGGACGATACCAGAGTAGAAGTCCACGTTGGGGTACAACTTGCGCTTCACGAAGTATTCGTCTTCCAAGGCGATTTTTTCAAGCGCCATGGCGATCTTGAACAAGGGGTCGTCTTGCAGGCCCAATTCGTTCAGCACCTCGTGGCAGGTTTCGCGCATCAGCTTGGCACGTGGGTCGTAGTTTTTGTAAACACGGTGGCCAAAGCCCATCAGACGCACACCAGAGTCTTTGTCTTTCACTTTGTTGATGAAGTCGCCGATTTTTTCTACGCCACCGTTTTGCTGGATTTCGGTGAGCATGTTCAGGCAGGCTTCGTTGGCACCGCCATGCGAAGGACCCCACAAGCAGGCCACGCCGGCCGCGATGGCAGCAAACGGGTTGGTGCCAGAAGAAGCACACAAACGCACGGTCGAGGTGGAGGCGTTTTGCTCATGATCGGCGTGAAGGATGAAGATGCGATCCATGGCGCGGACCAACACGTCATTGACTTCGTACTCTTCGCAAGGGTTGCCGAACATCATACGCATGAAGTTGGCGGTGTAGGACAAATCGTTCTTGGGGTACATATTGGGCGCCCCAATGCCGTATTTATACGCCATGGCAACCAAGGTTGGCATCTTGGCGATCAGGCGAATGGCAGAGATGTCGCGCTGGTTTTTGTCCATGAGGTTCATGGAATCAGGGTAGAACGCCGACATGCCACCCACCAGACCAGTCATGACAGCCATGGGGTGCGCATCACGGCGGAAACCGCGCAGGAAGAAATTCATCTGCTCATTGACCATGGTGTGCTTGGTCACCAATCGATCAAAATCGGTTTTTTCTTGCGCGTTGGGCAGTTCGCCGTTCAACAGCAGGTAACAAACCTCAAGGAAGTCGCAGTTGGTGGCCAACTGCTCAATGGGATAACCCCGGTACAGCAGTTCGCCTTTGTCTCCGTCGATGTAAGTGATCGAGGAATTGCACGACGCGGTTGACAGAAAACCGGGGTCGTATGTGAATTTGCCTGTGGCTCCGTACAACTTGCGGATGTCGATGACGTCCGGACCAATGGTGCCCTTGTGGATGGGAAATTCAACCGAGGGGGTGCCGTCGGAGAACGACAGCGTGGCCTTGTGTTCAGTGCTCATCGGATTTCCTTCTAATGGTTTGAAATTAAAGATCTTTCATCATTTGGATCACCCTGCGCACTTGCGGGGTGTCCAGATCGCCATCCGGTTCCTTGCGGCCCAGCAGCAGATCGAGCAGGTGGTTGTCAATTTCTTCAAAAAGCACGGTTAGGGCAGCGACGTCCTCGTCGGTCAACTCCAACTCGTACTTGTCGAAAAACTTCTGAATAATCAAGTCGTTTTCCAACAAACCTCGGCGGGCTCTCCAACGCAGCCGCGCGCGTTGTGTGGGATCGGCTTGATGACTCTGATTGCTCATAAACTACAACAAAAAAAACGGGGTTTTGCAGCGCACAACCCCGATCTGTTCAAAAAAATCCGAACAAGAGTTCTAGACGGCGCGCCGCACCATCAACTCTTTGATCTTGCCAATGGCCTTGGTCGGGTTCAAGCCCTTGGGGCACACGTCCACACAATTCATGATGGTGTGGCAACGGAACAAACGATACGGATCCTCCAGATTGTCCAGGCGCTCACCAGTGGCTTGGTCACGACTGTCTGCAATGAAGCGATAAGCCTGAAGCAAACCTGCGGGGCCAACAAACTTGTCGGGGTTCCACCAGAACGATGGGCAGCTTGTGGAGCAACATGCACACAAGATGCATTCATACAAACCATCAAGCTCCTCACGCTCCTCGGGTGACTGGAAACGCTCCTTCTCTGGGGGAGGTGTTTCATTCACCAAGTAGGGCTTGATGCTGTGATATTGCTTGAAAAACTGAGTCATGTCGACGATCAGGTCGCGCACCACAGGCAAACCTGGCAGCGGCTTCAGAACGATGGGTTCTTTCAGGTCGCGCAGGTTGGTGATGCAGGCCAAGCCGTTTTTACCATTGATGTTCATGGCATCGGAGCCACACACACCTTCACGGCAAGACCGGCGGTAAGCCAGGGAATCATCCACATCGCTCTTGATGCGCATCAACGCGTCCAACAGCATTTTGTCGGTGGGTTCCAGCTCCACTTCCAGCTTTTGCATTTTGGGTGCTTCGCCAGTGTCTGGGTCGTAACGATAAATTTCGAATTTAACTGTACGCTTTCCGCTCATGTTAATTACCTCGAATCCTTGATTAGAAAGTCCGCTTTTTGGGCTGGAATGTTTCAACAGTCAGCGGCTTGGTGTTCACTGCCTTGTACTCCAGGCGGTTGCCCTCTGAGTACCACAGGGTGTGCTTCATCCACTTGTCGTCATCGCGTTCAGGGAAGTCGCGGTGAGCGTGAGCGCCGCGACTTTCTTCGCGAGCGGCTGCGGACACCATGGTGGCCTTGGCGGTCTCGGTCAGGTTGGCCAACTCCAGCGCCTCGACCAAAGCGGTGTTAAACACCTTGGACTTGTCCTTGATGAAGATTTTTTCAGCCTGCTCCGAGAGCTCGTTGATCACCTTGACACCTTCGTTCATCAACTCGGTGGTGCGGAACACGCCACAGTGATGCTGCATTTTGGCGCGAATGCCGTTGGCAACATCTTGGGTGCGCTCGCCGCTGGTGCTGTTCATGAGTTTGTCTACACGGCCCATGGTGAAATCGCCAGCATTGGCGGGCAAATCTTTGTGGGTTTTCGCTTTGTAGTTTTGCGAAACAATGTGGTTACCCGCAGCACGACCAAACACCACCAGGTCAAGCAGTGAGTTGGTGCCCAAGCGGTTAGCACCGTGCACAGACACACAAGCGCACTCGCCGATGGCGTACATGCCATTGACCACTTCCTGAGGACCACCGGGCTTTTTGGGGGCCACCACCTGACCATAGAAGTTGGTCGGAATACCACCCATTTGATAGTGGATGGTTGGAACCACGGGAATGGGCTCTTTAATGGGGTCGACGTTGGCGAATTTGATCGCAATTTCGCGAATGGATGGCAGACGCTTCATGATGGTGTCTGCACCCAGGTGGTCAAGCTTCAGCAACACGTGGTCTTTGTTGGGACCACAGCCACGGCCTTCTTTAATTTCTTGGTCCATGGAGCGCGACACAAAGTCACGCGGCGCCAGATCTTTCAGGGTTGGCGCGTAACGCTCCATGAAACGCTCGCCTTCGCTGTTGAGCAGGATACCACCCTCGCCACGAACACCCTCGGTCACCAACACGCCAGCACCCGCCACACCAGTGGGGTGGAATTGCCAGAACTCCATGTCTTCAAGCGGCAAGCCAGCACGAGCCGCCATGCCCATGCCATCGCCAGTGTTGATAAAGGCGTTGGTGGAAGCAGCCCAAATGCGGCCCGCACCGCCGGTGGCAAACACGGTGACCTTGGCTTCAAGGATCATGATTTCGCCAGTTTCCATTTCGAGTGCAGTAACACCCACCACGTCGCCATCGGCGTCGCGAATGATGTCAAGCGCCATCCATTCAACAAAGAACTGGGTACGTGCGCGCACATTGCGTTGGTAAAGCGTGTGCAGCAGCGCGTGACCAGTGCGGTCAGCCGCTGCACAGGCACGCTGCACAGGCTTTTCTCCAAAATTGGCGGTATGACCACCGAAAGGACGCTGGTAGATGGTGCCATCGGGGTTGCGGTCAAAAGGCATGCCAAAGTGCTCAAGCTCGTAGACGACCTTGGGCGCCTCACGGCACATGAATTCAATGGCGTCTTGGTCACCGAGGTAGTCGGACCCCTTGACGGTGTCGAACATATGCCAATACCAGTTGTCTTCGGACATGTTGCCCAAAGATGCGCCGATGCCACCTTGCGCCGCCACGGTGTGTGAGCGGGTTGGGAACACCTTGGACAGCACAGCCACATTGAGGCCAGCTTCGGCCAGTTGCAAAGAGCAACGCATACCTGCGCCACCTGCACCGACGATTACCGCGTCAAATTTACGACGTGGAAGGTTTGTTTTAACTGCAGTCACTTTTAGACCCTCCAAAGAATGTCAGCAGCGTAGCCGGCCGCACCGATAAGCCACAATGCCGTGAAAACTTGCAATGTAAGACGAATGCCTGTGGGCTTCACGTAGTCCATCCAAATATCGCGAATGCCGATATAAGCGTGGTAGCACAAGGAAAGGATGGCCAACAAAGCCAAAATTTTGCCCAGCGGGAAGGCGAGCACAGTGAAGTTGAAGAAACCAACCCACTTGACGTAGTCGAGATCAGGGGTGAAGAGCACCGCCAAAAACAAGCCCAACGTGTACACGGCCATGATGACGGCGGTAATACGTTGAGCGACCCATTCTTTGAGGCCGTAATGCGCGCCAACCACCAAGCGCTTGGAACCAATATTATTTGCCATAATTAAAACGCTCCGAACAATTTGAGACCAAACAGCGCGGTAAGGCTGAGGCTGATTGCAAACACGATGCCGGCGCTTTTGCTGGCGGCGTATTTCTCGGTGCCCACATGCAGATCCAGCACCAGGTAGCGAATGCCTGCGCAGAAATGATGCAGGTACGACCAGATCAGACCAAGCAGCACCAATTTCACGAACCAGCCATCGACCAGCGCTTTCATCTCCAGAAAAGTCAGCTCAGAGGTGAGGCTTTTGTCGAAAAGTGGCAACAAAATGACAGGCAGCGCCAAAAACAACACAGCGCCGCTGACACGGTGAAGGATAGAAAGTTTGCCCGCCAACGGCAGGCGATACTTCAAAATTTGGGTGACATGAATGTTCCGGTATTCCGGACGTTTCTTCGCAACAGTGTTTGACATGCTCAATGTTCTTATAAAAAGTGGGTTAATGGGCCTGTGAGTTTTCACAAAACATTAGCCAGACAACGCTGTATTTTGAACCAAATCGTTTTCGCTAGAAAGCTGCAACTTTTTCTATTTTTTAGAAAAGCAGCCCAAAACACAGGGTTTGCCCGCAAAACATTTGTATCAATTCAATACAATTCATTCCTGTAAGAAAATCGGTCCGTGAGATACCACCCGCGCCTCAACTCCACAGGGCGATCTGCGTAGGTGAGCGACAGGCGCTCCACCAACAGCAAAGGGGTGCCGGTGGCCACCTGCAAATGTTCAGACTGCTCTGCGTTGGCACTTACCGCCTTGATATGCTCGCTGGCTCGCAACATTCGAACACCGAATGCGCTCTCCAAAAACCCATACAAGGTCGAGTTCCACTGCTGCAAGCGCTCTAGCGTGAGGCCTTTGTACTGAGAGGCCGGTAACCAGATCTCATCGAAAATCCTGGGGGTTCCTTCAAATCGCATCACCCGCTTGACCACAAACACGGAATCGCTGGCCTTGATATCGAGAAGCTTGGCCACCTGGGAATTGGCGCGAACCCGCTCTACAGAGAGGTAAGTAGACTTGGGCTTGGCTGAGGGCTCTTCGTCGGCAGCAAGGCGCAAAAAACGGTATTCAGATTTGGCCTCGTTGTGCGTAGCAACAAACGTGCCCCGACCCTGCTTGCGATCCACCAGATTTTCGGCAGCCAGCTCGTCGATGGCCTTGCGCACCGTGCCCTGGCTCACGCCATATCTTGCAGCAAGCTCTGTCTCGGAAGGAATGAGTTCGCCTGGCTTCCATTCGCCATCTTGCAGGCTTTTGATCAACAAACCTTTGATTTGCTGATACAAGGGGCTGAAAGTGGGGTTCACGGGTGAATGCAGCGGCGCGCCGGTTAATGATGAAGGTGTATCTTATATCTTATACAGGACTTTTGAAAGTCTAAGCCATTCAAACCCACGATAAGTCAACAAGGCGAAAGCGTTTGGGGCTAAACTATGGCCTTCAATTTTTAATCCCTTGGAGTGATTACCATGACCAAACCTGCAATGCGCGTTGCCGTCACTGGCGCCGCTGGCCAAATTGGCTACAGCCTGCTGTTCCGTATCGCCAATGGCGACATGCTGGGCAAAGAC
>NZ_CAXQZX010000163.1:0-13147 GCF_964228395.1 Limnobacter sp.
CGCTGCAGGGGCAATGGCCCCTGCTGGCTTCTGGGCAAGCGAAGGGGCTGAGGTGGCACAGGCCGCGCAGGCCGATTCAGGGCAGCCCGCCCGGTTTGGCCCACGCCGAGGGGCCGAGGCGTGTTTCCCCGCCAAGCCCCGGCTTGGCGGGAAACCGCATCGGATGCAATGGCGACATTTTCGCCTTGCATGCCCCCTCGGAAGGGTCAAGAAGGGAGATACGGGCTGATCCCAGGCCCAGTGGCCTGTGCCTACCCGGCACCAAAACGCTAAGCACAGCAATCCGAAGGGCCAATCCCAAGCCCAGCGACTTGTGCCAACCCTGCACCCAAAAGCTGCGCAGTCAACCGAAACGCCAGTTAGAAATGCTTGTCCCGCTCGATATCCATGCCCCGCAAGCCCTGCCCTTTCACGCGTTTAACCACATACACCACGTAACCGGACAGGCCATACAGCACGAAAACACCAAATAGAACCTTGGGCGGGTCTTGGGAAACCAGGGCAAACACCAGGGGAATCAGCGCCAAAACCAGGAAAGGCACACTGCGACGGAAGTGGAAATCTTTGCCGCTGAAGAACGGCACAGAGGACACCATGGTCACCCCAGCGTAAAAGGTGATGGCCCAAGCCAGCCAGTTTAATTCAGCGCCAGCCAGCTTTGCATCGTCCATGACCCACACAAACCCGGTGACCAACGCCGCAGCCGCCGGGCTAGGCAAGCCCTGGAACCATGCCTTGTCGACCACAGCAGCATTGGTGTTAAAGCGGGCCAAGCGCAACGCGGCACCCGCCAGGTAGACAAAAGCCGCCACCCAACCCCATTTGCCCATGCCACTGAGCGACCATTCGTAGATGATCAGCGCAGGTGCAGCGCCAAAGCTGACCATGTCGGCCAGGCTGTCATATTCTGCGCCAAATGCGCTTTGCGTGTTGGTCATGCGAGCCACGCGACCATCGAGGCTGTCGAGCACCATGGCTGCAAAAATGGCAACAGCAGCGGTGGTGAAGTTTTGGCCCATGGCTTGCACAATGCCGTAAAAGCCCGCAAACAAAGCCGCCGTCGTGAACAAATTGGGCAGCAGGTACACACCGCGGTGTGGGGTTCCAGCCGGGCGCGGCGCACCCGCAATTAAACGGCGGGGTGCACCAAAGCGATTTTTGTTGCGCTTGAATCGCATGGGCTTAAGCAACCAATTCGGCCAAAATGGTAGAGGAAGCCGACACCTTGTCTCCAATGGCCACTTTGGGGACGCTGTCGGTGGGCAGGTAGACGTCTACGCGGGACCCGAACCGAATAAAGCCATAGCGCTGGCCTTTTTCAACAGCCTCGCTGGGTTTGACGTAGCACAAAATACGGCGAGCAATTAAGCCTGCCACCTGCACGGCGGTGACGGTGGCTCCGCTTTCGGTGTGAATGACCACCGCGTTGCGTTCGTTCTGCGTGCTGGCTTTGTCGAGGTCAGCATTCACAAACAAACCTGGAAAATACTCGACCGACTTGACCTCACCGCCGATGGGGATGCGGTTGGAGTGCACGTTAAACACATTCATGAACACAGAAATTTTTAGCGCTTCACGTTGTGCATAGGGATCTTGGGTGCGCTCCACGGCCACGATGCGACCGTCGGCGGGCGAAACCACAGCATTCTTTTGCGTGGGGATATAGCGAGGGGGATCGCGGAAAAACTGCAATACGAATACAAAAAGGATCCAGGCCAGCACGGACAGGAAGGTCAGGCCGAAAGACTGTAGCGCCAGGGCAAGTACACCGACGATGGCCAAAAATGGCCAGCCTTCGCGGGCGATGATGGGATGGGGATAGTTCATGGTTTTTTATAGTGAATGATTCCGACTTCGATTTTATAAGGCAAAACCGGACCCGCGGGAAGCGGTTGTGTGTTTTCAGGCGGAAGAATGTAAGGTCAACGCTCTAGAGCACAGCCAAAAAAAACCCCGATGTTTTTACACCGGGGTTTTTGGAAGCTAAGCCAAAATTGAAGCTGAGCGATCAGTTTTTGGACTGATCAACCAGCTTGTTCTTGGAGATCCAAGGCATCATGGCGCGCAACTGACCACCCACTTGTTCGATGGGGTGCGCTGCATTCAAGCGGCGGCGGGCGGTCATTTCTGGGTAGTTGGTCTTGCCTTCCAGAATAAAGCGCTTGGCGTATTCGCCATTTTGAATATTGGCCAGGCACTCTTTCATCGCCTTGCGTGCTTCGTCGCCGATCACACGGGGACCGGTTACGTACTCACCATACTCCGCGTTATTCGAGATCGAGTAGTTCATGTTGGCAATGCCGCCTTCGTACATCAGGTCAACAATGAGCTTCAACTCGTGCAGGCACTCAAAGTAAGCCATTTCAGGGGCGTAACCCGCTTCAACCAGAGTCTCGAAACCAGCCTTAACCAGCTCAACGGCGCCACCACACAGCACCGCCTGCTCACCGAACAAGTCGGTTTCAGTTTCTTCGCGGAAGTTGGTCTCGATCACACCACCCTTGGTGCCACCGTTGGCAGCGGCATAAGCCAGCGCGATGTCGTGGGCGTTGCCGGTTGTGTCCTGGTAAATGGCGATCAGGGAGGGCACGCCGCCACCCTTGAGGTATTCGGAGCGCACAGTGTGGCCTGGGCCCTTGGGAGCGATCATGATGACGTCGATGTCGGCGCGGGGCACCACCTGGTTGTAATGCACGTTAAAGCCATGGGCAAAGGCCAATGCTGCACCCGCTTTGATGTTGGGGGCTACTTCTTTGTTGTACACATCGGGGATGTTTTCATCGGGCAACAGGATCATGACCACGTCGGCCTCTTTCACGGCGTCGGCTACTTCTTTGACCTTGAGGCCAGCACCTTCGGCCTTGGACCAGGAAGCACCACCCTTGCGCAGGCCCACGGTGACTTCTACACCAGAGTCGCGCAGGTTTTGTGCGTGGGCATGGCCTTGAGAACCGTAGCCAATGATGGATACTTTCTTCTTTTGAATGAGGGACAGATCAGCGTCTTTGTCGTAATAGACTTTCATGTTGTATTCCTTGCGATTGAAAGGGTTGTTCGGTTGGCCAGAGGTGTTTACAGACGCAGAATGCGCTCGCCGCGACCAATACCGGAGCTGCCTGTTCGGACAGTTTCCAGAATGGCGGTGCGGTCGATGGCTTCCAGGAATGCATCCAGCTTGGATTGGTTGCCCGTGAGTTCGATGGTGTAGCTTTTCTCGGTCACATCGATGATGCGACCGCGGAAAATGTCAGCGGTGCGCTTGATCTCTTCCCGCTCTTTGCCCACTGCGCGCAATTTTACCAGCATCAGCTCGCGCTCAATATGCGGACCATCACTGAGGTCCACCACTTTCACCACCTCAATGAGGCGGTTGAGGTGTTTGGTAATTTGCTCAATGATGTCGTCGGAACCCACCGTCACGATGGTCATGCGAGACAGCGTGGGGTCTTCGGTGGGCGCCACCGTCAAGGTTTCAATGTTGTAGCCACGGGCTGAAAACAAACCAACCACGCGGGACAAGGCTCCAGGTGCGTTCTCCAGGAGAACGGAAATAATGTGTTTCATATTTGCGGTCTCCCGATTAGAGTTCTTCAGAGCCCAAGAGCATCTCGGTCAAGCCCTTGCCGGCTTTCACCATGGGCCACACGTTTTCGGTGCGATCGGTGATGAAATCAAGGAACACCAGGCGGTCTTTGTATTTGCCAAAGGCCTCACGCAGTGCAGGCTCCACGTCGCCAGGCTTGGTGATTTGCATGCCCACGTGACCGTAGGCCTCGCATAGCTTCACAAATTCGGGCAAGGCATCCATGTAACTTTCGGAGTAGCGTGAGCCGTAGTCCAGTTGCTGCCACTGGCGAACCATGCCGAGGTAGCGGTTGTTCAGGTTCACGATTTTTGGCGTGAAATGATACTGGAAACAGGTCGACAGCTCCTGGATGTTCATCTGGATGGAGGCTTCGCCAGTGATACAAGCCACCAGGGCGTCGGGGTTGGCCATTTGTACACCCATGGCGTAAGGCAGCCCCACACCCATGGTACCCAAACCACCGGAGTTGATCCAACGGCGTGGTTTGTCAAACTTGTAGTATTGGGCGGCCCACATTTGGTGTTGGCCCACGTCCGAGGTGATGAACGCATCACCGCCAGTGACTTCCCACAGCTTTTCAACCACAAACTGAGGCTTGATCAACTCGTCGGATTTGGCGTAGTCCAGGCATTTGCGGCTGCGCCACTTTTCCACCTGCTCCCACCAGGCTTGCAGTTTGCCTTGGTTCATACGCTGGCCGCTTTCGTCCAGCAACTGAAGCAGGTCAACCAGCACATCTTTGATGTTGCCCACAATGGGCACATCCACCTTGACTCGCTTGGAAATTGAGGAGGGGTCGATGTCGATGTGGATGATTTTGCGAGGAATGGACGCGAAATCTTTGGGGTTGCCGATCACCCGATCATCAAAACGCGCGCCAATCGCGATCAGCACATCGCAATTTTGCATGGCCAGGTTGGCTTCGTAGGTGCCGTGCATGCCAGGCATGCCGACGAATTTTTTGTCGGTGGCTTTAAAGGCACCCAAGCCCATGAGGGTGTTGGTGATGGGGGCACCCATCCATTCGACCAAACGATGCAATTCCGCCGATGCGTCGCCAAGAATGACGCCACCGCCAGTGTAGATCATGGGGCGCTCTGCCTCGAGGATCATTTGCACAGCTTTTTTGATTTGCCCCTGGTGGCCTTTGACCACAGGGTTGTAGGAGCGCAGCTTGACTGGCTCGCTATAATCGAAGGTCGTTTTGTGGATGGTGATGTCTTTGGGAATGTCGACCAAAACCGGCCCGGGGCGACCTGTGCGGGCGATATAAAACGCCTCTTTCATGGTGCGGGCCAGATCTTTGACATCTTTGACCAAAAAGTTGTGCTTCACGCAAGGGCGAGTAATGCCCACAGTGTCGCATTCCTGGAAAGCATCTTGACCAATGGCGTGCGTGGGCACCTGGCCAGAGATGATCACCATGGGGATGGAGTCCATGTAGGCAGTGGCAATGCCAGTGACCGCATTGGTAAGACCTGGGCCTGAAGTGACCAGGCAAACGCCCACTTTGTCACTAGAACGGGAGTATGCATCAGCGGCGTGCACTGCAGCCTGTTCGTGACGCACCAAAATGTGCTCAAAGCCATCTTGCTTGAAAATGGCATCGTAGATGTACAGCACGGCACCACCTGGGTAACCAAATACGTGCTTAACACCCTCTTCTTCTAAACATTTGACAACGATTTCCGCGCCGGTGTATTCCATTTTTAAAAAATCCTGACAAAAATCCACGGGACATTGGTCGGATGCCTTCCTGGATCGCGTTGCCGTGGGGCTCAGGCTTTTTTGAAATGAACAACCTTGTGGGTGTGGACATGTCACAAAGCGCTGGCGATCGCGACTCGATTGTGTCGAGCAGGTTGGCCATGGGCTTCTGAAACACGGTTTCAGCGCCCTAGCGCGTCTTTCGCCAAAACAACAAGGGTATGTTGGCCGACTAGAGACAAAATTAGGGTAGACCGCGAGGATATTACTTAAGCGTGCGATGGTCAAGAAAAAACCGCTGGGCTTTGCTATGATGGCGGTTTGTTAAAAACCGCAACGCCCGTTTGCCCTCCACCCCACCCTCGATATTCAGACCATGGCCACCACGCGAGAACTAGAGGAATTTTTAAAGGAGGTGTCGCCCAGGGCATTCAGGCAGGCTTTGTTTGCGGTTAAAAACGAGGAATCGGCGCTCGACCTGGTCCAAGACAGCATGATGAAACTGTCTGACAAATACGGCGACAAGCCCAAGGAAGAGCTGCCCATGCTCTTTACACGCATTCTTCAAAACACCATTCTGGACTTCCATCGCCGTCAGAAGGTGCGCAACACCTGGACCACCCTGTTTTCGAGCTTCCAAAAGAAGGACGAAGAAGACTACGATGTGCTGGAAAACCTGCTGGCTCAGGACGACAACCTGAATGCCAGTGCGCAGGACGAGCTGGAACAGTCGCAAAACATGGCAGCCATTCAGGAGGCCATTGAAAATTTACCGGAACGTCAACGCCAAGCCTTTATTCTGCGTTACTGGGAAGAGATGGATTTGGCAGAGACCGCGGAAATCATGGGATGCTCGGAGGGCAGCGTAAAAACGCACTGCTCGCGGGCCACCAAGGCATTGGCAAACGTATTGAGGCAACAGGGGTTCAAGGTATGAACGACGATCGTCTAACGGCAATTGTTGTAAAAAGGCTACTGGATGAGTCGGCGACTAAGTTGCCCGCTCACGTGCAGTCTCGCTTGGACCAAGCCATTTTTAAAGCCACCCAAACGCATGCCCAAAAACACAGCCAGACCAATACCCATTCGCCCCCCCTCCAAGCAAGTCGGCCAGCCGTTGTAAAAGCATTGCCGGTCAGTTTGTTTGAGCAATTCATGAATTGGTTTAATCGCCCAGCTCTGTCTATGGCGGTTAGTGCGTGTTTTGTGGCAGTGGCTGCCTTGGGCGTTGCACAGTTTGGTCTGGAAGACCACGACGCGAAGGTGTCGGCCATGGCCGATCTGGATGCGGCTATTTTGGCCGATGACTTGCCCCCAGATGCCTACCTCGACCCTGGGTTTGTGAACTACGCCCGCGAATTACAAAAGAAAAACCAAATGCCTGCTGACGAGAACATAGACCAATGGCTCGACGCTCTACCGGACGCGAGTACGTCCATTTGAGGATGGCACCATGATTGCACGGCTTTATTCAGCGATGCTCAACTTGGGGATGCTGTTTGTACTGTTGGTGCAAACACAAGCCGCTTTGGCTGACACGCCTTGGCGTGCCCTGTCGCCCAAGCAACAGGAATTGCTCGCCCCTTTGCAAGATGATTGGGACAGCATGAGCGATGTGCAGCAAGAGCGCTGGTTGAAGGTGGGCCGCAAGTATGAGTCTGAACCAGCCGACAAGCAGGCCATCATGCGTGAGCGGGTAGAAAGCTGGGCAGGCTTGAGCCCCAAAGAGAAAGCCGCAGCCCGTGAAAACTACAAGGCCCTTCAAGAAAAGCGCCAGGGCGAGCGCAACTCAAGCTGGAACAGCTATCAATCTTTGGATCCCCAAAAACGGGATGAATTCAAGGCCAAACACGGTAAACCTGGTCGCGATTAATACGGTTACTTGCAGACCTTGGTCCTCGCTCGATGGCGATGTGGTTAAAATTGCGCCATGGAACGAATAATGCCCAATGGGCTGATTAGCCCGAGCCGCAAACGCCGCCTAGCTTGCATGCTGTACGAAAGCATGCTGCTTTTTGGCGTGCTGTTTATCGCTGGCTACATGTTTGACACCCTTACCCAGAGCAAACACGCCCTGTACCTTCGCAACGAGCGGCAGTGGTGGCTGTTTTTTGTGCTGGGCCTTTATTTTGTGTGGTTTTGGCGCCATGGGGGTCAAACCCTGGCCATGAAAACCTGGCACATTCGGCTGGTCACCGAGAATGGGGGACGCGCCGCCTGGTGGCAGCTGGTAATTCGCTATCTGCTTTGCTGGCCGTTTACGCTCACAGGCGTGGGGTTTATCTACTCTTGGTTCGACAAACACGGTCAGTTTCCCCAAGACCGATTGTCTAAAACCCTGCTGGTGTCTTCCAAGCCCACCCCAAGGGGTGCCGAGGACGTGTTGCGAGGTTAATTCACAAAGCCGCAATGGCATCGGCCAAGCGCAGCCATTCGTTCTCATTCCTGGGCAAGCCACAGCGCACCATGGGCTCTTCGATGGGGTAATACCGCACCAAGATTCCCATGGCTTCCAGCTTGGCGGCCCACTGTTCACCCTTGGGATGAGCAAAACAAACAAAATACCCCCCCAATTTGCATTCGGTGTCGCCCCACTCGGAATGCTGCTGCCATAGTTGGGATAGGCGCTGAAGCTGCGCTTTCAGCAAACCGATTTGCTGCTGGCGCCAGTCTGTGGCGGCAAAATACTGCAAAGCCAGCCACCACTGCGGCGACGACACCGCTTGAGTGCCAACCTCATTGAGCAAGGCCGTGCAAACAGCCTGCGGTGCACACACAAAAGCCAAATTGGCCCCGGCCAAGCCAAGAAACGGGGCGACTGAGCGCAACACAATGGCAGGGCATTCTTTGATGTGACCTGTGTAGGAAGACTCACCCGTCCAATCCAGATAGGCCTCGTCCAGAATGAGCCACCCACCCTGCTCCCGAAGCCGTTGTGCAAGGGGCTGAATTTGGGTAAGCGTACTCATTTGGCCGGTTGGGTTCACCGGTCGCCCGAGCACGACCACATCACAATCGGGAATCTCTCCCTCCAGAATAAGCTCGGCGGGCCAGTCCAGCACCACATGGCTGGCGCGTCTGAAGCGTTTGTCCCACTGGTCGAAACTGGGCTCGGCCAGCACCACACGCATGCTGCCATACCAGGTTTGAAACAAACGTGCCAAGCCAGAGATGCCACTTTCAATGCCGGTGACAGGCAACACCGCCTCGCAATCAAAAAACCTCAAGGCTTCTTTGTGGAAACGGGATCGCAGGACATTGGGATTGGCCCACACCGTGGCTGGCATGTCGGGCAAAGGCATGGGCTGAGGCGCCACGGAGCCAGACAGATCTAATTTGCCCAAGCGGCCCCCAGCCACCTCAATGGACATCGGATGTTTCTAGGTGCACGGGGAAGCCCCACAAACGCTCCACATGGGCCAGGGTTTTTTCAGCCTCGCCCTCATTCAAGGGACGACCACGGCGGCTCATGTGGGTGAGCGTGAGAGAGCGATCAGTCATTCGCGCATACGATGTGACCTGAATGTCGGGCACCATGTTTTCGCGGGCATACTGATTGGCCAGCAGGGTGCGAATGCGCTTGTAACCTTCATCATTGTGAATGCAGTCAATGAACATCGCGTCTTCGGCCTTGTGGTCCGCAATGGCGAACAGGCGGAAATCCCGAATCACTTTGGGTGACATGAATTGACGAATAAAGGATTCGTCTTTGAAGTTGCGCATGGCAAAGTCAATGGCTTTTAACCAATTGCCGGATCCAGCGAGGTCGGGGAACCAACGGCGGTCCTCTTCGGTGGGTTTTTCGCACATGCGGCGAATGTCGTTGAAAATGGCAAATCCCAAGGCATAGGGATTCAAAGCGCGAAAGCGCCCATCCCGGGAATCGGGTTGAAACACCACATTGGTGTGCGAGGTTAAAAACTCAAGCATGAAGCCATCGGACACCAGTTTTTCCTCGTACAGGGTATTCAACAGGGTGTAGTGCCAAAAGCTCGCCCACCCTTCATTCATCACCTTGGTTTGCCCCTGTGGATAAAAGTACTGAGACATTTTGCGAACAATGCGCACCAGTTCACGTTCCCAGTCGCGCAATTTTGGCGCTTCTTTTTCGATGAAATACAGCAGGTTTTCAACAGGTTCACGGGGGTAATTGTCTTGCTTGCGCTCGATTTGTGCAGCCTCAAGGGGCGATACTTTGGCCATGATTTCATCATACTGACGGCGCTTTTCTTCAGCCAGATCGTTGCGGCGAGCTTTGACTGAGGCCTCGGATTCGTATCGGCGTTTGTAACGGTCCACACCAAAATGCTGAATGGCGTGCGCAGCATCCAAAATTTCTTCTACAGCGTCAAAGCCGTATTTTTCTTCGCATTCCATGACGTACTTTTTGGCAAACACCAGGTAGTCGATGATGGCGTCGGCCTGGGTCCACTGGCGGAAGAGGTAATTGCCTTTGAAGAAAGAATTGTGGCCATAACAGGCGTGGGCAATCACCAGGGTCTGCATGGTCATGGTGTTCTCTTCCATGAGGTAAGAGATGCACGGGTTGGAATTGATGACCACCTCGTAGGCCAGGTTTTGTTGACCGGTTTCGTAGAGGTGTTCGTTCACCGAAAAGGACTTGCCAAAGCTCCAGTGGGGATACATCACCGGCATGGCGCCGCTGGAGTAGGCGTCCAGCATTTGCTCGGCACTGATGACCTCAATTTGATTGGGGAAGGTGTCCAGCTTGTAGGTGTTGGCGGCAATGTCGTGCACCTGCTCGTCGATTTCGCGAAGCAGGTCGAAGGTCCATTCATTGCCTTGTGCATCCAGTCGTTTGCCCATTTGCAAATCCTTTAACGCCCGAAGGCGACTTCTTTTCTTTCGAACAAGCCCCGGAACACCGGGTAAATGTCGCGCCTGTTGAATAGCTTTCTCATGGCGAAATGGTTGGTATGGCTGTCTTCAAGGCGCTCAAAACTCTCCCACAAATCGGAGGCTCGCGCCATGCCAAACATCGGTGTGGGCATGGTTTCAACATAAGCGTAGTAACGCACATGCGGCATGATCTTGGAAGACAGGTATTCGGCGCTGGCCCGCGCGTCGCGCGAGGTGGCATCGCCATCGGAGGCCTGGGCCACGTAGACATTCCAGGCGCTGCCCGGGTAACGGGTCTCGATGATGTGATGCATCAGCTCCATGGCGGGCATAATCTCGGTGCCGCCGCTTTTTTTGCCGTAGAAAAAGTCTTCCTCGCTGACCTCCTCGGCCTCGTCGGTGTGGCGAATAAAGACGAGCTTCACTTCCTCATATTTGCGGGTCAGGAACAAGTACAACAGGGTGTAAAAGCGCTTGGCCAGGTCTTTTTTGGCCTCATCCATGGATGCGGACACATCCATCAGGCAAAACATGACCGCATTGGTAGAAGGCTCGGGGTAGACCACCCGGTGGCGGTAACGCAGGTCCACTTCATCCAAAAAGGGTACGTAAGGCTTTTTGCGCTCTTCACCCAGCAAGTCGAGTTGGCCCGGTTTTTGATCGTCTTCTTCGTCTTCGTCTTCTTTGGGCTCAAGAGCGACACGGCGCATGAGAGACGCCTTCATGGTGCGCATCACAGACAGCGAGGTGGGTGCGCCCGATCGCGAATACCCGGCGTTGCGGCTTTTCATGCGCTTGACCGAAGAGATCTCGCGTTTGAGTAGCTCGGGCAGTTCCAGGTCGTCGAAATAAAGATTCAAGAACTCTTCCCGAGACAGCACGAATGTGAAGGCGTCTTCACCCTCACCCTTGCCCGGCTTGCCACCACCACCCTGCCCCTCTCCGCCGCTGGGCCGCGGAATGCGATCACCCGGCACAAAGTCTTTGTTGCCAGGCACAACGATTTCGCGGTCGCCGCCT
This sequence comes from Limnobacter sp., assembly GCF_964228395.1. Taxonomy (GTDB): domain Bacteria; phylum Pseudomonadota; class Gammaproteobacteria; order Burkholderiales; family Burkholderiaceae_B; genus Limnobacter. The sequence continues at coordinate 11,174 of NZ_CAXQZX010000163.1, forward strand.
TGCCCGTACTCAAAAGTGGGCTCAGACACCTCGCGGGTGGGAATGCGTACTTTGACTCGCCCGTCCTGACTGATGTCAGAAATGGAAGACTCGCCCGCCACATCGGACACCGCCTTTTTAAGCTGTGATTTGTAGCGGCGAATGAAACGTTCGCGGTTTGGCAAACTTCTGTTTTTGCCGTTCAGCCTGCGATCAATGATGGTTGAATCGCCCATGAACCACTCCTTTTGCCCGCCGGGAGGCCTCGACAGCCCCCCTTTGGGCATGCGTGCCTTGGCACGCTTGAATTACGACGCCTTTTTCACCCGCAAATGCCACTCAACCAGCAAGCGCACTTGTTTCTCGGTGTAGCCCTTGGCCACCATGCGAGCCACGAAATTGTCGTGCTTGTCCTGGTTTTCTCGTGACCCCTTGGCATCAAAGGAGATCACGGGCAGCAGGTCCTCGGTCTTGCTGAACATGCTTCGCTCGATCACTTCGCGCAGCTTTTCGTAGCTGGTCCAGGAAGGCATGGTGCCCGCATTGCCCGCCTGTGCCCGCAATACAAAGTTGACCACTTCGTTTCGGAAGTCTTTGGGGTTGGCAATGCCCGCTGGTTTTTCGATGCGGTTGAGCTCTTCGTTCAGGGAGTCCCGATCGAAGATTTGGCCGGTCGCGGGGTCACGGAACTCTTCGTTCTGTATCCACTTGTCGGCAAACTGAATGTAGCGCTCAAAGAGGTTTTGACCGTACTCGCTGTAGCTTTCCAGGTAAGCAGTCTGGATTTCTTTGGCCACAAATTCGGCGTATTTGGGTGTGAGGTAGCTTTTCACGAAATCCAGGTACTTGCGGGTTTGCTCCTCGGGCAGGTTGTCTTTGATGACCTGCTGCTCAAGCACGTACAACAAGTGCACAGGGTTGGCCGCCACTTCCTGGTGATCAAAGTTAAACACCTTGGACAACACTTTGTAAGCCCAACGGGTGGATGAGCCCTGCATGCCCTCGTCGGGCCCGGCCTGGTCGCGGTACTCTTGAATCGGCTTGGCGTGGGGATCCACGTCTTTGAGGTTTTCGCCGTCGTACACGCGCATTTTGCTGAACAGATTGCTGTTGGCTGGTTCTTTAAGCCGGGTGAGCACACTGAACTGCGCCATCATGTTGAGCGTGCCCGGGGCACAAGGCGCAGTTTTGAGTGAGGAATGTTCCAGCAGTTTTTCGTAAATCTTGACTTCTTCAGACACACGCAGGCAATAAGGCACTTTCACGATGTACACGCGGTCCAGGAAAGCCTCGTTGGTTTTGTTGTTGCGAAACTGCTGCCATTCGGACTCGTTGCTGTGGGCCAAAATAATGCCATCGAAGGGAATGGAGCCAAAGCCCTCAGTGCCTTTGAAGTTTCGCTCTTGGGTGGCTGTAAGCAAGGGGTGCAGCATTTTGATGGGCGCCTTGAACATTTCCACGAACTCAAGCAAGCCCTGGTTGGCCAGGCACAAGCCTCCGCTGAAGCTGTAAGCATCCGGGTCGTCTTGGCTGAACTGGTTCAGCATGCGAATGTCCACTTTGCCCACCAAAGCCGAGATGTCTTGGTTGTTTTCGTCGCCGGGCTCGGTTTTGGCAATGGCCACTTGGTTAAGCGTTGAGGGCATGAGGCGCACCACGCGGAACTTGCGCAAATCGCCGCCAAACTCGGCCAGACGCTTGGTGGCCCATGGGCTGGCAATGCCAGTCAGGTAGCGCTTGGGAATGCCATATTTGTCCTCCAGTGAAGCGCCAAACTGCGCAGGGTCGAACAGGCCCAAAGGGGACTCATTGACTGGGGAACCCTTGAGTGCATAAATGGGCATTTGCTCCATGAGTGCTTTCAGGCGCTCGGCCAGGGATGACTTGGCGCTGCCCACGGGGCCCAACAGATAGAGGACCTGCTTGCGCTCTTCCAGACCCTGCGCGGCATGGCGGAAGTAAGCCACGATGTTCTCGATGACCTCCTCCATGCCG
>NZ_CAXQZX010000164.1:0-11856 GCF_964228395.1 Limnobacter sp.
CTGTTTAACGGCCCAATTGAATGCCGCTTGTTCGAAATTCCGCTCACCAAAGGGATTTACCGACCCAGGGCCGGCACTTCAGATTAAATCCTTTGGTGTTGTGGGTCGAAGTGGTGATCGCGTTAGCGGCAGGCTTCCCGATCACTCGGCCAACAGCTTGGCGATGTCGCCCTTCAACTCCTCTGGCTTGGTGGTGGGCGCATAGCGCTTGTACACCTCACCGTTTTTGCGAACCAAAAACTTGGTGAAGTTCCACTTAATGGCCTCTGTGCCCAAAATGCCCTTGGCCTGGCTGGTGAGGTGCTTAAACAGTGGGTGGGCCTGGGCACCATTGACATCCACCTTCTCGGACATCAAAAAATCAACACCATAGTTTTTCTGGCAGAAGGCGCCGATCTCGCTTTCATCGCCCGGCTCCTGCCGACCAAACTGGTTGCACGGAAAACCAATAATCACCAAACCATCGTCTTTCAGTTCTTTGTGCAGGGCTTGTAAGCCATCGTATTGTGGGGTAAAACCACATTTGCTTGCGGTGTTCACAATCAGCAGCACCTTGCCAGCAAAATCCGCCAGGTTCAACGGCTTGCCGTCCAAGGTTTTGCTGGAAAATTCATAAATGCCCTGTGCCATGTTTAACAATCCCTGTTGGTTGAAATGTCAAACCAGCAGTGTAGCCTCAAAGCCCGCAAAGGTTTAGAGCCTTATTCAATGGCTGGTGTTCTGGCTCAAACAAGCCATGGCCGCATCGCGGCTCACTTGGCCTGTCATCAACAAACGTTGAACCGACTGCTCCAAAGTCTGCATGCCATGTTGCGCCCCGGTCTGAATCGAGGAAGTCATTTGCGCCACCTTGCCCTCGCGAATCAGGTTTCGAATCGGAGGTGTGGCCAGCATGATTTCATGCGCAGCCACTCGCCCCCCGCCTTGCTTCTTCAACAGGGTTTGGCACACCACGGCTCGCAATGATTCCGACAACATGGCACGCACCATGGGTTTGTCAGAGGACGGAAACGCGTCAATGATTCGATCCACTGTTTTGGGTGCAGACGACGTGTGCAAAGTTGCAAACACCAAGTGCCCGGTTTCCGCAGCAGTTAAGGCCAATTGAATGGTTTCGAGGTCACGCATTTCACCGATCAAGATCACATCGGGGTCTTCGCGCAGCGCTGAGCGCAGGGCAGCGCCAAATGAGTGCGTGTGCTCACCCAACTCGCGCTGGTTCACAATGCAATTCATGGGCGTGTGCAAAAACTCAATGGGATCCTCAATGGTCAAAATATGACCATGCACATTGCGGTTCACCTCATCGACCATGGCGGCCAGCGTCGTGCTTTTGCCCGACCCAGTGGGGCCTGTCACCAACACCAGGCCATTGGGCTCACGAGCCACTCGTCTAAACACCGAGGGAGCCCCCAATTCTTCCAGCGTGCGAACTCGACTTGGTACCACACGAAAAGCCGCTGAGGCGCCACGGCTTTGCATGAATGCATTCACCCTAAAGCGTGACAAACCTTCAATGTCCAGGCTGTAGTCGCACTCGTGGCTCGCCTCCCAGCTCTGCCATTGCACTTCGCTCATCGAGCTTTGCACAAGGTGATACACCTCGCGATGACTCAACACGGTATCGCTCAGGCGCTTTACATCGCCATCGACCCTGACCATGGGCGGCATGTCGGCCGACAAATGCAAATCCGAAGCGTGTTCCTCCACCGCCCAGGTCAAGAGTTCTGTCAGTGTCATCGGGCTATAATCTCCATGTGGTGAATTTTCCGCCCCCAGGGCAAGCCCAGAAGCCATGACAGCAGCAAATCATCTTCAATTGGTACAACAGCGCATGGCCCAAGCCTGCCAAAAAGCCCAACGAAACCCCAAGGACGTCATGCTGCTTGCGGTGAGCAAAACTTTTCCGCTTGCGGCTGTGCTTGAACTTGCCGAGCAAGGGCAATTGGCTTTTGGAGAAAATTACCTGCAGGAAGGTTTGGACAAAATCACCCAAGCAGCGGAGCATGGTACAAAAGCCACCCAATTGGAATGGCACTTTATCGGCCCCATCCAGAGCAACAAAACCAAGCCCATCGCTGAACACTTTGCCTGGGTGCACAGCATAGACCGACTTAAAATTGCAGAGCGGTTGGCAAAACAGCGGCCTGCCCACCTGCCGCCACTCAATGTTCTGGTGCAAATCAACACATCCGGAGAGCAAAGCAAATCGGGCGTTGAGCCAAGCCAGGCAGCCGCATTGTGCAAGCAGGTTAATGCCTTGCCAAATTTGGCTCTTCGAGGCTTGATGACCATCCCCAGTCACACCGACAACACCCAAGCCTTGCGAGAAGAGTTTTTGATGTGCAAGCAATTGTTTGATCAAATGCGCACCGAAGGCTTGGCTCTGGACACCCTCTCCATGGGCATGTCTGGCGACCTCGAACTGGCCATTGAATGTGGCTCCACCTGCGTGCGGGTGGGCACTGCCCTGTTCGGTTTGCGCAACCGCCAAGTCCCCAACACATAAGGTTTAAAACACATGAACAATGTTTTATTTTTGGGTGCTGGCAATATGGCCTACGCCATTCTGGGAGGTCTTATCGCCAAGGGCGAGCAGGCGACCCAATTCAGAGCCATCGACCCCAGTGAAGACGCTGCCGTCAAAATGGCCAACCTGGGTGTGGCATGCACCGCTGCTTGGCCGAGCGATTTCAAACCTCAAGCCGTGGTGCTGGCCGTTAAGCCGCAACAGATGCAGGCCGTGCTGCAAAGCCATGCCCCCCGATTGGCTGGCACCTTGCTGATCAGCATCGCGGCGGGGGTGGGTGTAGAGCAAATTCGAAACTGGAGTGGCCAAATCGAATCCCGCGTGGTGCGCTGCATGCCCAACACTCCCGCCTTGGTGGGGCAAGGCATGTCTGGCCTGTATTTCACCAACAACTGCACGGCGGATGACAAATCCTTCGCCAAGCGCATCTTCCAAAGCTGCGGGCAGGTGATCGAGGTGCAAAACGAAAGCGACATCAATGCCATCACAGCCATCTCGGGCAGTGGCCCGGGTTATGTTTTTTATCTCATGGAGGGTTTGGCCAAGGCGGCGGTGCAGTTGGGGTTCGATCAAGAACAGGCGGCGCAGTTGGTCAAACAAACGTTTCTGGGTGCAGCCACCTTGGCCAATCAATCTCAAGACACTTTTGCCATCCTCAGGGAAAAGGTAACCTCCAAAGGTGGCACCACCTTTGCTGGCCTGGAGGAACTGCGCCTGGCCGCTGTTGATGAAGCCTTGATCAAGGCCGCACAAGCGGCCTGCGCCAGGGCGGAAGAGCTTCAAAAAGGTGGGTAAAACACAAACTGCAAGACCAGCCCTGCAAACAGGGCAAATCCAAACCAGTTGTTGTGCAAAAAGGCTTTAAAACACTTGGCGCGATCCCGGTTGCGAATTAAAGCAAAGTGATACGCCGCCACAGCCAAAGCGCAAATCCATCCCAGCCAAAACGGCCAGCCAAAACCCAAGGCAAAAGCCACCACCGCCCACAGGGCCAGGCACATGGCGTAGCACACCATGATCCCAAGCACATCAAAACGGCCCAGGGTGATGGCCGCGGTTTTAATGCCCAACTTCAGGTCGTCGGGTTTGTCCACCAAAGCATACTCGGTGTCGTAAGCCACCGTCCAAAACACATTGGCCAAAAACACCACCCACGCGTACCAAGGCACCTCGCCTTGTACAGCCACAAACGCCATGGGGATTGAAAACCCAAATGCGATGCCCAAATAAGCTTGGGGCATGGGGAAAAACCGCTTGGTGAATGGATAAGTGCCTGCCAAAAACGCAGCCGGCAGACTCATTAAAATTACAGGCCACCCCAAGGGCAGAACAATCAACAAGGCCAGCAATGCCAGCACAGCCGCCAAGGCGACGGCCTCCCATGCAGCAATGCGCCCCGATGTCAAAGGCCGATTGCGCGTGCGCTCCACATGCAGGTCAATGTCACGGTCAGCGTAGTCGTTAATGGCGCAACCGGCCGAGCGCATCAACACCACCCCGGCCAAAAACACCAACAACACCTGCACATTCGGCACACCACGTGCAGCCAACCACAAGCCCCACAGGGTGGGCCAAAGCAGGAGCAATATACCTATGGGTTTGTCCAGCCGAAGCAATAAAAAGTAATCCCGCAAACGGCCTTGCAAATTGGCGGCCTGCATTAACGCACCATCTGGGGTGCGTCCAAAAAACTCACACCGTTAAGCTCGCATTGCAATATGCATTCACGAAGCGCATCCAAGGCTTCACGTCGACCAAAGCTTTTGCGCCACACCAAAGCCACTGTGCGCTTGGTGTCCTCATCTTCAAGGGGCACGTAGGTGAGCAAAGACTCGGCTGGCACCAATTGGGGAACCGAGCTGGACGGCAAGACCGTGATACCAATGCCCGAGGCCACCATGTGACGAATGGTCTCCAGCGAACTTCCCTCAAAGGTGCGCTGAATCCCCTCAGAGGATTGAGAAAACCGAGACAACTCTGGGCAAACACCCAGCACCTGGTCGCGAAAACAATGCCCCGTGCCCAGCAGCAGCATGTTTTCGGTGCGAAGTTCATCAGAGCGAATGCTTTTGCGCCCAGCCCATCGATGCGATCTGGGCAGCGCCACCACAAAAGGCTCATCATAAAGCGGCTGGATCACAAACCCCGACTCGTTGATGGGCAAAGCCAACACGGCCACATCAATCTCGCCCTGCTTGAGCAACTCCAGCAAACGCACGGTGAAGTTTTCCTGCAACAACAGGGGCATGCTGGGCACGCGGTCGATCATGCTGGACACCAAACCGGGCAACAAGTAAGGCCCGATGGTATAAATGACCCCGACCCGAAGTGGCCCGGCCAGTGGATCCATGCCCTGCTGGGCAATGGTGCGAATGGCTTGCGCCTCTTCCAACACACGTTGCGCTTGCACCACAATGCGTTCGCCCACAGCCGTGAGCGACACCTCGCTGGAACCGCGCTCAAACAAAGACACGCTCAGTTCCTCTTCCAGCTTTTTGATGGCCACAGACAGGGTGGGCTGGCTAACAAAGCAAGCATCAGCCGCCCGGCCAAAGTGCTTCTCTCTGGCCAAAGCGACGATGTATTTCAGCTCGGTGAGAGTCATTTATGTTTTCTATCGTTACGGCGGCGACAATTATTATTGCAAAAGCAAAGCCCCCGCCGCAAGTGAAAAGGACGCTTTTATTCACCAAGCCGCTACAAGCGCATGGGCAAAATCACCATTTGCTGACCTGCATTGTGCAGGCGGCGTTGCAGTTCAAGCGCCGCCTGGTTGTGCAGCAGGCGGGTAAACATGTTCTCGTTGTCAAACACTAGCTTGCTGGTAAAAAAGATTGCATTGGGATGTGACTCAGAAACCTCTTGGGCCAGACGCGTTAATTCAGCCACAGCATCGGTGCCAAACCCCAAGTAGCTTTTGGCCCGCAAACCATGGCTGCGGCAGAAGTTCACAAAGTAATTCAAAGACACAGAGGCATCCACCCGCATGGCCTCCAGGGTTTCTTTGCCGCCATACACATTCGAATCTACAGTGCGGGCATTGATAAAAATAAAATTCTGGAAATGATCAGGAAACATGCGCTGCACCCACAACAAGGCATGCAAACCGCCGCCACGGCTGTTGCCCACCACAAACACCGCTGTGTTGCCACCTTCGATCAGTTCAGCGGGCGAGCTCTCGGAGCCATATTGAATGCCTGCAAATGCCTCATCCACACGCGCAATTCTGGCCTTTGTGTCACGGTAATGGGTGCGGACCGCCAGGCACACACACACCACCAGCGCCGTGATGAGCATGGTGACCCACCCCCCCTGGAAGAATTGCGTCACGATCGTGCCCAGCAAAATAGAAGCCGACACCACCAAACCCAAACCTGCCGACAACAAGCCCTTGAACCAACGCCGTTCTTCCCGGTGTTTTAACCAGTACACCGCAAGGCCCAACATGGACAAACTAAATACCAAAAACACATTGATCGAAAACAACACCACCAACAAGGCCACACTGGCCGAGCTCAGGTAAATGGCCAGCAGAGCCAAAGCCCCCATGAGCAATGTGCCGTTTTTGGTCACCATGCGGTTGGACAAATAACGAAACTGGTGCGGCAACCAGGAATCCATGGCCATGGTCGACAACACCTTGGGGCCAATACTAAAACCCACGTGGGCCGCCAACAGCAGCACCGCTGTCTCCAAGCCCAGCATGACCAACAGGCCAGCAATCACATAGGGCCAGTCCCAACCAATGCCTGTGAACACCCTTTCAAACAACACCCCGTTGAGCGCCATGGTGGGCTCGGCCCGCACATCCCATAGCAAGTACAACACCGCAAGGCTTGCTGCGGCAAAAGCCAGTGCGCACGCCACATAGGCCAGCATTTTTCGGCGGTTGTCTGCACTTTGCCGGTATCGGCTTAACTGAATGGTGTCCGAGGCGGCTTCAATGCCAGTGTAGGTGCCCCCTCCCAGGAAGAAACCTCTTGCAAACACAGCCAACACGGCCAACAAACCTGCGTCCTGCCACATTGACTTGGTGCCGCTGACGCTGTCGCGAACAATCCGCCCCATGTCTTCAAAGTGGTCTGACAAAGCCACCAAAATGAACACCAGGTGGGTCAGTAAAAACGCCGTGAACAACCACTTAAAAGGCTTAAGATTCAACTGCCTTGCCTGCAAGTGAAACGCCATCAACGCCAACATCAGGGCCATTGATACCCACACACGGTACTCATAAAACGCCGGAGGCAAAAAGCTGAACATCAAATGAGTGGCGGCACTAATGCCCAAGGCCACCATGAGCACATAGTCCACCAACAACGCGGCGCCAGCGAGCAAACCCACCTTGGGCCCCAACAGCGTGTTGGCCATCGCGTACGCGCCGCCGCCTTTGGGGAACAACTCCGACACCCTGAAGTAGGTTAAAGAAACCAACAAAATGGAAAAAGCCGTTAACAGCCCAAGAAACAACAAAAGGTGGCGGGCATCGCCAAGCGCCTTGAAAGACTCTTCGGGCCCGAAAGCAATTGACGCCAGCCCACAGGCTCCCACGGCCACCCAAGCGTATTTCTCAGAAAAAATATCGTCTTTAACAACAGGCCGCAAAGCATGGTTGGCTGCGGCATCGTGTACACGCGTGGTGGTGGCCCGGTGGCGTTTGCTCATGGGTAGCATTGCGGCGCAACAAACAAGCCGACAATGGTATACCGTCCGGGTGGGCAATACAAGGCGGCCCCGGCGCGTTATGATTGCATCTCACCAAATTCAACCTTCCCAATTCATTTTTAATTGTTTGCCATGAGCCAAGTCACTGTTGTATCCACCCCTAACGCACCTGCTGCCATCGGCCCCTACAGCCAGGCCATTCAATTCGGTAACCTGGTGTTCACCTCTGGCCAAATTGGCTTGAACCCTGTCACCGGCGAACTGGTGGGCAGCGACACCGCCTCACAGGCACGTCAAGCCTTTGCCAACCTCAAGGCCGTGGCCGAACAGGCGGGCGGCTCTTTGGCCAATGTGGTCAAGTTCACCCTCTTCCTGACCGACCTCAGCGAGTTTGCGCAGGTCAATGCCATCATGCAAGAGTACGTGCAGCAACCCTTCCCGGCCCGCTCCACGGTGGGCGTAGCCAGCCTGCCCAAAGGTGCGCGCTTCGAGGTGGAAGCCATTCTTGCGCTGTAAAGCGCTGATTGATGCCATGGCCCACGCCATAGCCCAAGCCGCCAATACCCATGGCTGACTCTCCCCGTTGGCCCGAATTGGCCAAGCTGCCCGAGCACCTAGCCGAACAGGTGGGGGGCCTGTTGGCAGCAGGGCATTGGATGGCTCTTGCCCTGCACCTGCCGTTGCGGTTTGAGGATAAAGCAACCATCACCGCCATGGATGCCCTACAACCGGGGCAAAAAGCAAACATACAAGCCACGGTCACCGCCCAAGAAGTACTCCACCACCCACGCAAGCAACTGCGGGTGTGGGTCGAAAATGGCGACACAAGGCTGCTACTGCGCTGGTTGCATTTCTACCCGGGATTGCGCAGCAAGCTAAGCGAAGGCACCGCACTGCACATCAGCGGGCAAATCCGCCAAGGCTACGGCATTCTGGAAATGGTCCACCCCACCGTCAAAGTGCTGGCCGGCCTGGGCATTGAACCCATCGCTGCATCCACCCCGACCCCAGCCTCGGCCCAAGCCTCGCAAGTGCTGGAACCCGTTTACCCCAGCTCCGGGCAAATCAAACAATCTGACTGGCACCGCTGGATGAAAAAGCTGCCCAGCGCGTGTTTTGAAGACACCCTGAGCGAGAGTCAGCGCATGCGTCATCGCCTTCCTGAATGGGGCGAGAGCCTGGAAACCCTGCACGGGCAGGCGCAGCCCAGTGCCCTGCACAGCCTGAACACGCGAAGCCACCCAGCGTGGATGCGCGTCAAAATCGACGAACTACTGGCGCAACAACTGTTGCTGGCCACGTGGCGTTTGCAGCGCCAGCAAGAAAAAGCACACCCCCTCAAGGCCGATCCCCAGGGTTTGATTGATCAATTTACCCGGCAGTTGCCATTTAAACTCACTCAAGCCCAACTGCGCTCAATCCAAGAAATATCCCAAGACTTACAACAACCACACCCCATGCAACGCCTGCTGCAAGGCGATGTGGGCAGCGGCAAAACCCTGGTGGCTGCAGTGGCCTGCCTGCAAGCGGTGGCCAACGGTATGCAAGCGGCCATGTTGGCCCCCACCGAGGTGTTGGCCGAGCAGCACTTTCACAAGCTAAAACCACTGTTCGACACGGTGGGCGTTCGCTGTGCCAAGCTGCAAGGCGCCATGAAAAAAAGCGAGAAAAACCGCGTGCTGCAGGCCATGACCATGGGCGAGGTGGACGTTGTGGTGGGCACGCATGCCCTGGTGCAAGACCAGGTGCAGTTCAAACAGTTGGCCTTGGTGGTGGTGGACGAACAGCATCGTTTTGGCGTGGCTCAGCGCCTGTCCCTTTTGGCCAAAGCCAGCGACGGGCGACTGGCTCACCAATTGATGATGAGTGCCACGCCCATTCCAAGGACACTGGCTCAAACCTATTTGTCCGACCTGGCGGTCTCCAACCTCGATGAAAAGCCCCCAGGACGCAAACCCATCATCACCAAACTGCTTTCCCACAAAAAACGGAATCAACTGATTGCAGCGATTGAGCACGAAATCGCCAGCGGCCAACAGGCCTATTGGGTGTGCCCGTTGATTGAAGAAAGCGAAGCACTGGACCTGCAAGCTGCCGAAGTTACCTTCGAAACCTTGCAAGAGCAGCTGCCCAAGCGTCGAATCGGTCTGCTGCATGGCCGGCAAGACAACGCCCACAAGCAAAGCGTGATGCAGGCGTTTTCCAAAGGCGAACTGGACTTGCTGGTCTCGACCACAGTGATCGAGGTGGGTGTGGACGTCAGCAATGCCAGCTTGATGGTGATTGACCAAGCCGAGCGATTTGGCCTGGCCCAATTGCACCAGCTTCGGGGGCGCGTGGGCCGCGGCTTGGTGCAGAGCGTTTGCGTGCTGCTTTATGGCTCCCCGCTGTCTGCCACTGCCAAAATGCGCTTAAAAGCCATGCATGAAAGCGACGATGGCTTTTACCTGGCCGAGAAAGACCTTGAAATTCGCGGTCCCGGCGAGTTGCTCGGCAAGCGCCAATCGGGCATGCCCATGCTGAAATTTGCCGACCCCATGCTGGACAAAGACCTGTTAAATACTGCACGTCAACTGGCAGCCGAAATATCAGTTGGCAGTCCACAGGCGGAGCGCCACATGCGGCGCTGGCTGGAGGAAACCCCGTGGTGGTTAAGCTAGCGGTGGCGCGTGCAGCGACAAGCCCATAAAAAAAGCCAATCCCGAAGGATTGGCTTTTTTATTTGACCGCGTTTGGAGTGAAGCAGATTACTCTGCGGCACCCTTGTTAACGCGGTTTGGCAACTTTTCCTTGATGCGTGCGGACTTGCCGGAACGCTCGCGCAGGTAGTACAGCTTGGCGCGGCGAACATCACCACGACGCTTCAATTCGATTTTTTCAATCAGGGGGGAGTACAGCTGGAAAGTACGCTCTACACCTTCGCCTGAGGAAATTTTGCGAACAATGAATGAAGAGTTCAAGCCACGGTTGCGTTTGGCGATCACAACGCCTTCGTAGGCCTGCAGACGTGAACGGTTGCCTTCAACCACACGAACGCTAACCACCACGGTGTCGCCAGGGGCAAATGGGGGGATTTCTTTGGCCAAACGAGCAATTTCTTCTTGCTCAAGTTGTTGAATCAAATTCATGGTGTGCTCCAAATCATCATTCACGGCCTTGTATGTGGTTCAAGTTGAACGTGGCCGCCAGAGGATGAACATAAAATTCAGAAATGCTATTTTTTAGGCAGCATTTCTGGCCTGAAGCGTTCTGTGTAAGCCTTTGCTTGCTCAAAACGCCAACTCGATATTCTGCCATGGTTTCCAGACAAAAGCACCTCTGGAACCGCTTTATTTTCAAAAACTTCCGGACGAGTGTAGTGTGGGCAATCCAGCAGCCCCTGCTCAAACGAATCTTGCGTGGCCGATTCTGCGTGATTCAGGGCATCGGGCAACAAGCGCACCCACGCATCCACCATGCAGGCCACCGCCAACTCGCCGCCCGACAGCACGAAATCCCCCAGGCAAAATGTGCGGTCCACGTGATCATCGATGAACCGCTGGTCCACACCCTCGTAGCGACCACACAACAAAATGGCCCCCTCGGTGGCCGACAGGGTGCGAACATCGGCCTGCTTCAACAAAGGGCCATGAGGGGTTAAAAAAATAACGGGCGCTGTATCTCCCCGAGCGGCACGTATGGCCTGCACAGTCTTTACCAGGGGCTCGGCCAACATCACCATGCCAGGGCCTCCGCCATAAGGACGGTCATCCACTGTGCGGTGTGGGTCAGTGGTGAAGTCCCGAGGATTCCAGCAATGCAGGCTGGCCAGACCTTTTTTAAAAGCACGCCCCACCACCCCAAGCTCCAGCAAAGGTGGAAATTGGTCCGGAAAGATGGTGATTACATCAAAGCGGGGCTTGGGCATAACGTTCAATAATCCAGTTGCCAGTCAGCCAGTATTTGCCTGGCGGCTGTGTCCACATTTAGCACATACGCGTCCACAAAAGGAATCATGCACTCCCCGCCCGGTACTTCGGCCTGGGCCGGTGTTTTTAGCACCAAGATGGGGTGTGCTCCGTGGTCAACCACCTGCGACACCTCACCCAGCAATTCACCTTGTGGATTGTGAACCTGGCAGCCGACCAGGTCGACCCAGTAATATTCGCCCTCGGCGGGCGGCGGAAATCGAGTGCGCGACACATGCACCCGACAACCCTTGAAGGTCGCGGCAAGCTCACGGTGCTCCACACCTTCCAAATGCGCCACCAGTCGGTCGGCGTGCACCTTCACCTGAAGAATACGGAAAGGCTCATACACCAATTGCTCTGGCTTTGGCCGTGCAACACGCCCGGCTGCACCTGAAACCTGCGCCGGCAAACGCGACAACCACCACTCACGGACCTTGAGCAGAACCACCGGGTCATCAGAGGACGGCAGAACATTCACCCAGCCCTTTAAGCCATAGGGTTCGCCAATGCGCCCCAGCTCTACCAAATCGTCAGGTTTATTTGCGCTCATACACAAGGGATAAAAAACAAAAGTCCGCGAATGTGAGGTTCACGGACTTTTCGATTTTTTGGGCTCGGCTGCGCAGCGCTTGCGCCCATACGCAGCAGCCTGGCAAGCTGCAATTAAGCGGCTTGCTTTTTGGTGAACTCACCCACCAAACGTGCCACTGTGGG
>NZ_CAXQZX010000165.1:0-3577 GCF_964228395.1 Limnobacter sp.
ATCCTCAATGGCTTGCAGGGTTTTGATGACCGAGAATTTTTCAACAGACTCAAACACCTTGCCACGCTTGCGAAGGCCTGCCGTGTCGATGAGGGTGTAGGGCTTGTTATTGCGCTCAAAATCAATGTAAATGCTGTCTCGGGTGGTGCCGGGCATGTCAAATGCGATCACACGCTCCTCACCCAGCAAAGTATTCACCATGGTGGATTTGCCCACGTTGGGCCGACCGGCGATGGCCACCTTCACCCGGTGCCCGCCCTCTTCGTCGTCTGGCAGGTTGGGCAAACGCTCACAAGCCATGTCCATGAGCTGGCGCACGCCGTCGCCATGGCTGGCAGAAATGGTCTCGGGCTCGCCCAAGCCCAACTCATAAAAATCGGCAGCCGCAGTGGCGTGGGCAATGCCCTCCGACTTGTTCACCACCAAGATCACTTCACGGCGGGCTTTTCGCAGTTCTTCAGCAATCACATGGTCGTGGGGGGTTACGCCTTGCCGACCATCAACCAGAAACAACACCAGGTCGGCTTCAAGAATGGCTTGCCGGCTTTGCTTGGCCATTTCAGCATAAATGCCATCTTTGGCAACGGGTTCCAGCCCACCGGTGTCGACCACCAGGTAATCGCGTGAGCCAATGCGCCCCAAGCCGTAGTGGCGATCGCGGGTCAATCCCGGCTGGTTGGCCACCAGGGCGTCGCGGGTGCGAGTCAGCCGATTAAACAGCGTTGACTTGCCAACATTGGGGCGCCCGACCAGGGCAATCACCGGTTTCATTTCAAATCTTCTTCTTTATTGAATGGTCAACAAGGCCACGTCGCCATCGCGGGACTGAACCAGAACCGAGTTGCCGTCAATGGCCATGGGGGGAGCAGCCAAATCGGTTTTACCCACCCGGGTGCGTGCAATGGTTTTACCGGTGTCGCGGTCAATGAAATGCACATAGCCTTCAAAATCGCCAATGACCGCAGCTCGACCAACCACCGTGGGCGTTGTGGGCTGCCTGCGCTGGAAGTTTTCGATGCGCCAAACCTGCTTGCCGCCAGTGCGGGAAAACGCGAACAAGTCACCCAGTTCGTTGGGGGCGATCATGTAGCGGTCGTCCACAGACACACCCGAGGGCGATGAAAACTCAACACTCCAGATGGGGCGAGCACTGACCGCATCCAGGCACCCCAAGCGGCCCTGGAAAGACGCCGCACACACCTCGCGGAAGTTATAAACAGGCGAGCCAGTTACATCGGCTATTCGCTCAATTTCGGTGGTGCCAGTGGGCGTGGCCAAAGAGCCCTCCCACACCACATTGCCGTTGTTGAGGTCGAGCGCCACCAAGCGCCCGCCTGGAAACCCAGCGTAAACACGGGCATTGTTCACATCCACGGGGCTGTTGATGCGCAGCGTGAGCGGGGGCAACTGGCGGCTGTACTTCCAGCGCTGTGCTCCGTTTTCGGTGGCCAAGGCCACAATTGAAAAGTCGATCCCGCGAACCAGCAAGGTGCTCACCGACCCCACCGGCACGGTGCTGACCTCAACCCCCAGGCTGGTGGTCCATTTTTGCTTGCCATTGGTATCGAAGGCCAAGAGGCGGTTGTTGACATCGACCACAGCCACGGTGTCCACGGTGGCAGCGACGCCAGCCTTCAGTTTGGCGTCGGTTTTAATGGTCCACTTGACCTGCCCGTTGCTGCGGTTTAGCGCGCGGACCTGGCCTTTTTCAGAGGCCAAATACACAGTGTCATCAAACACAGCAGGGCTGAAATAACCGCCTTCAGACTCACCGATGTCGGTTTTCCAGGCTGTATTTACATTGAGCGAAGGCGTGAAAGCCACCAACTCGGCTGGCTTAACTGCACCACTTCCAAAAGGGTTGAGTTTGCTCAAGGTGGAGCAACCCGAGACCAGCGCCAACATACAAAGCGCCATGCCCGCGCGGCCGATCAATGTGTGTGCTTGAGTCATGAGATTCATTCTCCAGATTTGGGCAAAGCTGCAATTTTGCGCTCAATCACAGCGCGCCAGGGACTGTTGGCCTGGATGGCAGCCAGTGCGGCCTCGTATTCCTTGTTGGCTTCAGCGGGCTTGTTTTCAGCCAGAGCGATGTCCCCCAAACGGTCATGGAACAAGCCCTCAAACCCCGTCAGCTTTTTCTCGAGCAGCGCTTTGGCCTCTGCATGCTTGCCCTCTTCGATCAGCAAACCACTTAAAAGCAGGCGGGCGGTGGCCTCGTACTCAAGCAGGCTGGATTCTTTAACAACCCACTGCAGGGCTTGTTTGGCTTGGTCGGTTTTACCGTCTTCGGCATACACCCGGGCAGCCAGCAAAGCACCGCGGGGGGCGTAGTTCGAGCCACCATGGTTGTCGAGCAGCGTGGTTTGGATCTGAGACATCAGTTCAAGATCACCCGATGCAGCAGCAGACTCCAGTTTTTCAAACACCACCACCGCCTCGGTGGACTGGCGGGCCTGCCACCACTCCCAACCATTTTTGGCAGCAAATGAACCAAACACCAAAATGAGCACGGTCAAAATAAAATTGCCGTATTTGGCCCAGAAGGCCTTTAAATTGGCCAGTTGCTCTTGTTCTTCCAGGTCGTATCGACTCAAGACTCTTCTCCCTCTCCATATAACAAGCCAACGATGGCCTCAGCCAATTCGCTTTGCTTGAATTCCATTTGCGTGCCTTCGCCGCGCAACAGCTTGACAGCGGCAGTGCCCGCGGCCAATTCGTTCTCACCCAAAATAACAGCCACAGATGCGCCGCTTACATCGGCACGCTTCATTTGACTTTTAAAACCGCCCCCACCTGCATGCAACACCACGGCAAAACCTGCATCGCGAAGTTCCTCGGCCAGCGTGAAAGCGCGGCGGGCCGTGCCCTCCCCTTGGTGCACCACGTACACGTCGAGGTCGGCTTGGTCGTCGGGGTTGTTCATCTCGAGATACAACTCCAAAAGCCGTTCCAAACCGATGGCAAAACCGATGGCCGGTGTGGGCTTACCCCCCAGAATTTCGATGAGCCCATCGTAACGCCCGCCACCACAAATGGTGCCCTGTGTACCCAAGGCATCGGTGATCCACTCGAATACCGTGAGGTTGTAGTAGTCGAGCCCGCGCACCAAGCGGGGGTTTTCGATGTATGGCACACCCGCATCGTCGAGCAGGCGCTTTACACCGTTGTAGTGGGCCAAAGAAGACTCCCCCAAAAACTGCGACAAACGCGGCGCAGCGTTAACCATGCTTTGCATGGTGGGGTTTTTGGTGTCCAAAATGCGCAAAGGATTGGTGTACAAACGCCGTTGGGCGTCTTCATCGAGCACGTCTTTGTGCTGTTCAAAATAATCGATGAGCGCCTGCCGATGGGCCAAGCGCTCAGCGGCCTCACCCAAGCAGTTGATTTCGAGGCGAACATTTTCCAGGCCCATGTCGCGCCACAGCCGCGACAGCATCACGATGAGTTCGGCGTAAATATCGGGACCTGCAAACCCCAAGGCCTCCACATCAAGCTGGTGAAACTGACGATAGCGACCGCGCTGGGGCCGCTCGTGGCGAAACACCGGCCCCATGGAGTACACCCGCTGGGGCGC
>NZ_CAXQZX010000166.1:0-14970 GCF_964228395.1 Limnobacter sp.
ATTCGGAAGCTGTAGAAGGCCGTGATAAAGACGCCAGCCGTAACGGCGAAGTAAGCGAAATCCGCAGCAGGCAGGTTACTAAAATGCACCGCCTCGATGATGCTGTCTTTAGAGTAGAAGCCAGAGAAGAACGGCGTACCAATCAAAGCCAAAGAACCCAAAAGCGACGTAATCCAGGTGATGGGCATGTACTTCCACAATCCACCCATGTGGCGGATGTCTTGGTCGTGGTGCATGCCAATGATCACCGAACCTGCACCCAGGAACAACAGTGCTTTGAAAAACGCGTGGGTCATGAGGTGGAAAATGGCCACAGGGTAGGCCGACACGCCCAAAGCAACGGTCATGTAACCCAACTGCGACAGGGTGGAATACGCCACCACGCGCTTGATGTCGTTTTGAATGATGCCCAAAAAGCCCATGAAGAGCGCCGTAATGGAACCAATCACCAACACGAAGTTCAGCGCGATGTCACTGAGTTCAAACAGCGGCGACATGCGGCTCACCATAAAAATACCGGCGGTTACCATGGTCGCAGCGTGGATCAGCGCAGAAATGGGCGTTGGGCCTTCCATGGAATCTGGTAGCCAAACGTGCAAGGGGAACTGCGCCGACTTGCCCATGGCACCGATAAACAAACAAATACAAGCCACCGCCAACAATGGCCAGTCGGTGCCCGGCATGGTCTGCGCAGCCAGGCTGTCTGCCTGGGCAAACACTTCGGTGTAATTCATCGAGCCCGCATAGGCCATCAACAAGCCAATGCCCAAAATAAACCCGAAGTCTCCAACACGGTTAACCAGGAAGGCCTTCAAGTTGGCGTAAATAGCGGTCGGTTTGGTGTACCAAAAACCAATCAGCAAATAAGACACCAGGCCCACAGCTTCCCAGCCAAAGAACAACTGCAGGAAGTTGTTGCTCATCACAAGCATCAACATCGAGAAGGTGAAGAGCGAAATATACGAAAAGAACCGCTGGTAACCCTCGTCTTCTTCCATGTAGCCGATGGTGTAAATGTGCACCATCAGAGAGACGCTGGTGACCACCAGCATCATCGTTGCCGTGAGGGTGTCAATCAGAAAACCCACTTCAAACACCAGGGTACCGACCACTGCCCACTGGTACAGGGTGCCATTGAAGGTGTTGCCCTCCATCACATCCATAAACACCAGAATGGAGGCGACCAATGAAATGGCCACGCCGGCGATGGTGACGGTGTGGGCACCGGTGCGGCCAATCTGCTTGCCAAAAAAACCGGCCAGAATAGAGCCAACCAAAGGCGCAAAGGGAACGATCAGATACAAAGGATTCATTGGCGCTTACCCCTTGAGCTGGTCGAGGTCTTCGACGTTGATTGAGTTCATGTTTCGGAAGAGCACCACCATAATCGCCAAACCGATGGCAGATTCAGCAGCAGCCACTGTGAGAATGAAGAAAACGAACAACTGCCCGGACAGGTCGCCCAAGTAGTGAGAGAAAGCCACAAAATTCATGTTCACCGACAGCAGCATCAACTCGATGGCCATCAGGATCACGATGAGGTTTTTGCGATTCAAAAAAATGCCTATCACGCTGATCGAAAACAGGATCGCGCCCAGCACCAGAAAATGAGCAAGTGAAATCATTGTAATTAGGTCCTCGATTGGCTCAATTAGCGCTGCTGTTGACCATCTTTGGTCTGTTTACGGTCAATATCGGCCGGCATGCTCACCAGGGTTACGCGGTCAGCCGCCTTCACACGAACCTGCTCGGAAGGCACCTGCCCCTTGGTGTCTTTGCGCTTGCGCAAGGTCAGCGCAATGGCGGCCACCATGGCAACCAGCAAAATTAGGGCAGCCACTTCAAAGGGGTACAAATACTCGGTGTACAACAGTTTGCCCAGCGCCTGGGTGTTGTTGGCCGCCTGCTCGGGAGTTTCCATGTTGGGGTCCCAGAAACCACGCAACAGCACCACCGACATTTGGAAAGCAATGAGAGAGCCCACAATCGCTGCAATGGGCAGGTTTTTCCAAAACCCCGCGCGCACCTTATCCATGTTGATGTCGACCATCATGACCACAAACAGGAACAGCACCATCACTGCCCCCACGTACACCAACACCAGGGAGATGGCCAAAAACTCTGCTTCAAGCAGCATCCAGATGGCCGCCGCCGAAAAAAATGAAAGCACCAGATAAAGCGCCGCGTGCACTGGGTTGCGTGCGGTGATCACGCGCAGTGCCGCAAACACCAAAATGGCGGCGAACACATAAAAGAAACCGGTTATTGCATCCATGACTTGGGGTCTTCTTAGTTTTGTATCGGTTTAACGGTAAGCCGCATCGGCTTCACGGTTGGCTGCGATCTCGGCCTCGTAACGGTCGCCCACGGCCAAGAGCATTTCCTTGGTGAAATACAGGTCACCGCGTTTTTCGCCGTGATACTCGTGAATGTGTGTTTCTACAATCGAATCCACAGGACAAGACTCTTCACAAAATCCGCAAAAAATGCATTTGGTGAGGTCGATGTCGTAACGGCTTGTTCGACGGGTGCCATCTTCTCGCTGCTCAGACTCAATGGTGATGGCCATGGCAGGGCAAACAGCCTCGCACAATTTGCAGGCAATGCAACGCTCTTCCCCGTTGGGGTAGCGTCGCAGGGCATGCAAGCCCCTGAAACGCGGGGACATGGGCGTCTTTTCCATCGGGTACAAAATGGTGATGGGCGACTTGAACATATAGCTCATGGTCAGGGCCATGCCCTTGAGCATCTCCCGCAGAAGCAGGCTGCCGAAAAAATCTTTAATGACTTGAACCATGTTGACTCTCGATTAATTCCAGATATTCCAGGGTGTCTGCATCCATGCGGCCACAACGACCAGCCACACCAGCGTGAGCGGAATGAACACTTTCCAACCCAGGCGCATGATTTGGTCGTAGCGATAGCGTGGAAACGATGCACGGAACCAAATAAACATAGACACCAGCAGGAAGGTTTTCAGCCCGAGCCAGATCCAGCCAGGAATGAAGCTCAAGAAGGCCACTGGAGCATCCCAACCTCCGAAGAACATGATGGCCGCCAAGCAGGACAGCAGGATCATGTTGGCGTACTCAGCCAGGAAGAAAATCGCAAACGTCATGCCCGAATACTCAACCATGTGACCGGCCACAATTTCGGATTCACCTTCGACCACGTCAAACGGGTGGCGGTTGGTCTCGGCCACAGCAGAGATCATGTAGATCACCATCAGCGGCAACAGGGGCAACCAGTTCCATGACAGGAAGTTCAGCCCCATGTCCGCGAATTGACCGGTGGTTTGAGTCATGACGATGTCGGTCATGTTCAGGCTGCCGGCCACCAACAGCACGGTAACCAACACAAAGCCGATCGCCAATTCGTATGACACCATTTGAGCAGACGCCCGCATGGCTGCCAAAAAGGCGTACTTGGAATTGGATGCCCAGCCCGCGATGATCACGCCGTACACTTCCAGGGACGTGATGGCCATGAGATAAAGCAAGCCTGCGTTCACATTGGCCAATACGGTTTCAGGACCAAAGGGAATAACCGCCCAAGCCGCCAAGGCGGGCATGATGGTCATGATGGGAGCAATGATGAACAGCCCCTTGTTGGCATTGATGGGTACGATGATTTCTTTGAACATCATCTTGACCGCATCGGCAATGGGCTGCAGCAAACCCATGGGACCCACGTGGCTTGGCCCCATGCGAATGTGCATGCGGCCAATCATTTTGCGTTCCCAGTAGGTGAGGTAAGCCACACAACCCAACAAAGGCAAAGTGATTGTGAGGATCTTGATGAGGGTCCACACAGGCAGCCAAGCGGGTCCAAGCAGATCAGACCCAAAGGTGGTGATCATGTCCAGAGGAGAGCTCATGCCTGCACCTCACCAGCCACCAAGGCCTCTGCATCGACTCCGCCAAAGCTCACACGCAGGCTCTGAGTCTCTGCACGTGACACTGGCACCAATATCACCTTGTCAGCAATGTGTTTGTTCACGAATACTGCGGCCTGCAAAATGCCGCCCTCCGAATCTTTCAATTTGACTTGGTCGCCCGATTGAACGCCAATGGCTTGAGCAGTGGCCGCGTTCACTTGAATCAGAGCAGGCTTTGCGGACTTGGTCTTGCGAAGCGATGAGGCCCTGCGCACCAGGGCGTCGGTGTCGTAAATGGGAACGTAAGTGGCCAACTCAAAGGCACCACCAAGCGCAACACCCGCCACAGCCTGCTCACCCAGCGTGTTGTTGAGCGCGAGATCTGCGGGCAAGGTGGCCTTCAACACTTCCTCAGAACTGTTGAACTCGAATCCTTCAAGACCCAGCAAGTTGCCCATCACGCGCAACACCTTCCAGCCGGGGCGCGTTTCGCCAGCGGGACGAACAGTCGCTTTGAAGGTTTGAACCTGCCCAGCGATGTTAATGAAGGTGCCCGAAGTTTCGGTGCTCGGCGCAATCGGCAGCAGCACATCCGCATACTGCTTGGCGTTGCCCACAAATGCCCCGGCATACACCACAAACTCTGAATCAATCAGACCGCGCACCAAAGATTGGCCTAAACCAGTGTCAAGATCGGCTTCAGCACCAAACACAATGGCCGCCTTGGCTTTGCCAGCCACGGCCTGCGCGAAGGATTTACCGCCATGCGAAGCGGCCTGCACGCCAGCCACAAATGCACCCACCCAGTTTGCGCCATCCCCAAGGAAGCCCAGTTTGGCCCCTGTAGATTGAGCGAGGGCCTGCGCTTTGGCCAACACCTGGCTGGCAAACGGGCTCATCAGTACCTGTTGACCAAGCAGCACAAACTTGTTGCCCTCAATGGCCAAGGCTTCTTTGACCGTCGAGGAATCCAGGCTGGTCGCCCATGTGCTGGGAGCGGCCTTTAGCCAAGCGGCTTTGGGCATCAGGGGATCCAGACCACCAGCGTTTACGATGGCGACCTTTGCACCGGCCTTCGCTGCCTGGCGAATTCGCTGTGTCAATAAGGGTTGATCATTGCGCAAATCGGCACCAACCACCACCAGGGCGTCGGCATCACCGACTTCCTGAATACTCGCGCCCAGCCAGGGTGTGACACCCTGCAAATTCAGATTGGCGTGATGACGCACACCCGCGTCAATGCTGGTGGAGCCGATGCCTTGCATCAATGCTTTGGCCAAAGCCATTTCTTCGTAAGTGCTGTTGGGCGACACCAACATCGCAATGTTGTTCAAGTCGGTCGATTCGCGGCGGGCCTTTTTCAGACCCTCGGCAACCATGTTCAGGGCGGTCTGCCAATCCGCGCTCACCCACTGACCATTCTTCTTGATCATGGGCTCGGTGAGGCGATCTTCGGCCTGCAAACCTTCATAGCTGAAGCGGTCGCGATCAGAGATCCAACACTCGTTGATGGCCTCGTTCTCTTGAGGCACGACACGCATCACTTTGTCGCCCTTGACCTGCACCACCACGTTTGAGCCCAGGCTGTCGTGGGGGGCGACCGACTTGCGTCGCGCCATTTCCCAGGTGCGGGCGTTGTAGCGGAAAGGCTTGGAAGTGAGCGCACCCACTGGGCACAGGTCGATCATGTTGCCAGACAGTTCGGAATCCACCGAATTGCCCACAAAACTCAGAATTTCAGAATGCTCACCCCGGTTGGCCATGCCCAGTTCCATCACGCCGGCAATTTCTTGACCGAAGCGAACACAACGCGTGCAGTGAATGCAACGGCTCATTTCTTGGGCTGACACCAACGGGCCGATGTCTTTGTGGAACACCACACGCTTTTCCTCCTGATAACGGGAGGAAACGCCGCCGTAGCCCACTGCGATGTCTTGCAACTGGCACTCACCGCCCTGATCGCAAATGGGGCAATCCAGAGGGTGGTTGATCAGCAAAAACTCCATCACGCTCTTTTGTGCGTTCACAGCCTTCTCGGACTGGGTACGAACAATCATGCCGGGGGCCACTGGTGTGGCGCAGGCTGGCAAAGGCTTGGGCGCCTTTTCTACATCTACCAGGCACATGCGACAGTTGGCCGCGATGGACAATTTTTTGTGATAGCAGAAGTGAGGCACATACTTGCCGGCTTTCACAGCCGCATCCATCAGCATGCTGCCCTCGGCCACTTCGACCTTGATGCCATCAATCTCTAGTTCAACCATGTGTATCTACCCGCTGGGATTCAAACGTAAGCCGGCACAATGCACGACTTGTGCGTGATGTGATGCTCAAACTCTTCGTGGAAATGCTTCAAGAAAGCGCGCACCGGCATGGCCGCCGCATCGCCCAAGGCGCAAATGGTGCGCCCCTGAATGTTGTCTGCAATCGAATTGAGCATGTCGAGGTCTTCAGGGCGACCCTGGCCATGTTCAATGCGGTTGACTATGCGATACAACCAGCCCGTGCCCTCGCGGCATGGCGTGCACTGGCCGCAGCTTTCTTCGTAGTAGAAGTACGAGAGGCGCAACAGGCTTTTGACCATGCAACGGGTTTCATCCATCACGATGACTGCGCCAGACCCCAACATGGAACCCGCTTTGGCAATAGAATCGTAGTCCATGTCGGTGGCCATCATCACATCGCCTGGCAATACAGGCATGGACGAACCGCCGGGAATAACGGCTTTGATCTTGCGGCCGCCCTTCATTCCACCAGCCAGTTCAAGCAATTTGGCGAACGGTGTGCCCAGTGGAATTTCGTAGTTTCCAGGCTTTTCGACGTCACCCGAGATCGAGAAAATTTTGGTGCCACCGTTGTTGGGCTTGCCCAATTCCAGAAACCAATCACCGCCGTTCTGCAAAATAAAGGGCACCGCTGCAAATGTTTCGGTGTTGTTGATGGTCGTCGGCTTGCCGTAAATGCCATACGACGCTGGGAAAGGCGGCTTAAAGCGCGGCTGACCCTTCTTGCCTTCGATGGACTCGATCAACGCTGTTTCTTCGCCGCAAATGTATGCGCCGTACCCTTGGTGGGCGTGCACCTGGAAACTGAAATTCGACCCCATGATGTTGTCGCCCAGGTAGCCCGCCGCACGAGCCTGCTCAAGCGCCTCTTCGAATCGCTCGTAGGTTTCCCAAATTTCGCCGTGGATGTAGTTGTAACCCACAGAAATACCCATCGCGTAGGCTGCAATGGCCATGCCTTCGATCACGGAGTGGGGGTTGTAACGTAAGATGTCGCGGTCTTTGAATGTGCCGGGCTCGCCCTCATCCGAGTTGCAAGCCAGGTACTTCTGACCTGGAAATTGGCGAGGCATGAAACTCCACTTCAGACCCGTGGGGAAACCTGCACCGCCACGGCCGCGAAGCGCCGACTTTTTGACTTCGGCAATCACGTCTTCCTGAGAAATGCCTTCGGTCAGGATTTTGCGCAGGGCCTTGTAGCCACCGCGGGCCTCGTAACCTTTCAGGTCCCAGTTTTGACCATCCAGACCGGCCAAAATCACTGGGTTAATGTGTCGTCCGTGCAAACAAGTCATGACTTCAACTCCTCTACCAGCGCATCGATCTTCTCGTTGCTCATGAAACTGCACATGCGGTGGTTGTTCACCAGCATCACTGGGGAATCACCGCAGGCACCCATGCACTCCCCTTCTTTCAAGGTGAACAAGCCGTCTTTGGTGGTTTCGTTGTAATCGATGCCCAGCTTTTTCTTCAGGTACTCGGCAGCATCGGTGCCACCAGACAAAGCGCATGGCAAATTGGTACAGACCACCAACTTGAATTTGCCCACCTTTTTGGTGTCATACATGTTGTAAAAGGTGGCCACTTCGTACGCCGCAATCGGCGGAATTTCAAGGTATTCCGCCACGGCTTCAATGGCCTCGGCAGGCAACCAACCCAACTCAACCTGCGCAATCCGCAAGCCAGCCATCACGGCTGAGATCTTTTGGTCGGCCGGGTACTTCGTCAGTTCTTTGTCTATCAGGCGATAGGCGTTTTCGCTCAACTTCATGATTGCGTTTGTTCCTTAGCGGTCAATTTCACCGAACACAATGTCTTGGGTACCAATGATGGTCACCACATCGGCCAGCATGTGGCCACGCGACATCTCATCCAGACCTTGCAAATGGGCAAACCCCGGAGCACGGATCTTCAAGCGATACGGCTTGTTTGCGCCATCAGCCATCAGGTAGATGCCAAATTCACCCTTGGGGTGCTCAACGGCGGAATACGCCTCCCCTTCTGGCACGTGCATGCCTTCGGTGAACAGCTTGAAGTGGTGAATCAGCTCTTCCATGTTGGACTTCATGTCCACACGCTTAGGCGGTGCCACCTTGTGGTTGTCGCTCATCACGGGGCCCGGGTTGGCACGCAACCAGTCCACACACTGCTTGATGATTTTGTTGGACTGGCGCATTTCTTCTACCCGAACCAGATAGCGGTCGTAGCAGTCGCCGTTTTTGCCCACGGGAATATCAAAACTCAAACGGTCGTAAACTTCATAGGGCTGCTTTTTGCGCAAATCCCAAGCAATGCCAGAGCCACGCAACATGGGGCCAGTGAAACCCATCGACAGTGCACGCTCGGGGCTAACCACGCCCACGCCCACCAAACGCTGCTTCCAGATGCGATTGTCGGTGAGCAACGTTTCGTATTCGTCTACGTACTTGGGGAAGCGCTGCGTGAAATCATCAATGAAATCGAGCAGCGAGCCTTGCCTGTTGCGGTTGAGTTCATCGACCTTTTTGGCAGACCGCACCTTGGAGGGTTTGTACTGTGGCATGCGGTCAGGCAGGTCACGGTACACTCCGCCGGGACGGTAGTAAGCCGCATGCAGGCGAGCACCCGAGACCGCCTCGTAACAGTCCATCAGGTCTTCACGCTCGCGGAAGGCGTACAAAAACACGGCCATGGCGCCAACGTCCAAACCGTGAGCGCCAATCCAGAGCAGGTGATTCAAAATGCGGGTGATCTCATCGAACATCACACGGATGTACTGCGCGCGTTCGGGCACTTCAATGCCCAGCAGCTTTTCGATTGCCATGCAGTATGCGTGCTCGTTGGCCATCATGGACACGTAGTCCAGGCGATCCATGTACGGCAGGCTTTGAATGAACGTTTTGTGCTCGGCCAGCTTCTCAGTGCCACGGTGCAGCAGTCCAATGTGAGGGTCAGCGCGCTGAACCACCTCGCCATCGAGTTCAAGCACCAAGCGCAACACACCGTGAGCGGCTGGGTGCTGAGGGCCAAAGTTCAGGGTGTAATTCTTGATTTCTGCCATGATTATTTCGCTCCACCGTACTGAGGCTCGCGCACGATGCGAGGGGTGATTTCGCGGGGTTCAATGGTGACGGGCTGATACACCACACGCCCCAACTCGGGGTCATAGCGCATTTCGACGTGACCCGACAAGGGGAAATCTTTGCGGAAGGGGTGCCCAACAAAACCGTAGTCGGTCAAAATTCGGCGTAAATCGGGGTGACCTTCAAACACGATGCCAAACAGATCGAAGGCTTCGCGCTCGTACCAGTTGGCTGACGACCAAACGTCGATCACGGAGGGCACGGTTGGCAGATCATCGTCAGCGCAACACACCTTGAGGCGCACACGCTGGTTATTGGCCACCGACAGCAATTGTAAAACCACC
Organism: Limnobacter sp.; assembly: GCF_964228395.1. Lineage (GTDB taxonomy): Bacteria > Pseudomonadota > Gammaproteobacteria > Burkholderiales > Burkholderiaceae_B > Limnobacter. The sequence goes on from NZ_CAXQZX010000166.1 coordinate 9,569, forward strand.
CAAAAACGTCCAGATTCGTGAATCTCGTTTTTGTACTCGCTCATGTCCAGACCGCACAAATCGACCAATTGGTCGAATCGCAAATCGGAGTGATCGCGCAAGAGTGTGCACGCTTCAAGGTAATGCGACGCTTTCACGGTGAGGTTCAGCTCACCCAGCGCGGCCTGCAGGCTCACAACACGATCACCCAGCACCTGGCTGAGGGACTCTTGCAAACGTTCAAGATTATTAGCCATGCCTGAATGCCTCAACGTGCAATGGTGGAAGTGTTTTTGATTTTGTTTTGCAGCTGCAAAAGACCATACATGAGGGCCTCGGCAGTGGGCGGGCAACCCGGCACATACACATCCACTGGAACGATGCGATCGCAGCCACGCACCACCGAGTACGAATAATGGTAATAACCGCCCCCATTGGCGCAAGACCCCATGGACAACACCCAGCGGGGTTCAGCCATTTGGTCGTACACCTTGCGCAAGGCTGGCGCCATTTTGTTGCAAAGTGTACCCGCCACGATCATCAGATCGGATTGGCGCGGGCTAGGGCGGAAAATGATGCCAAAACGGTCCAGGTCATAACGGCTGGCGCCTGCATGCATCATTTCGACTGCACAACAGGCCAAGCCGAAGGTCATGGGCCACAAAGAACCCGTGCGACCCCAGTTGATCAATTTATCAGCCGTGGTGGTGATAAAACCTTCGTTCAAAACGCCTTCAATTGCCATGATTCTTCAAACCTTCCACTGGTGGAATTTTTAACTGCCTGCCCCTGCCCTAACCATGCCCAGCTGGTGCCTTACGCCGCTTACTCCCAATCAAGCGCGCCGCGGGTCCACTCGTATATGAAACCAACAACCAGCACACCGAGGAAAATCATCATTGCCCAAAACCCAACCGGGCCGATTTCCCGGTAGGCCAAGGCCCAAGGGAAAAGAAATGCAATTTCGAGATCGAACAAGATGAAGAGAATGGCCACAAGGTAGTAGCGGACGTCGAACTGCATGCGAGCGTCTTCAAATGCCTCGAAGCCACATTCGTACGGGGAGAGTTTTTGACCATCGGGATTGTTGGGGGCCAGAACACGGCCCACAAGCATGGCGCCACCACCAACACCAATGCCCACGAGAATAAATAACAGCACCGGAAAATAAGATTCAAGATTCACGTTGACTCCCGTGTTAACCCTAATAGCCCTTTGAGTGGCCAAAAAAAAGCCGGTCATCCATCAAAAGACCGGCTTTGATTGATCTGGTGCCGACGGCGAGACTCGAACTCGCACAGCCTGTGGCCACTACCCCCTCAAGATAGCGTGTCTACCAATTCCACCACGTCGGCGAAGTTAATTACTTCGGAATTTCTTGCACCGGCGTACTGGGTTGAGCCGGCTTGCCCTCTGCAGGGGTTGCCGCGCCCTCTGCAGGAACTGCCTCAATGGCCTCCATCACACCACCGGATTGGGGAGCCACATCGGCCCTTGCGTAGAACGCCAAACCCAGTGTGCAAAGCAGGAAGATTGTAGCACAGAAAGCTGTTGCACGGCTTAGAAAATTAGCTGATCCGCTGGCACCGAATAGGCTGCCAGACGAGCCGCTGCCGAAGGCTGCGCCCATGTCTGCGCCTTTGCCGTGCTGCAGCAAAACCAGAACGATCACCGCGATGGCAGACAAAACCTGCATCACAGTAAGGAATGTGTGGAAGATGCTCATAAATTTAATTTAACCTCTCGCGGCGCGTATTATTCCAGAGAAATCATCGGATGACAAAGCCGCACCTCCAATTAAGCCACCATCGATGTCAACTTTTGCAAATATTTCTGCAGCGTTGCCTGGTTTTACGCTGCCACCGTACAAAATTCGAGTGCTTTGGGCCAATGCTTCACCCAACATGGCCTGCAAGCGCTGGCGAATCATGGCGTGAACCTCTTGGGCCTGTTCTGGCGAGGCTGTAACCCCGGTGCCAATGGCCCAGACAGGCTCGTAGGCGATCACAAGATTCCACACCCCGTCGCTGACAAACTTTGAACATTCGGCAATCACTGGGTCTAGCTGCGAGGCAATCACCGACTCCACTTGACCTGCCTCACGTTGCCCAAGCGTCTCGCCCAGGCACACAATCGGAGTGACCCCGTTTTGAATGGCTAGGCTGGCTTTTTTGGCCACGATATCGCTGCTTTCTGCATGGTAGGTACGGCGCTCGGAATGCCCCACAATCACTTGGCTCACCCCAAATTCTTTGAGCATGGCCACAGACACCTCGCCCGTATATGCGCCGCTTAGATGCGCAGACATGTCTTGTGCACCAAACTGCACGCCAGCGCCTTTGAGCAGGCGCTGAAGCTGGCCCAGGTATGGAAATGGGCAAAAAACTGAAACATCCACGGCACCATCCGCTTCGGGCAAAATCCCCAAAACCAAGGCTTCATTCGCATCCAGGCTGCCGTTCATTTTCCAGTTGCCAGCCACCAGTTTTTTGCGGTTTGTCATTCGCTTTCACCTATTTTTAGAACAATTTTTCCAAAGGACTCACCCGACTCCATGCGGGTGTGGGCCCGGGCCACTTGTTGCAAGGGATAAACCGCTTCCACCAAAGGCTTGTAATGCCCGCTTGCAAAGCCCGCAGCGAGGTCTTGTTCAACCTCTGCACACAAACGGGCTTTGAATTGCGCGCTTCTGGGGCGCAGGGTATTGCCCGTCAACTCGGCCCGCTTGGCCATTAAACGCGCCCCGTCGATTTTCGCAAAACGACCACCCAACAGGGCGATTACGATGATTTTCCCTTGATCGGCCACGCATTTGAGGTCGCGGTCCAGGTAATCACCTGCCACCATGTCCAACACGAGATCAACACCCACCCCCTCGGTATCGGCAAGAATTCGATCTTCCCAAACTTCAGTTTTGTAGTGGTATGTTTTTGCACCCAAGGCCTCACAATAGCTTGCCTTGGCGGGGCCGCCGACGGTGACAAACACCTCGGCACCGAAACGCTTGCACAACTGAATGGCAGCAGTTCCTATGCCACTGCTGCCCCCGTGCACCAAGACCTTGGCGCCAGCTTTAAGCCCTCCGGTCCAGACCAGGTTTTGCCACACAGTGAGGTACACCTCGGGCAGGCTGGCTGCCTGAACCATGGTTAACCCCGGGGGCACTGACATGCATTGCGCAGCGGGCACAACAACATATTCGGAATAACCGCCGCCGTTGCACAGGGCCATTACCGCGTTGCCCAAGCGCTCTTGGCCAACACCCTCACCCACAGCGACAATGTCTCCGGCGACTTCAAGACCCAAGCGTGGATTGGCATCTGGCGGCGGGGGATACAAACCCAAGCGCTGCAACACGTCGGGCCGGTTCACACCGGCCGCGTGCACGCGTATCAACACTTCCCCACGCCCCGGGGGGGGCGTGGGCAAATCAACAAGCTTTAACTGCTCTACTCCACCGGGTTCCAAAACCACCACGCCTTGCATGGTGGCTGGGACAGCGTGATTTAGATCAGTCAAGCTCATCAGGCTTCGGAAGAGCCTTCGGCCGCACCCTCAACAGGTGCTTCAGGAATCAACAAGGCCTTCATGGACAGACGCAGGCGACCTTTTTCATCGGCTTCCAACACCTTCACACGAACCTGCTGCCCTTCTTTCAGGTAATCGCCGACCGTATTTACGCGCTCGTTGGCGATCTGGGAAATGTGCAACAGACCATCTTTGCCTGGCAGCACGCTCACGATGGCGCCAAAATCGAGCAGCTTCAGAACGGTGCCGTCATAGATGGCACCCACTTCCACTTCAGCGGTGATTTCCTCGATTTTCTTCTTGGCACGCTCGCCAGCGTCGCCATCCACAGACGCGATGGTGATGGAACCATCGTCTTTGATGTCGATGCTTGCACCGGTTTCTTCGGTGATGGCGCGGATGGTTGCACCACCCTTACCAATGACATCGCGAATCTTCTCGGGGTTGATCTTCATGGAGATCATGCGGGGTGCGTAAGCAGAAAGCTCACCTACACCGGTGGAGGCTTGCTTCATGATACCCAGAATGTGCATGCGGCCTTCGCGCGCTTGGGCCAGGGCAACCTGCATGATTTCTTTGGTGATGCCTTGGATTTTGATGTCCATTTGCAGCGCAGTCACACCATTTTCAGTACCAGCCACTTTGAAGTCCATGTCGCCCAGGTGATCTTCATCGCCCAAAATGTCGGTGAGCACGGCGAACTTGTTGTCCTCCTTGATCAGACCCATGGCGATACCCGCCACCAATTGCTTCATGGGCACACCAGCGTCCATGAGGGAAAGGCAGCCACCGCATACTGAGGCCATGGAGCTTGAACCGTTGGACTCGGTGATCTCGGACACCACACGCATGGTGTACTGGAACTCTTCAGGCTTGGGCAGCAGGTTTTCCAAGGCGCGGCGAGCAAGACGGCCGTGACCGATTTCGCGACGCTTTGGAGCACCCATGCGGCCACATTCGCCTGTGGCGTAAGGGGGCATGTTGTAGTGCATCATGAAGCGATCGCGGTATTCACCAGCGATGGCATCGATGATTTGCTCGTCACGGCCTGTGCCCAGGGTGGTGACCACCAACGCTTGCGTTTCGCCGCGTGTAAACAGGGCGGAGCCATGGGCACGAGGCAATACGCCGGTGCGAATGGTGATGGGGCGCACAGTGCGGGTGTCGCGACCGTCGATCCGTGGTTCACCGTTCAGAATTTGACCACGCACGATTTTGGCTTCGAGGTTAAACAACACATCGCCCACGTCGGCCGATGTAATGCCCGCCATGCCCTCTTCGCCCAGTTTGCCGGGCAGCTCGGCATTGACCTCGGCAGAAATTTCTTTCAAACGTTGGCTACGGGCCTGTTTTTGAGTGATCTTGTAGGCAGCAGCCAGCTTTTCGCCAGCCAGTTCGGTGATGGCAGCAATCAGAGGCTCATTTTTAGGCGCAGGCTGCCAATCCCATTCGGGTTTGCCAGCTTTGGCGACCAAGGCGTGGATCGCGTTGATCACGGACTGCATTTGTTCGTGGCCATACACCACAGCGCCCAACATGACGTCTTCGGGCAATTCGTGCGCGTCGGACTCGACCATCAACACAGCAGCTTCAGTGCCAGCAACAACCAAGTCGAGCTTGCTGTCTTTGAGCTGGCTGGTGGTTGGGTTGAGCACGTATTCGTTGTTGATATAACCCACGCGCGCGGCGCCAATTGGGCCGTTGAATGGAATGCCAGCGATGGCCAGGGCGGCAGACGCGCCAATCATGGCGGGAATGTCGGCATCCACTTCGGGATTGGATGACAGCACGGTCAAGGCGACCGGCACTTCGGTGTAAAAACCTTCAGGGACCAAGGGGCGCAGGGGGGGCTCGATCAAGCGAGCGGTCAGCGATTCTTGGTCGGTGGCTGTGCC
>NZ_CAXQZX010000167.1:0-4319 GCF_964228395.1 Limnobacter sp.
CCATTGCCCGGGCCTTGGTTTCAGAACCCCGCATCCTGATTTGTGACGAACCCACCTCGGCGCTCGATGTGTCGGTGCAGGCGCAAATTTTGAACTTGCTCAAACGTTTACAGCACGACACAGGTGTGGCCATGCTGTTCATTACTCACAATTTGGCCGTGGTTCAATATTTGGCCGATGAAGTGATTGTGCTTCGGCAAGGGGAGGTGGTAGAACGGGCTGGGGCGCAGCAATTGTTTGCCAATCCACAGCACGCCTATACACGTCAGTTGATTGCCGCAGCGCCGGTGTTGTAGGTTTTAAGAAGACCAGGGGTCTTTGCCCAATGCAGCAGGCAGGCTTAAGCGAGTGCCAGGTTTTAAGCGGGTTTTGCTACCCATGCCATTGCTTTGTTGAATGTCTTTTACCGACAGGCCAAACTGCCTGGCTATGCCAATCAGCGTATCGCCTTTTTTTACCGTGTACATGCGCCCCGGCCCCCGGGTTTTGTAGGCCTTCAGGCTGTTTAGAACCTTGTCGGCATGGTAAATGGGCACCAAAAGCCGTTCTGTGTGGGCTGCATACAGCACGGGTTGGTTTAAGGCCGGGTTGAGGCGTTTGAACGTATCCAGGCTCAGTCCACTTAAACGGGCCACTTCGCGCAGGTCCAGGTCACTACTACGCTTGATCTCGGTGAAGTAGGGTTGGTTGGGCACCTTGGGCAAGGTGATGCCAAAACGTTCGGGCTCGTTAATCAGGTTTTTAAGGGCTTGCAGTTTGGGAATGTACTGGCGGGTTTCGGCGGGCAATTCGAGGTTGTACAGCGTAGGCTCCAAGCCAGCCTCTTGGGCTTTGCGGCTGGCTTTAAGCACTGATCCCTCGCCCCAATTGTACGAAATCAAGGCCAGGTGCCAATCGCCATGCAGGTCGTACAGGTAGGTCAGGTAATCCAGGGCCGCTCGGGTCGATTCTTTTAAATCACGCCTTTCGTCCACCCATTGGTTTTGCTTTAAATCAAACTGCCTGGCGGTGCTTGGGATGAACTGCCAAAGCCCCACCGCTGAACGGGGCGATCGGGCATGTGGATTGAACTGGCTTTCCACAAAGGGAATCAGGGCCAGCTCGGCGGGCAGACCGCGCTTTTCGCATTCCTGCAAAATAAAGTACATGTAAGGTTCAGAGCGCTTGAGCATGGTGTTTACCATGCTGCGGTTTTTGCGCAGGGCGCGCTCCCGGACAATCACGTCTTGGGTTTCGATGTCAGGAATGGCGAAGTTGCTTCGCATGCTGGCCCACACATCGGCGGGGTCTTGCGCAAAGTCCAGCGTGACCAAATCGGGCGGCAACGATAGCTTTAAGGCCAAGCCCGGGTTGGGTGACACCAGGCCAAACAACTGCTCTGTGGGTTCTTCGCTGGCCATGCTGACCTGGTCTTGCGCATTGGCCAGGGGCAATACGCAGCACGCCAATGCAACGCCCACGGCCCAGGCCCGCAAAGGCTTGGCGGTATTAGAATACTTCACCGAAATAAACGGAAATGGGCTCAAAGGGTTCAACCTGCCTTGGCATGGGCATTGGGCGAAGTTGCATCCTATGTGGATATTTTTGGGTGGTCAATCGAGAATTTGGACTCTACCTGCACTGGATGACACCGCTTGACGGCAACGGGTGTGGTGAGATTGCAAAAAAGAGTTAACTGCCCGCGCTGCTTAAAATTTGTCTTTGGCTTCCCGAAGTGCTTTGAATTCAATGGGGTTTTTAGACATCATAAACAAATTGCTTAAGCGCTCGGTTGCCAGCGTGGTCGGAATTGTGCTCATGCCTTGTTTGCGAATTGTTGTTACTTCACGCTCTCGCTGTAAAACGCCTTCGTGGCCTGGGGCGGTGGCCCGGGCAAACCGAAGATTTGCCTCGGTGTATTCGTGTGCACAAAACACCAGGGTGTGTGCAGGAAATTGGTTAAGTTTTTGAATGGAGTGGTGCATTTGTTCGGCGCTGCCCTCGAACAAACGCCCGCACCCAGCCGAAAACAAGGTGTCGCCACAAAACATCCAGACTGGTCGGTCCGCAATGTCATCAAATTCAATAACAAAAGCCAGGTGGTCCAGGGTGTGGCCGGGCACTTCCAGCACTTTCACGGGCAAACCGAGCACTTCTAGGCGCTGGCCCTCATGCACTGGGTGGCTAACCTGGGGAATGTGTCCGCCAGCTGGGCCATAAACCGGCAAGGTTTGTGGGTCGCACCCGGTTAAAGTGCGAAGGCCACCCACATGGTCCATGTGGTGATGTGTGACCAAAATCCCGCTAAGATGAAAACCATTCACATCGAGAAAGGATTGAACCGACTTGGCGCAACCCGGGTCTACCACCACAACACCCTGGCTGGGCTGATGCACAATGGCCCAAATGTAATTGTCTTGAAACGCCGGAATGCCGTGCACCGACCACTGCGCCACGCTGGAAGATTTGAATGATTCCATCTGAACCTCTTGATGAACTAAGCTCCCGCCAAGCTCAAATGTTAGCACTGGATGCCTGGCTACAATCACCGGCTGGCCGGTACTTCACCAGCCGTGAGCAAGCCTGGATTGACCAGGTGATGCCCGACCTGTTCGGTTTCAGGGCGGTGCAATTGGGCACACGCATGGTTGACGGCTTGAAGGCCAGCCGCATACCCCACAAGGCTTATGTGCACGAGGCCTGGGCGGGTAATCAGCCCGATGCGCCGGGCAATGCCATGCCCGATTGTTTTGCCGAGTTTGAAGAATTGCCATTTGAGTCGCAGTCGCTGGACATGATTGTGCTGCCGCATGTGCTGGAGTTTTCTGACGACCCGCACCAGTTGTTGCGCGAGGTAGAGCGGGTGCTCATGCCCGAGGGGCGCGTGGTCATCACAGGGTTCAACCCCATGTCTTTGTGGGGGCTTCGTCATGTGATGTTCAAACGTTGGGCCAAGGTGTGGCCCAACGGTTGCGCCCCCATTCACCTAAGCCGTTTAAAAGACTGGTTGAAATTGTTGTCCTTCGAGCCAGAGTTTGGGCGTTTTGGTTGCTATCGGTTCCCGGCTTTCACTGCCCCGGGCTTGGCTCGCATGGGATTCATGGAGCACGCAGGCGACCGTTGGTGGCCTGTGTGTGGTGCGGTGTATTTTATTTGCGCGGTAAAACGGGTGCGGGGCATGCGTTTGGTCGGGCCCGCGTTCAAAGACAAGGCACTGGCCGTGAAACAACTCAAGCCCGTGGCCAATAAGGCGCTGCATAAAACACCTACAATAGACGGTCATTCTTCAACATCTTGAGAGACAAATTTGACCGAACATCGCATTGCCTCGGTGGTGATGTACGCCGATGGGGCCTGCAAGGGCAACCCGGGCCCTGGAGGCTGGGGGGTTTTGCTGAAGTCTGGTGATCACCAGAAGGAGCTGTGCGGCGGCGAGTTGAACACCACCAATAACCGCATGGAGCTTACTGCTGTGATTGAGGGCTTAAATGCCCTGAAGAAACGTTGCAGCGTGGACGTGTACACCGATTCGCAGTACGTGCGTAAAGGTATTCTGGAGTGGATGCCAAAGTGGAAGCTAAATGGCTGGCGCACCTCCGACAAAAAACCGGTGAAGAACGCCGATTTGTGGAAAGTGCTTGATGAAGCCAGCGTAAAGCACCTGGTACGCTGGCATTGGGTGAAGGGCCACGCTGGCGACCCTGGCAACGAGCGTGCCGACGCGCTGGCCAACCTCGGGGTTGAAAAAGCGCTGGGTCACCCGCTTTAACAAAGGATATTGAACATGCGTTTTGTGGTGCTAGACACTGAAACCACCGGGTTGGAAGTTCGCCAAGGACACCGAATTATTGAGATCGGTTGTATTGAAGTGCTGGGTCGCCAGGTGACCGAGCGGTATTTTCACGAATACATCAACCCCGAGCGCGAGGTGGACGAGGGCGCCTACCAAGTGCACGGAATTTCCAATGAAATGTTGGCCGACAAACCCAAATTTGAACGAATCGCCAAGAATTTTGTCGATTTCATCAAGGGCAGCACCTTGATTATTCACAACGCTGCGTTTGATGTGGGCTTTCTAGACATGGAGCTGGATCGCCTGGGGTTGGGTAAGGTGCAAGACCATGTGGAGTCGGTCATCGACTCCCTGCTCATGGCTCGGGAGATGTTTCCGGGCAAGCGAAACAATCTGGACGCCTTGTGCGACCGCCTGGGCGTGAACAATGCCCATCGCCAGCTGCACGGCGCTTTGCTGGATTCGCAAATTTTGGCCGAAGTATATTTGGCCATGACCCGCGGGCAAGACAGCTTGGTCATTGACGCCCATGGCAGCCACCATGCGC
>NZ_CAXQZX010000168.1:0-12991 GCF_964228395.1 Limnobacter sp.
ACCAGGATCCTCGACTAAAAGTCGCCCCGAAGAACCGTAAACAAGTGTCCACTTGGGAGATTCCACTGCAAATTGAACCCTCGGAAGAGCCCGTAATGATCAAGGGGCAAGTGCGCTGGCAACCCTTGAATTCGCCATAAAAAAACAGTTTTAGAAAATTCGTACACTTAAAAATCAATCAGATTAAAATATTTTTACCATTTAATTTCAAAGACATATAGATTTACTAGAACCGTCCATCTAAACCTCTGCGTTGCATCTTCAGATTTTTTGTGTACAGTTGTGCACATACAAACAAATCGGGAGATCCAACGTGATCAATTCCTCACTTAAGCGCCTCACACCCTATTTCATCAATCCAGCGTTGCTGGAGACCACCATTCAGTGGTTTCGCCCCACCGCCTCCTTGCTTGAAGTGCGAGCCGAGGTGGTGAGAACAAAACGCGAAACTCCAGACACCTTGAGCATCTGGCTCAAGCCCAACAGCCAATTCAAGGGCATGCGAGCCGGGCAATATGCGCGCGTTAGCGTGGATGTGAACGGCAGGCGTGTGGGCCGAACCTACAGCCTGAGCACGGTTGAAGGCAGTTCGCTGCTTCGATTCACCGTGAAGGCCATTCCTGATGGGCTGGTGTCCAACACGATCAACACGCAGCTGCAGGCTGGCGATGTGGTCACCTTGGACCAATTTGGCGGCGAATTTACCCTGGCGCAAGCCCAAACACCCAAGCTTCAATTTGTGGCGGCTGGTAGCGGCGTGACCCCAGTAATGAGCATGCTCTACACCCTGGAAAAAACCCAAGCCAACACGCCGGTGCAATTTTTCTACATCAGCCGCAATCGAGAGAATCGGATTTTTGCCGATGAACTGGATGCGCTGGCAGCCCGCTGGCCCTCGCTCACCTTGATCAACCACGACAGCGACACAGCCGGGGTGCCCACTGCAGACGACATTGCAAAAGCGTTGCCCGGCTTCGGTCAACACAGCACTTGGGTGTGCGGTCCACGCGCGCTTATTTCTGACCTGCAGGCTCGGTTTGCCCACTCCCCCAATCTGCTGGTAACCGAGACCTTCATGCCCCCGGTGTTTGTACAAAACACCGAAAGCATGGGGCCAGTGCAAGTCACCCTTGAGGCGCAGGGAAAAACATTCACCACCGAAGGCGACACCCCACTGCTACAGCAAATTGAGGCCACTGGCCTGCAACCCAAAAACGGTTGCCGCATGGGCATTTGTGCAAGCTGCACCTGCGTCAAGGTGCACGGCGCGCATCAAAACCTGCTCACTGGCGAAATTTCGAATGCACCCAATGAAGTGATCAAACTCTGCACCAGCCGCGCGCTAAGCGACATCACCCTGAATATTGCCTTGTAAAACAAGAAGGAGAAAACACCATGCAAAGTCAAATTCAATCTGACATTCAAACCCAAGTTCGTCAAAGCACCATGGGCCACCCGGCGCACATCACCCGCGCCGATGTGGACGCGATTGAACGCGAGTTAAACGCCATTCGCGACGACGTGATGAACAACCTGGGCGAAAAAGATGTGGCCCACATCCGGAAAATGATGCGTATCGCCACAGGCAGCGAAGTGGCCGGCCGCACCCTGCTGCATGTGGGCGTAGACCCCATCACCTTTGTGCTCGGCGTGCTTGCTCTGGCCAACGCAAAGATTCTTGAAAACATGGAAATTGGCCACAATGTGATGCACGGCCAATATGACTGGACTGGCGACCCCAAACTGAACGGTCAGCAATACGATTGGGACAATGTGTGCGACAGCGATCAATGGCGCCATAGCCACAACGTGATGCACCACACCTACACCAATATTGTGGGCAAAGACCGCGACGTGGGCTACGGCATCATGCGCATGAGTGAAGAACAACCTTGGCACCCCGCCTACCTGGGTCAACCCGTGTACAACGCCATGCTGGCAGCGGGTTTTGAATGGGGCGTGGGCATGCACGACCTGGAATTCGAGATCACCGGCGAGCGCAAAATTGACCGCAAAACCTTTTTCAAACGCTTAAAAGCCTTTTTGAAAAAATCGGGTCGGCAAGTGTTCAAAGACTATGTGTTTTTCCCGCTGATCGCGCTATGGAATGCACCCCGGGTTCTGCTGGGCAACGCCTTGGCCAACCTGATTCGCAACCTCTGGAGCTACACCGTGATTTTCTGCGGACACTTTCCGGAAGGCGTGGCCACCTACAATGAAAAAGACATGGGCCAGGAAACCCGCGGCGATTGGTACATCCGTCAAATCACGGGATCGGCCAACTTTGAAGGCAGCAAGCTGATGCACATCATGAGTGGGCACTTAAGCCATCAAATTGAACACCACCTGTTCCCCGACATGCCCGCCCATCGCTATGTGGAAGTGGCCCCCAAAGTGCGGGCCGTGTGCGAAAAATACGGTCTGCCCTACAACACCGGCAAACTGCACAAACAGTATTTTGGCGTGCTATTGAAAGTGTTTAAACTATCACTACCCAGCAAACGCAAGCTGCAAACCGCCAACGCTCAAACTTAAAGACGGCGCACCCCAAACCGCCCGGCATCACATGCTTGGGCGGTTTTTATTTCAAACCTTCAAAGAGGCCCCAGTGGCCAATTCGGCACTCGGCCTCAAAACCATACTTGCGACCAAACGGGCAATCCAGCACCGGCAATAATCTGGGAATCTGGTAGTACCGGCTCACCGCTTGGCGCAACACCTCATCGCGAAACCGCGAATAATCAAAGTGATCGCCATCCACAACGGTGAACGGGATGCCCTGCACGACCTGCTCACTCACCTTCACGTTGCTTAGATAATTGCGATACAACGCCGGGTCAATGGGCTTGGCTTTGGCCACGATTCGAATCGGCTTGCCTTGCATTTCCCGCCAGTCTACAAACACATCATCGTTGCGCGCGTGGTACTTGCCAGGGCCAAACACCGGCACCACTTGGCCATGGTGATAGCTCATGAGCGCGGCGGGCGAATAGGCCGTGGTCGTCAACACGGCATCTGCAGGCATGCCAGCGGTCAGTTGCTGCAAAATGGCTGGCATATCACGGTGAAACACCACATCTTGCTGGAAGCTCTGTTTTGGCCAAATGCCAGCCGGGGCGTGCATCAGCAAACCAAACAAGACCACATGCGGCACAGACAGCACCGCGTTGAACCACACATAACGCCGCATCCACACCGAATTGCCCGCCAAGGCCAGCAACACAAAAGCCACAGGCAAAAAGCCCAACACCCAATGCAGACCCACGGTTTTGTTCAATGAGATGAGCAAAAACAAGCCCAGTGGAACAAACAAGGCAAACACCAAGGCCTTGTGACCACGCCATGCCTTGACATGCTTGAACAGGGTCCACATCACCCAGGGAGTCATCAGGTAGACCATCATGCCCACATAGGTCAACACCGTTCCCCATCCAAGCTGGGCATCATCATGCCGGTTCACCAGGTTAAACATGATGTTGTTCCAGCAGTTGTAGGCGTTATAAGCAATGTTCTCTGCCGCAAAAGGCAACACGCCGAGCAAGAGCAGCGCTATTTTTTTAACACGATGGGGTTGGGTGAGCAGGTGCAGCCCAAATGCAAACCCCAGCAGCACCGCAAAATACTTGGACAAAAAAGCCAGACCCAAAAAGCATCCGGCAAGCCACAGACCCCAATAAGATCCTGACCGAATGGACTTGGTGTAGGTGTAAATGGCCAGGCCCATAAAAAATATCAACGGTGTGTCGGTGGTTACAAACACGGCAAACCACGACGCAGGCATAGACAAATACACCGCACCGGCCAGCCAGGCCTTGGCCTCTTGTCCTTGGGGCAGCAACTCACGCGCCAGAAGCACAATGCCAAACGCAATGCCTGTGGTCAGCAGCATGGTCAAGCTGCGAATCATCACGGGCGCATCGCTGATTTTAGACAAACCCCACAACCACCAACCAATCATGGGGGGATGGTCGTAATACCCCCAATTTGGAAACTTGGCCCACTGGTGGAAAAAAGCCTCGTCACCGGTCATCGGGAAAAACAAAGCGAGCCAGAATTTGATCACCGTGGTTGCGGCCACCGTGACCCAAAACACCCGCTTGGCTTGCGGCAAATTCACCATGGTCAACATGCAAGGTCCATTTTGTTAATCAAGCCCAACGGGCCAAGGCCACCAACACCGCCACCGCCAACAAAAACCCCCAGCTGATGCGGTCATGAATGGCAAAGTGCACCGGGTCGTCCATCATTTCCTTGCGCGAGGTCATGATCCAAATGCGCATCAACCAATACAGAAAAAGCGGGCAAATGCCCCAGAGGTATTCTGGCGTTTTATAAAGCATGGAGCCGTTTTGGCTGTCGACATACAAGGCCAACACCAACACCGCCACAAATCCGCTTGAAATGCCCATGGACACCAAATAACTCAGGTCACTCATGCGGTAGCCGCGCCCTTGCGGCTGAGCACCCTCCAGTTGCAAAAACTCCAGCTCTGCACAACGTTTGACCAAGGCCAAACTTAAAAACACAAACAGCGAAATAGCCAGTAACCAGCTCGACAAATCGATGCCAGTGGCCACGCCGCCAGCAATCACACGTACGGTGTACAACACCGCCAACAGCAAAACATCCACAAAGGCCGTGCGCTTAAACACGAAGGTGTACAACAAGGTCAGCACCGTGTAGATCAACAACACCGCCGTGAAGGCCACTCCCACCAACCAGGCAGACATCGCAAACCCGCCCAGGCCAAGCGCCATCATCAGGGGCAGAGCCTGCACAACCGGCAGTGCGCCGCTGGCCATGGGTCGGTGGCGCTTTCGGGGGTGTTGCCGGTCCGCGTTGAGGTCCATCAGGTCGTTCCAGATGTAGGTTGCACTGGCCACCAGGCCAAAGGCCACAAAGCCCCAAAACATGCTGACCCAAAGCTCCATGCTGCGGTTGTGGGCAGCAATCAGGGGCAAAAACAGCAGTGCATTTTTGGCCCACTGTTGCAAACGCATGGCCTTGGCTGCGGCCCGCAAACGGCTTGCACGGCTACGAATTTCATGCAACTCAATGCCACTGGCACGGGCTTTTAACACCACAGCGCGGGACGGGTTGACGGCAAATGCATGGGCGGACGCCTTCCATATGGGCAGATCCACTGCCGCATCACCAAAATAAAAGAACGGGCGCCCCGCCGCGTCTGCCTCAATGGCCTGCAACTTGGCCCGTCCCTTCAGGTTGTGAGTTTGGCTGGCCAACACGCGATCAAAGATCCCCAAGCGCGCCGCCACTTTTTGAACATCGCGCGCCACCGATGCACTGGCCAGCACCAAGGTGTGCCCAGCCGCTTTCAATTGGTTAAGACGATCCAGCACCTGCGCATCGATGGGTAAAAATTCAAGATTGGGGTTCACGCGGCTGGCCACCTGCTGCTTAAAATACCAACCACCGCGCAGCGCCCACCACAGCATGGGAAACACCATCCAGGCCTGCTGCTTGAGCAGCATCAGACAGCTTTCAATCAAGACATCTGACGGGCTTAAGGTGCCATCCAGGTCCACATACACCACAGGCTGGGTCATTTGCGGCCCGCCAACTCATCAGACAATGAATGTGTGGGTTCTTCTTGCCAATTGGCTGCACCCAGAAACACCATCACGATCTGCTTCACGAAGTTGTCGATCATTTCGCGCTCAAGCTGGGGCTGGTCAGGCTTCACATCCAAAAAGTCTGTGGCCGAGTTGACCATCATGGTGACCACCAAACTGCAAATCAATTGCAGCGTGTGGGTAGACAATGCAGGAAATATATTGAGCGCGCGCAAATCGCTGGCCATCTCGTTGGTGAAGTGGGTGATCTCGTTGCGAATGGCATTGCGCAACACAGGCGAACCCCCGGAACGTTCCGAACTCACAAAACGCCACTCCAGGTGGTGTTGCTTCAGGTAATTCACAAACACGCTCACCGAATGGCGAATCATGTCCTCACCGGGAAGACTGGCTTGCCTGGCCTCGCGCAAGAGGCGACGCAGGGTGATGCCCCCTTCTTCCACCAAGGCCAAACCCAATTCATCGGTGTTTTTAAAATGGCGATAAAACGCGGTGGGCACCACGCCAGCCTCGCGGGTAATTTCACGAATCCCCAAGGCCGTAAAGCTGCTGCCATGCCCCACCAAGGTGAGCGCCGCCTGCATCAAATTGTGACGCGTTTGTTCTTTGCGCCGCACGCGAGCCTGGGATTCATCCGCTGCAGGTTTGGGGGTGGCGCTTAATCGAGTTCTCATGCGTGTTTGGGGGAATGGGGTTCCATGGCAGCGGGGGCTTCTACCCCGTATTCTACGGCGATTACTTATTGACTGAACGGACTCAACCCGATTAACTCCCCCTAAAGAGGGTTGGAAAAAAGTGTTAATCCGTTAAACATCGAAGTTGATCACTTCGGGTGACACCTTTTGAACTAACTTCTCTCGGTAGGAGACACAGATGCCGTCCAATCAAATTTTGGTTATTGAAGATCACCCACTGTTTGCCACTGGCATCAAAGACCTGGTGGAGTTTGTGGCGACCAACGCCGACATTTTATGCGCATCCAGCGTGGGGCAGGCCAAAGAGTTGTGCGCAAGCAACAACCCCGCGCTCATCATCACCGACCTCCGTCTGCCCGATGCGGAGGGCCAACAGGTGATCGACACCCTGTGCGAGCTTCGGCCCGGGCTACCCATGTTGATCATGAGCGGGGACGACAACCTTCTGCGAAGCGTTCAGCCCAATCAGCACACCCCCTCCTGGGTGCTTTCAAAAGCAGAGGGGTTTGAACACACCTCTGCCACCCTGCTCGAGGCCCTAACCCGAGCCGGTGTGCAAGTGCAATGGCGCCCAAACGCTTTGAATAACCGTCAAACCAATGGCGAAAACTACACCGGCCGTTTGGGGCAAGCCACCGGCATTCAGCTCACCCACAAGCAACAGCAGGTGATGCATTACCTGGCCAGCGGCCTATCGAATAAAGAAATTGCACGCAAACTGGATCTTTCGCCAGAAACCATCAAAACCCACCTGCGCGAGATCTTCACCCGCATGAATGTGAAGAACAGAACTCAGGCGGTGAGCTTGTATCGAAAAATTCCGCGGCTGAACGCATCCGTTTCTGCGTGAGAACAAGTATCAATAACAAAAACAACAATTTAAAAAAACAGGCCATGCGATAACACAACCACACACCAGGCACTCATGTCGTATCAAATGATGTTGATTGCCGTGCTCTTGGGCACGGCGCTCTACCCGTTTTTTTCAAACCATTTGCCCAACCAACGGCAAAATGCATCCGCGGTCATTGGAGTGCTCTTTTTTGGGGTGTTTGTCTTGGGGGCGGGTGAATACGAAAGCCTCTTGCATGGGCAACCCCTTCACGCTGGCATTGAGGTGCTTTCCTTCCTGTTTTTCGGCGCCGCTTTTTTGCACAGAACCCGGGGAAAATTTCGGCTCCACACCATGTCGTATATCCCCTATTTTCTGGGCGTGGGAGCCGCTTGCGCAGACCCATTGGTGGCGGGCTTGGGCTTGCAGATCGGTGTGGTGGCTCTTCAAGGGGTCTGTTTGGTCGTCATGATCAAGGCCTATGGCAACCGCATCCAGACCGTGACCAAAGTAAAGGCCTACTATTTTGCAGTGCTTTATTGCGTCGTTGATCTGGCCATGCACGCAAGCTATGACGCGGCCAATAACACCACGACCGTCGCGCTTTCTTTTACCCAGGCTTTGTATTGGTTGTTGCTGGCATCGGCAGTCGCGCACATGTTTTTCCAGGACTTTTCACGGAGCACCCTGCGCAAGCAGTTGGAAGGCTTGACCAAAGTGGACAATCAAGTGATGCAACTGGCCTACCGTGGCAAACGGGTATTAAAAGACTTTCGTCACGACTTGCGGCAGCCTTTAAGCACCATGGGCATTTTGGCCAGCGTGGGCAAGGCCATCTCCAAAGATCCAGAGGTGACCGCTCGCTACCAGCACATTCAAACCGCCCAGCGGGCTTTAAAGTCCATGTTGGAGGATTTTTTTGAGCAGCTCACTCAGGCCATTCGTTACCCCAGCCAAAGCCAATTAACCCCCCTGAAGCCTACGCGGATTGACGATATTCTGTCTCCATTGGTGGAGGAATATCGCCTGTTGGCCGATGGAAAGGGGTTGCAGATTCGCTATGTGCCAAGCGACCTGATTGTGCAAACCCACCGCGAAACTTTAACCAAAATTTTGCGTAACGGGCTGGACAATGCCATCAAATACACCAAACAAGGCGGTGTGGTCGTGGGCTTGCGCCGCAAAGGCGGGCGGGTTTGTGTTCAAATCAGCGACACCGGCACTGGCGTGGACACCGACCAGGTGGCCAAACACCACAAGGGCTGGGGCCATGGTTCATCCATGGTGATGGAGCTGAGCGAAGACATTCTGGCAACCACACAATGCAAAAACCGCTACTACGGAGGCAAATTGGTTGGGTCTGTGTTTGAGGTGCTGCTGCCAGGCGATGCAGAGTTGCAGGCGTACGCAAAACAACGCGACCAAGAGCCCGTGACCACTTTAACAGTAAGGGTGTTGACGATCAGCGAAGAAAGCATGACTGAAGTCAAACGGATTTTGCCTTGCGCTGGGTTTGACAGTGTTGAATATTCCACCGCAGGCGCTTACCGTTCCTATTTGCAGGCCCTGCATCGCGGCATGCCCTCGGTGTACATCATGTACGCAGGAAATTGTGCAGAAGTAGAAAAGGCCCGTGAAGAAATCAAGTTGCTGTGCAGCCTTCTGGAATACCATCCATGTTGCATCTTGGTTGAAAACGCACCCGAAAAAGGCGGCCACGCGATCCGCTTTGACGATGGATTGATTCGGATCCCCTGTCACCCCAAGCGATCAGACAAAGGCCTTCACGTGCTGGAAGAACTGTTCCCGCCCAGGGATGCGGCCTCCCCCACTCCTGCGAAACCCAAGGGCACAGGCGCACCTCCTGCGCCAACCGCGCCAAAAACAGCCAGCTTGCTTTGATGACTCTGGATTGGGGGCTAAATATAAACAGCGCCCAAAATGGCTTTACGGCTCGCGCCAGTCACCGAAGGGCAGTTGCCGGGCAACGCGTTGATTCGGCGCATGGCCAGCCACGCAAAGGCCAAGGCCTCAACCGCCATGGCCGGCATGCCCAAATTTTCAATGGGCAACACCTCCACCGGTGCACAACGCAGGGCGAGTTCGGTTACAAAAACATCGTTTTTTGCACCGCCACCGCACACGTAGAGTTGATCAACTTGCTCGGGCAGGCAGTTTTTCACCAAATCCACCGCCATGGCCAACAAGGTGGACATCACGTCTTCGTTGCTCACCCGTTTGCCATGTTGATCCAACATGGACTCTAGCCAGCTCAAATTAAACTCGTCACGGCCCGTGCTTTTGGGCCAGGGCTTTTGCGCAAACGGATGGCCCAGCAGCAAGTTGAGCAAGTCTTCTTGAACCACGCCCGAGGCGGCAATTTTGCCCCCCTCATCGTAAGGCATGCCAAAGCGATGCTGAGCCCAGGCGTCCATTAAACAATTTGCGGGCCCGCAATCGCCGCCAATGACGGGATGGTCTGAAGCCGACATCACAGTGAGATTAGAAAACCCCCCCAGGTTTAATACTGCGCTGCGCGCATACACTCCACGGGAAGCCAACCAAGCCTGGTGAAAAGCTGGCACCAAGGGGGCACCCTGCCCACCCAGCGCCACATCGGGAGAGCGAAAATCGCAGACCACAGGCACCCCGGACTGGGCTGCCAACAAAGCCCCATCCAGCATTTGATAGGTGTAACCCATATCGGGGCGATGACGAAGGGTTTGACCGTGGGCCCCAATGGCATCCACGTCGCTGGTGGCCAAGCCCAGTTGCTCCATCAGCATGCGCACCGCAGATGCGTAACACAGGCTGAGTTCGCGGCGGCAGGCGAACATGAAACCAAGCGGGTCTTCGCCCGAGGCAACTCGTAGAGGGATTTCTTGAAGTTGCAGCAGTTTGCCTTGCAACTCAGCGTCAAACGCCTGGCCGTGATGGCCCAAAAAACGGAGATCTCCGCGCTGCAAATCAACCTGCAGCGCTGCCACATCGACGCCGTCGGTGCTGGTGCCCGACATTGCGCCAAGAACGATCACTTACTGCGCCCGCGCCAAGCGCTGTGCAGTGGCCAGTTCCATGCGACGATCCAGGGCCATTTGAACCCGCTTGAAGTCGTGAATGCTGTTGCGGTCCAGTGGCTCAGCACGCGCAACGTTCACAGTCAGTGGGTCTTTGGGCACACGGTTCACACGGAACTCATAATGTAAGTGCGGCCCAGTGGCCCAACCCGTTGCACCCACGTAACCAATGATGTCACCCTGCTCGACCTTTTGACCGCGCTTCAAGCCTTTTCCAAATCGGCTAAGGTGAGCGTACGCCGTGCTGTAGCCGCTGTGGTGTTGAATTTCTACAAAATTGCCATAGCCATTTTGCACGCCCACGAAGCTCACCGTACCGCTGGCCGTGGCCATGATGGGCGTTCCAGTGGGAGCCGCATAGTCCACGCCATGGTGAGCTTTCCAGCGCTGCTGAATGGGGTGGAATCGGCGAGAACTGAACCCTGACGAAATGCGAGAAAACTTCAAAGGTGAGCGCAAGAAAGACTTGCGCATACTGCGGCCTTCCTCGTTGTAGTAGCCGGGGGATTGGTTGGCGGGTGCAAACCAGTAGGCTTTGTGAGATTTGTTGTTGTTCACAAATTCCACGGCAAGCACACGTCCGGCACGGGCGGAACGCCCTTCCAGAGTGAGGTCTTCGTACACCACCCGGAACTCATCGCCTTTGCGCAATTCACGGTGGAAGTCGATGTCTGAGGAAAAAATTTCGGTGAGTTGAATGGCCACCGAATCGGGCAGCCCCGCCTTGTCAGCCGCTGCAAATAGTGACGATTCAATTTGACCAGAGCGGAAAACGATCTGCTTTTCAAATTCGACGGCTTCTAGCTTGGCTGTGAATACACCGTTTTGTTTTTGAACAAAAATGGACTCTTGACCATCTTCCTCAACGGCGCTTTTGTAGCGCAACCATTTCAAGTCGCCGTCAAGAGTTTGCTGCACTGTGAGCACACGCCCGGCGCGAAGGTTAACCAGTTGCTTGGCCACGGCATCTTTGCCCATAAAGGAAGCAAGGCCCTCGGTGTTCACGCCCATGCGCTCGAGCAAACCGATTAGAGTGTCGCCCCGGCGAATTCGCTCTTCAGCCACCAAGGGGTCCACGGTGTAAATACCCGCTTCGTCAAGGTTCAGCTCGATGGCTTCCACCACGGCTGCGGTGCTAATTTGCGACGAATCCAGACTGTTGTTTTGGACAGAGCCGGCAATTGCAACCACCGCACCCAAAACAGGAAGAGAAAAAAACCCTACAATGACCCACTGTCTGTGGTTGTGTGAAGCGGGAAGAATATCGTCTGCGTATTGAAGACCCTGCCTAACCCAGCCCTGTGCGTGGGAAGCAGCCAGCCTCCCTGCGGCGATTGCTCGCTCTAACAATGTTTGAAGCATCATTTTTAATTATTTGGTGTGTAGAAACTGCCAGCCAATCGCCCTCAATCGGCCCGGATTTTCAAAAATACAACACTGCGATTGCGAGAGTGTAACAAAGGATTGCCAAATGAAACAGTCACCTGATAGAAGGGACCAAAATAATTCAGACGGGTCACCCGTGATCTCCGAAACAGTGCGCCATGCACTAGAAGTGACCAAAAGAGGCTGTGAGGAACTCTTGATCGAATCCGAATGGGTACAAAAACTCATTCGCAGCGAAACCACATCCACGCCACTTCGAATCAAGCTGGGCTTGGACCCCACAGCCCCCGACATCCATTTGGGCCACACCGTTGTGCTCAACAAGCTTAGACAGCTGCAAGATTTGGGCCATCAGGTCATCTTCCTGATCGGCGACTTTACCTCGATGATTGGCGACCCTTCTGGCCGCAATAGCACGCGCCCGCCGTTGACCCGTGAGCAGGTGCAAGAAAACGCCAAAACCTATCATGAACAAGCGGTCAAGATTTTAGACCCCAACCGCACAGCCATCGAATTCAACAGTTCTTGGCTGAACCCTTTGGGGGCCGACGGTCTGATTCGCTTGGCCAGCAGCTACACGGTGGCCCGTATGCTGGAGCGCGACGACTTTACCAAACGCTACCAAGCCGGCACCCCGATCGCCGTACACGAGTTCCTGTACCCCCTGCTGCAAGGCTACGATTCTGTGGCCCTGAAGGCCGACCTTGAACTGGGCGGAACCGACCAAAAATTCAATTTGTTGATGGGGCGAGAACTTCAAAAACAAAATGAACAGCCGCCGCAGTGTATTTTGACCATGCCTCTGCTGGTGGGCACCGATGGCGTGGACAAAATGTCCAAATCCAAAAACAACTACATTGGCGTCACCGAAACCCCCACCAATATGTTCGGCAAGGTGATGTCCATCAGCGACACCCTGATGTGGAATTGGTACACGCTGCTAAGCTTCCGCCCCATGTCTGACATTGAAGCGCTGAAACAGGCTTGCGAGCAGGGCGAAAACCCGCGCAATGCCAAGGTGGCCTTGGCCCAAGAGATTGTCGCTCGCTTCCACAGTCCACAAGCCGCCGCCGACGCCCTGGCAGAATTTGAAGCGCGCTTCAAGCAAGGCGCACTACCCGAGGACCTGCCTGAATGTCATGTAACCCTGCCTGACGGGGAACAAGACGCCGCCCTGGCCTGGGTTTTGAAAGGCGCCGGCCTGTGCGAGTCCAGCAGCGACGCCAACCGCAATATTCAGCAAGGCGGGGTAAAAATTGATGGCGAAAAGGTGAACGACAAAGCCCTGCGCCTGAACAAAGGCACCTATGTGATTCAGGTGGGCAAGCGACGATTCGCCAAGGTAAACCTGGCGTGAATAACGCTGCATCACCCTGGCGGCCCCTCCAGCCCGACCACACACGCGTG
>NZ_CAXQZX010000169.1:0-13506 GCF_964228395.1 Limnobacter sp.
TGCCCGAGGCTTTGCTGGGCGAGTTAAGTAACCTGCCCGCCAAGTCGCTCGGCGTCGAGGTGGCTTCACCTGCCTTGCCCGGCAAAACTTTTCAGGCCCAAGTGGTGGCCTTGGACAATCGGCTGGATCGTCAAACCCGAACCCTCCGTGTGCGTGCCAACTTCAACAACCAGGAGGACCTGATTCGCCCCGGCATGTCTTTCAACGTTCGTGTGGCCATGAAAGGGCAAGCCAGGCTGACCGTGCCAGAAATCGCAGTGCAGTGGGACCGCTCGGGAGCTTATGTGTGGCTTGTGCGCGAGGGGCACGCACATCGTGAAAACATTCAGGTGGTGGACCGGCGCAACGGGCTTGTTTTTTTGCAAGGCGAAATGAAGCCCGGTGAACAGGTCGTGGTTGAAGGGGTGTTGCGCTTGCAGGACGGCGTGCCAGTGCAGCTGATCGAGGACCCACTGTGAGCAAAGATTACCTGCGTGGCCTCACCGCGCTGGGCCTGAAGCGGCCAGTTCTTGTTGTTGTCATGAACCTGCTGATTATTTTGGCAGGGGTGGCCAGCATGATGGGGGTGGAGGTTCGGGAACTGCCCGACATAGACCGACCTGTGGTGGTGGTGCGAGCGGTTTACCAAGGAGCCTCCCCAAGCACCATCGACACCGAGGTCACCTCCAAACTGGAAGGTGCGGTGGCCCGAGTGTCGGGGGTTAAGCGTATCCAAAGCTCCAGCGAAGAAAACAACGCGCGCATTCGCCTTGAATTTGCGGCAGGCACTGACATCAATGTGGCTGCCAACGATGTTCGTGAAGCGGTAAGCCGCGTGCAACGTGAACTGCCTGATAATCTTGAACAGCTATTGGTGATCAAGGCAGATGACAACGCCAGGCCAGTGGTTCAATTGGCGGCCTACAGCAACACCCTCCCCATGGAAGATCTGGCTCTGCGCGTAGAGACCAACATTGCCCCCACGTTTGTATCGATCAATGGCGTGGCTGACGTCACTCTGAATGGTAGCCAGCCCAAGGTGTTGCGGGTACTGCTTGATTCTGGCCGCTTGGCCAGGTACGCCATGGCACCCAATGATGTGTTGGCCACATTGCAAACTCTCAACCTGGACGTGCCTGCCGGCAGTTATTTGTCCACGGGGCAAGAGTTGTTGGTGCGGGCCAATGCTTCCACAGTGGATGTGGAGCAAATTAAAAACATGCCTGTTAAAGGGGCGATTCGCGTGGGCGATGTGGCCTCTGTGTATTACGGCCCCATGTCGGCGGAGTCGTATTCTTTGCTCAATGGCAGGTCTGTGGTGGCCATGGGTGTTCTTAGGCAGGCGGGAGGTAACACCATCGCCATTGCTGCCGATGTTAAAGCCCGCATTGAGCAGTTCAATTCGCAAAACCGCGACATTCAACTCGTGCTGATAGCTGACGACTCGGTGTTTATTAAAGGAGCCTTGCAAGAGGTGCTCACCTCACTGGTGTTTGCCGTGTTGGTGGTCTTGGTGGTCATCGCTGTGTTTTTGGGGCAGTGGCGCGCCGTGCTGATTCCAGCCGTCACCATGCCAGTGTCGCTGGTCGGTACTTTGGCTGCCATCTGGTTGGCCGGGTTTTCTGTGAACATCTTGACCCTTTTGGCTTTGGTGTTGGCCACGGGCCTGATTGTGGATGATGCCATTGTGGTGCTGGAGAATATTCAGCGTCGTCGCAGGCTGGGCGAGCCCATGGCGGTGGCGGCCTTGCTGGGCACGCGGCAGGTGTTTTTCGCTGTCATAGCAACCACCGCATCTTTGGCCTCTGTGTTTTTGCCGATTGCATTTTTGCCTGGCGAAACAGGTCGATTGTTTCGGGAATTTGGCATGGTGTTGTCCATGTCGGTGGTCATCAGCACTTTTGTGGCGTTGAGCATTTGCCCCATGATGGCCTCGCGCTTGTTAACGGATGCACAATTTGATGAATCGACCAAACCCCGCTGGTTCAAAGGGCTTGAGCGTTGGGGGGCATGGGTGGCAGAGGCCTATGCAAGCAGCCTGGATTACTTTTTGGCGCGTCGGGCTCTCTTTGTTGTGGTGTTTGTGGTCATCGGCGGCTTGGGTGTGTTGGCGGCCAGCATGTTAAATCGTGAGCTGGTACCACAAGAGGACCGTGGTCGATTGGTGGTGGCTCTCAATGGACCCGATGGCGCTTCTCTAGAGTACAGCGGTCGGCAGGGCCAGATCATCGAAAAGGCCTTGTTGCCCTACCAGGAGCAGGGCTTGATCACAGACCTTTTCACCATTGTAGGTCGATGGGACAAAAACAGGGTTTTTGTACAAGCCAACCTCGCCGATTGGGGGGAGCGCAACATCACTCAACAGCAGTTGGCCAAACAGGTCAGCAAAGCAATTTCAGACCTGCCCGGTGGGCAGGTTCGCATCGTTCAAGAAAGCAGTTTGAACATTCGCGGCGGTGGGTCTGGTTTGCAAATTGCGGTGTTGGGGGATGATTACAACGAGTTGGCCAACGCAGCCGACGCCTTGGCTTTGGCGCTGGAGGCGCAAATGCCATTGGTGCAGGATGTACGCGTGCAATACGACACCTCTCAGCCCGAGCTTGGCTTTGAGGTGGATCGCCTACGCGCCAATGACCTTCAGGTGCCCGTGGCCCGAGTGATGCAGACCCTGCAGATCATGGCTGACGAATACCGTTTGCTCGATTTGAGTGTGGCTGACCAAGCCGTACCGGTCATGCTTGGGGCAGCAGAGGGGAGCTTGCGCTCACCCCGCGATTTGTTGAATGTGTTTGTGAGCAATGAGGCGGGACGTCTGATTCCGTTGTCGGCCTTGGTTCAGGTGTCTGAGCGTGGCGTTGCTGCTGAACTGGATAGACATGCACAGCGACGGGCTGTTGATCTGGATGTGGGCATTCCACCGGGCACTGACTTGGCTCGCGTCATGGCCGACATTCGCACAGTGGCTGCCTCCACCTTGCCAGGCAATGTGAGTTTGATTTTTTTGGGTGAGGCCGCCACGCTGGAAGAAACCTCCAGCGAGATGCTGATTACTTTTGCGTTGGCCCTGATTGTGGTGTTCTTGGTGTTGGCTGCCCAGTTCGAGAACGTGGGCAGTGCCCTGGTGGTGATGTTTACCGTGCCTTTTGGTATGGCTGCTGCGGTTTTTGCATTGTTGGCCACGGGGCAGTCTTTGAATTTGTTCAGCCAGGTGGGTTTGGTGTTGCTCATTGGTCTCATGACCAAAAATGCCATCTTGTTGGTCGAGATGATGGACCAGTTGCGCGATGAAGGCCTCAGCATCGCCGATGCCATTCGACAGGCCGCCAGCTTGCGCCTGCGGCCGGTGGCCATGACCGTGTTGTCCACATTACTGGGTGTGGTGCCCTTGGTGCTCAGTGGGGGGCCTGGTGCAGAGTCCCGTGAGGCGATTGCCTGGGTGGTCTTGGGTGGCTTGGGATTGTCCAGCCTGTTTACCCTGTACCTCGCGCCGCTGGGCTATTCCCTGGTGGCGCCCCACATGAAGCCCCGTGCCCATGCCGAGCAAGCGCTGGAATCGGCCCTGGCCAACCATTTGGCAGGGCAGCAGGCGGCGGGGCACAAGCAAGGGGCAAGCGATGTATAGGGTCGTGGGTTTGAGCGTGTTATTGGCTTTGGGTCTGTCTGCGTGCAGCACCGCGCAGCCAGAGCTTGCGCCATTGCAAGCCAGGGCGCCTGGTCAGTTTCAAGGTCAGGATTTGCTCAACAAGCTGGCGCAGGCTTCGTCAAGTCAGGTTGCGTCGCAGTGGTGGGCAGGGTTTGGCGACCCCACGCTGAACACGCTCATTGAGCAGGCCATCCGCAATAATTTCACCGTGCGTGCTTCTGCCGCCAGGGTGCAAGAGGCACAGGCCTTGTTGCAGCTCAACAGCGCTCAGGAAGGTTTGCTTGTGGAGCTTGATGCAGTGGCCACTGCACAACGGTCTGAACGCGGAAACCTGCTCGCAGCCAGCACTGGCGGCACTGGCAGCGCTTCAAACGTGTCGCGCCGCGAGGAAGTGTTGGGGGGCATCGGCATTGCCTTGCCCTTGGATGTCGCCGGAGGTCTGCAACAGCAAACTCGGGCAGCCGCGGCCAATTTACTGGCACTACAGGCTCAGTTGCGGGCTGACATCGTAAATACCAGCACCGCAGTTGCGCAGGAATACCTGCGAATGCGTGGCAACCAAAAGCAATTGGATCTGTTACGGGGGGCGGTGGCTTTGCAAGAGGAGACGCTGAAGGTGGTACGCGCACGATTCGAGGCCGGGCTTTCGCCCGAACTGGATGTGCGTCGGGCCGAAACTTCAGTCGAAAATTTGCGCGCCAGCATTGCTCCGCTCGAAAAGTCTGTGCAAGATGCGCGATTCCGTTTGGCCACGCTGGCGGGGCGGTTTGCCTGGGGTGATGAAGCGGCCTTGGCCCGAGAGGGTGAGTTGCCGACCTTCAGCGGAGAAGTGCCCAATGCTTTGCCCTTGCAGGTGTTACAAAACCGCCCTGAGGTTCAAGTGGCTCAGGCCCGGTTTGCGCAGGCTGCGGCCGAAGTAGGGGTGGCTCAAGCGGATTTTTATCCCTCTGTGGCCTTGATGGCCGACCTTCGGTTTGGCAACGTGGCCAGCAACGGCAACCCGGCGGTGGGCGTGTTGGTGGGAGCCTTGTCGGCCATGATTTCACAAGTGGTGTGGGATGGCGGAGCCCGGCAGGCGCAACTGGATGCTGCAAAGGCACGCGCGGATGGCGCCTTGGCCAACTATGAACAGGTGTTGCGCGAGGTGGTGCAAGGTGTCGAATTGGCCCTTACGGCCGTGGATGCTTCATCCAGGCGTCAACAGGCTTTGATGAAGGCGGTCACTTCCAGCCGCAGAAGTTTTGAGCAAGCAGAAGCCTTGTACCAATTGGGCTTGATCAGTTTTCTCGATGTGGTAGATGCCCAGCGTGTGCTGGCCAACGCAGAACAAACCCTGGCTGCCGAACAAACCGAGTACGCGCTACGAATCACCAGTTTATTTCAAGCGCTGGGGGTACAGCACGGTTTCCCCCAGCTCAATTAATTCTACTGGCGTTGCTCGCCATGCCGTCCAGAGCCTTCTGTGAATGCCTCCGCCCCTTCGCTGGTCTCCCCAGAGGACAGGGTGTTCAAGCCAAACTCAAACTCTTCTTCAATGGCTTTGTGTTCACTTAAACCCCACTGGGTTAAAACGCTTTGCCGGTCGTTGCGCATGCAGGTTTGAGGCAGTGCACACAGTTGGCTGGCCAACTCGATGGCAGCGGGCAGCGCCTCATCGGCATCCACAAGGCGGTTGGCCAATCCCCAGGCATGGGCTTCTTCGGCTTCCACTGGGCGACCCGTCAAAATCATGTCCATGGCACGGCTTTGGCCAATCAAGCGGGGCAGTCTTACGGTGCCCCCATCGATCAAGGGCACGCCAAAGCGGCGGCAAAATACCCCCATCACTGCTTTGCGGCTGAGCACGCGCATGTCACACCACAAGGCCAGTTCCAGGCCACCTGCCACACAAAAGCCATCCACCGCCGCAATCACAGGCTTGCTCAGTTCCATGCGGCTGATGCCCATCGGCCCGGCGCCATGGCGTTCCAGACGGTTGACGCGGCTTGGGTCGCCCGAGGCCACCGCTTTAAGGTCTGCGCCCGCGCAAAAATGGCCGCCTTCACCACTTAAAACAGCCACCTTGGCCAGTTTGTCCTGCTCGAATGCCTGAAACGCCTTTTCAAGCAAATCGGCTGTGTATCGGTCGACGCAATTGCGCATTTCCGGGCGGTTGATTGAAATTTGCCAAATCTCGCCTTGCTGTAGAATTCGAGTGATTACTGGTTCGCTGTCTAGGTCTGTCATCATGCGCCCTGTTTTGGAATTTGAATTGAACACGATGTCCTGCAATAGGGTCAGCATACATCGAGTTCCATCGGCCAGGCTGCCAGCGCGTTTTGTCAGCACACGTTCGGGTTTGTTTTTTGAGTGGAATCTGGCTTGCCGAGCCAAGGTGGATGAGCGCGCGCCGCTGCTGATCGATGATGCAAAGGCCTGGCAACTTAAAATGGATCTCTTGAAGTCTACTTGGCGAGCCCCCCCCAGTCTTCAAACCCCAGAGCATTTCAAAGGGCGAGTGCGCCATTTGAGTGTGGCCGATTTAAGCCTTGCAGATCTTCAGCGCGCCTGGACTCAGGCCGTCATGGCCTTGCATGGTCGGGCTGTTTTTCGGCTTTGCTTGACCATTTACCCCAGGCACGCCCACCTGTTTGATTTACATCGCGTGGCGGCACATCGCCAAACTTTGCTGGCACGCTTCAAGGAGCGACCCGCGCTGGCCCCATTGATGGGGCAAGACCCGGGCATGTGGAACAGTTTTCCGAATTGGCAGTGCATCAAACGGCGCTTGTTGGCTTTGGGGCTCAATCCGCAGGCTTGGCGGTGGTTGAACCATCAACCGCGTGCGTATATTGCAAAAATGGCGTGGTCGTCCTTGGGGCATCTTGCTTGGGCGAATTTTCATGCGGCTTTGGGGAGGGCGTTGCCAGTGAGCAGTGTAGATGCTCAAACGGGCGCGTTGGCGGGTTTTGGGGGGCTTGCCGCCTGGCTGCGTCGCAATCATCAGGACCTGTGTTCGCCCTTGGCGCTGAATGTATTGCGGGCCACGCGATTGGCCATGCTGCGGCGCGCTCAGGCCACTTCACGAACGCATCAAAAAGAATTGGAAGCAGAGGAGTTTCCCCTGATTGTCGATTGGTTGTTGGGGGTTTCCAGGCAGCATGCGCCCAGCATTTCACGCCATTGGACTTACGATACCTTAATGGCAAAGCAGTCGCATTGGCACTTGGTCGAGCGCAATTGGAACACGGGGCGGCCCGATGTGTTCTGGCCGCAGGTGTTGGGCATGGGCATGTTGGGCGAGGTGGGCAGTTACGTGGAGTTGTCTTCCCTCCATGCGCTGTTGCAAGAGTCAAAACGCATGCATCATTGCGTGCCTTCGTACATCGACCGTTGTATCGATGGGGAGGTGAGCATTTTTCATTTGCAGTTGAAAGGCCCTGTGCCAGAACGTGCAACGCTTGAATTGCGTCGGCAGGGCGCGCGTGGTTGGCTGATTGCACAACTCAAGGGCCCTTGCAATGCCCCGGTAACGCCAGCCATGCACAGGCTGGCGACCATGCTGCTTGGCAAGCTCTAAAGCCCGGGCTCTGGGTTTAGTTTGGCAGCACTTTTTTAAGAAATTCAGCGATGGCCACCACTTCCTCGCCGCACACGGAGTGGGCAATGGGGTAGGTGAGCCATTGAATCGGCATGCCCTTGGCTTTTAGTAGCTCTACTGCTTTTTGACCACGATCAACCAACACGATGTTGTCTTGGGTGCCGTGGGCGGCCAGCACAGGGACCTTCAGGTTGGCGGTTTTAATTTCGGCCTCTAGCGAATCGGTACAAGGCAGGTAAGTGGACAGTGCAATCAAACCAGCCAAGGTGTGCTTACTGCGCAGCCCGGTTTGGTAGGTGATGGCACCACCTTGCGAAAACCCGGCCAGCACAATTTGATGGGGTGCAAAACCCGCTTCAATTTGGGACTCAATCAGTGCTTCAATGGCTGCCTGGCTTTGGCGTATGCCTTGCTCATCTTCTTGGCGTTGCAGATCCACGTTGCGAATGTCGTACCAAGCGCGCATTACATAGCCCCCATTGATACTCACGGGGATTTGCGGCGCATGGGGAAATAAAAAACGCGTCGGCGGCAAACCCAATTGTTCCAATTCCTTAACAATTGGTACAAAGTCGTAGCCATCGGCGCCAAGCCCGTGTAGCCAAATGACGCAGCCAGTGGGCTTGGGACCAGTTTCGACAGTGACACAATCCATCGTTGTACTCATGGCTTAGGCTTCCTTTGGGGTGGTGCGGATGGCCGATTTGGGCCTGAACGCTTTAACAATGTCTTCCCGGGTTTCCAGGTAGGGCCCGCCGATCAGGTCGATGCAATAAGGTATGGCCGCAAATATGCCCTTAACCAAGGGTTTGCCTTCGGCGTCTTTGAGCCCCTCCAGGGTTTCGGCAATGGCCTTGGGTTGGCCCGGCAAGTTCAGGATCAGGCTCTCGCCACGAATAACCGCCACCTGCCGGGACAGAATCGCCGTGGGCACAAAGTGAAGGCTGATTTGTCGCATCTGCTCGCCAAACCCTGGCATTTCTTTGTGGGCCACGGCCAGAGTGGCTTCGGGTGTTACATCTCGCTTGGCCGGCCCGGTGCCGCCAGTGGTGCAAATCAGGCTACATTTGTGATGATCAGCCAGTTTGGTCAGGGCTTCTTCAATTTGTGGCTGTTCATCAGGAATCAGCACTTCAACAAATTCAATCGGGTTGAGCAGGGCTTTGCTTAGCCAGGTCTTTAAACTGGGAATGCCTTGGTCGGCGTACACACCTTGAGAGGCGCGATCGCTGACCGACACCAACCCGATTTTTACAGCCTCGTGGTTCATGGCGACTCCTGTTGCTGCTGGTCTTCGATTAGGCGATAAATAATCTGGAACAACTGCCGATAGTTGCGGGGCGGTTTGTTGGCTGCACGCTCTTGCGCAGCCTGCCGAATCATGGGATTTAAGTTTTCTTGCGCTGCGGCCGGGTAGGCTTTAATCAATTCGGCCAACAGGGCTGGATTTTCGATCAATCGCTCGCGCCATTCCTCGGCGGCGTGCAGGTGTAGGGTTTTTAGCTTCTGCTCCACGCTTTCGCCATTAACCCAGGCTTGTATCTCCTCGTGCTCTTCTTGACGCATTAGCTTGCCGATGAATTGCAGTTGCCGTTTTTTGGCACCAAAACTTTTGCATTTGTGATAATCACCAATCGCTTCAAGCAAACGCTCACCCAAAGGCGCACGTTTTACCTTTTCATAGGGCAAGTCGCAAAGGGTTTTGCCGAGGTCTTGCAAGGCCAACATGTCACGCTTGACGGCTGACTTGCTTGGGCGATCATCTTCATCAAAGTCGCCGGAGAGGTCGTTTTCTGTGTTCATGGGCTGTATATTAGCCATTTTTGGCAGTCATTTTCGCAGGGCAATATGGGCTTTAGCTTTAAATCCGAGACATTTCAAGAATTGACCGAATATGCACTGACCAAGGCAAAGTCCTTGGGGGCCACCGACTGTGCCGTGGATATCAGCGAGGCAGTCGGGCAGTCGGTCAGTGTGCGCATGGGAGAGGTAGAAACCATTGAGCAAACTCGCGACAAAAGTTTTGGCGTCAGCCTGTTTGTCGGGCAGAAGCGTGGCAATGCATCTTCCTCGGATTTTTCCCTGGCTGCCATAGACGCAACAATCCAGGCTGCCTTGGACATTGCAAAATACACAGCAGCAGACAAATTCGCAGGCTTGCCTGATGCTGGCGAGTTGTCCAAGCGCCATCGCGATCTGGATCTTTATCATCCCTGGTCCTTGTCTACCGCCAAGGCTGTGGAAAAGGCCTTGGCCATGGAACAGGCCGCGTTTGATGTCAGCAAAAAAATTCGCAATTCCGATGGGGCGAATGTGTCCACCGAAAGCGGTCATTTTTTTGCCGCAAACAGCCGAGGGTTTCGCGGTGGCTACCCGTATTCGAGGCACTCCTTGTCGGTGTCACCCATTGCACAGGCGGGTCGCACCAAAGACAGCCCGATGCAGCGAGACTACTGGTATTCCTCTGAGCGCAATGCAAAGCACCTCGACAAACCCGCTCGCATCGGCAAAATTGCCGCTGAGCGGGCGCTGGCGCGTTTGGGGTCCAAGCCAATTACAACACGCAAGTGCCCTGTGGTGTTTGAAGCGCCTGTGGCGGCGGGCTTGCTGGGGCATTACATCGGTGCAGTATCAGGCGCATCGTTGTATCGTAAAACGTCTTTTTTGCTTGATTCGCTGGGCAAGCCAGTTTGGGCGCCACACATCACCATCAAAGAAGATCCGTTCATTCTTGGTGCACATGGCAGTTCGCCATTCGATGAAGAAGGTGTAAAGGTTAAGGCGCGTACCGTGGTCAAAAAGGGCGTGTGCAACGGCTATTTTTTGTCGACCTACTCGGCGCGCAAGCTGGGCATGCAATCCACCGGCAATGCGGGGGGAACCCACAACCTGCTGCTGCAGTCGACCCGCACGGTGCCCGGTGGCTTGCCGGGTTTGTTAAAAACCATGGGCACGGGCTTGCTGGTGACTGAGCTGATGGGGCAGGGGGTCAATGGCGTCACGGGCGATTACTCCCGCGGTGCATTCGGTTATTGGGTTGAAAACGGCGTCATTGTTCACCCGGTTGAAGAAATCACCATTGCCGGCAACCTGAAGGACATGTTGGCCAATATTGCGGCTGTGGGGGACGATGCGCAGTGGCGTGGCAGCAAGCACATGGGCAGCCTATTGATCGAATCCATGACCGTGGCTGGCAACTAAACCATGAGCAGGCGATCTTTTTTGCACAAGGCGGTAACGGGAGTTGCGGGGGTTGCCGGTGTGGCTGGATCAGCGGCCTTACCCCAAGGTGCATTCGCTGCCAAGGGTCCCAGCGTGCGTTGGCGGCTTACTTCGAGTTTTCCCAAGAGTCTTGATGCCATCTGGGGTGTTGGGCCAAGAATGGCCGAGCGAGTGCTAGAGCTCACAGATGGCAAGTTTGAGATTCGCGCGTTTGCGGCTGGCGAAATAGTGCCCGGTCTGCAAGTGCTCGATGCGGTTCAGAACGGTACGGTGGAATGTGGTCACACCGCCTC
Organism: Limnobacter sp.; assembly: GCF_964228395.1. Classification (GTDB taxonomy): domain Bacteria; phylum Pseudomonadota; class Gammaproteobacteria; order Burkholderiales; family Burkholderiaceae_B; genus Limnobacter. The sequence goes on from NZ_CAXQZX010000169.1 coordinate 10,718, forward strand.
TTACTACTATGTTGGCAAAAACACCGCATTTGCGTTTGAAACCACCCTGCCGTTTGGCCTAACCGCCCGCCAACACAACGCCTGGTACTACTTTGGCGGTGGGCAACAGCTCACACGGGAGTTCTTGAAAAACTACAACATCATCAATTTTCCCGGGGGCAACACCGGCACCCAGATGGGGGGATGGTGGCGTTCTGAGATCAAATCTGTTCGCGATCTTCAAGGCATGAAGATTCGCATTCCAGGTTTTGGCGGGCGCATTATGGCCGCTTTGGGCGCAGTGCCCCAAACCATACCCGGTGGGGATATTTACCCCGCGCTTGAAAAGGGGACCATCGATGCAGCCGAATGGGTGGGTCCTTACGACGATGAAAAGCTGGGTTTCCACAAGGTGGCCAAGTATTACTACTACCCAGGGTTTTGGGAGCCAGGCGCAAGCCTAAGCTACTACGTGAATCAAGCCGCCTGGGCCAGTCTTCCTAAACAATATCAAACCGCGTTTGAAGTGGCCGCAGCCGAAGCGGCCATGCGCATGAATGCCGAATATGACGCCAAAAACCCGCCTGCCTTGGCCCGTTTGATTCGTGCTGGAGCGCAACTGCGCCTGTATCCCCGAGATGTGCTGGAGGCTGCTTACGCAGAGGCCGAAAAAATTTATGCTCAAGAGCGCCAAAACAATCCGGATTTCAAAAAGTTTTTCGATTCCTGGAATGTGTTCCGACACGACCAAAGCAATTGGTTCCGTGTGGCCGAAAACGCCTTGTCCTCTTTTATTCCCAGAACCAAGTAAGTTTTTGACGCTCGCTTGATGATCCCATAACAATAAGTGGTTAAACAAACCGCTATTTTTTGGGAACCAATTCCCCCCTGTGAGTCACCCAACGCAGTGTCGCCCCTAACGGGGTTGTTCCGGCTATTTCGGCTGTCGTATTTTGTTGCTCATTGGGTTCTCCAACAGCTGCCTTCAGCCACAGACTTGTACGGGAATAATTTATGTCATCTCAAAACCAACTGCGCGTATTCATCATCGACGACCACCCCATCATCGCCATGGCGTTGCGCGACATCATGAACTCCCGCTACAGCGATCTCGAGGTCAAACTGTTCAGCCGCATTAGCCCGGCACTGGAGCACAGCCGCTTTGAACAACCCGATTTGGTTCTTCTCGATTTGGGGCTGCCCGACATGCCGCCTCAAAAGGTGCTTGAAACCGCACTTGAAACTTTCGATTACAGCCGCACCCTGGTTATTTCCGGCAATGAAGAAATTCTGGGTGATCTGGCCGACGAATACCCAGAGACCGAGTTTGTGTCCAAAGGCATCACCCAAGACCGCGTGTTGAGTGTGCTTGACAGCATGGTATTGCGCTTGCGACGCAACAACTGGACCGATCAAATCAGTCAAAAAAGCCAAACGACCAACGGGTTCACCATCGGCCAGCGCATGGCCCGCATCACCGAACGGCAAGTGTCCGTGTTGTATCGAATTGCAAAAGGTGAGTCCAATCATGAAATTGCTCAAAACCTTGGCTTGTCGCCCGAGACCGTAAAAACCCATGTGCGCAGTATTCTGGCGCGACTCAACGCTCGCAACCGTCTTGAAGCCGCCATGCTTTATCGCGCTTGGCAAGAACAAAAAACCGACGAGGTGTACTCCGACTAATGGGGCTCACCATGCGCCACATCACCAAGCTCAGTGTGCTGATTCAGCAGCATTATGATGTCAGCCTGCTGGCCTCGCTGAGCCTGTTTCCCCTGTTGTTGGCCAGTGTGGGCACTCACCACGCTGCGCAGGCGCAAATTCTTTACTTTGCTGTCATCAGTGGTTTTGTGTTGCACGCCAAGGTGTCTTGTACCCGTGCGGCACGCATGCCCCCCACCGAAAAGTTGTGGTTGTTGGTGTTTGCTGCCTCATTTGGTGCATGGATCATTTCGTTTACCTGGCGTGAAGTGGCTTTTACCGCGCTTTGTATTGTTGCGCCATTTTTGCTCTGGGCCGTGTTGTTTGAGCGGCAACATCGCTACCACATGGCCCGCCAGCGCATCCAGAAGCGCCGGGCTCAGCAAATGCGCTGGCGTGTGGCCAAGCGGGCTGTGCTCAGCGAATGGAAAGAGCGACTGCGATGGTTGGCTGGGGTTCAACATGACATGCGCCAGCCACTGCACGCGCTTGGCTTATTGGTGGGGCACCCCTCGCTGTTGCCGCACCTTACCCACACCAAAACCCACCAAGTGATACGGCAAATGACCAGCTGTCAGCGCTGGTTGCACGATCTTGCAGAAAACATGCTGGAGGCCACCCGACTGGAATTGGGTGAACAGCGTGAACAACGTATCGAGGCCTTGTCGAGCACGGACCTCTGCAAATCCATCGAGGGCTGGATTGGGCAGTTGGCCGAGTCCAAGGGTTTGCACTTTGAGGTCGATGTTGAGGAGTTTCAAATTCACACCGATTCGCGTCGATTAAAGCGGGTGATCGGCAATTTGGTGTTCAACGCAGTTGAGCACACCCATGAAGGCGGGGTGCAGTTTTGTTATCGCCGCGTGGGGGGTGTACACCGGTTTACAGTCACAGATTCTGGCCCCGGGCTGGACGAAAACCTTTTAAAACGCAGCGGTAGTGCAGTGTCTGGGTTTGGAAGTGATTTGCCCAAAACCGGCATTGGTTTGTATGTGGTCAAGCGTTTGTGCCAAGAAATGGCCTGGAACCTCTCGATGTTTAATTTGCCACAAGGCGGCACCAGTTTTACGCTTGAGTTGGCAGATCGCATTCCTGTGAGTAAACCCGCT
>NZ_CAXQZX010000170.1:0-5772 GCF_964228395.1 Limnobacter sp.
CCTCTCCAGTGCAGCGCTGCGGCTTTTCAATTCTTCAATGTTGATGCCCGACGTGGCCAGGTTCAACTGAACCAACACCGCGCCTTCTTTCACAAAGTCGCCTTCTTTCACGGCCAACTCCTGAACAATACCGCCTTCCAAGTGTTGAACGCTTTTAACGCGCGTGGAGGGAATCACCTTGCCCGGCGCCGTTACGACCTGATCAACGCGAATAAACAGCGACGCAAACAAGGACAGCGCAATCATTCCCAAAGCCACACGGCTCTTGGTGTCGAAGCCACCTCCAGACGGTTTGTAAATTGAAGGCACTTCATTGACCTTCAAATCATTCTTGCCAACTTCGGCCAAAGCGTTGCCAGATTTACCCATGGAATTGCCTTCACTCATCAGGCTTGAGCGGCTTTGCCGCCCACCGCATTGTTGGAATCACCGGGCTGGGTTTCCCCTTCCCTTGTTTTGCCGCTGGCATCCGCAACCTGCGCTGGCTGCTTGGGCGCTGCGGGCACAGGCTTGGGCACAGAAATGCCATACAACAGTTTGAGCATTTCAGGCGTGGCGCCAACGTGCAACTTGGAGGCTTTGTCCAGGTAAATGATTTTGTCGCAAATCGACATAAGGCGCACTGAGTGGGTCACCATCACAATCGTTTTAACCGTGGACAGGCTCTTGAATACAGCCATCAAATGGGTCTCAGCCGCAAAATCCAGATCGTTGGTGGGCTCATCCAGCAAAAGCACCGGCGCATCAGACAAAAACGCCTGTGTAATGGCTACCCTTCGGCGCTGCCCACCGGAGAGCCTGTTACCGCCCTCGCCCACTTGGGTCATGTAACCATCGGGCAATTTGGCGATGAATTCGTGAGCCCCCGAACGCTTGGCGGCCAACAAAATTTGCTCATCGCTGGCATCCGGATTGGAGCGACGCAGGTTTTCTACAATCGTGCCTTCAAAAAGCTGCGAAGTTTGAGGCAAAAAGCCAATCCATTTAGACAGTTCTTGGCGTGAAAACTGCGACAAATCGTATTCATCCAACAGCACGCGGCCAGACTGCGGCTCATACAGACCCCGCAACAACTTCAGCAGCGTGGACTTGCCTGCACCGTTGTCGCCAGCCAAACCATAAATACCACGCGGGCCAATTTGAGCCGACACCTGCTTGACCACTTCTTTTTGAGCCCCAACGTGCTGATAGCTCACGTTTTCAAGCCGCAAAGCGCCAGAGGGCATGGGCAAGTTCATGCCGGTGTGCTGTTTTTCCTCATCGGCGGCAAACACCTTGTTCAGGCGGTCGGTGGCCTCGCGTGAATTTGCAATCGAGCGCCAGTGACCGCTGAGTGAGGCCAGTGGCCCAATCGCCTTGCTGGCCAACATATTGGAGGCAATCAACCCACCCACGGTCATCCACTGGTTGATCACGGCATACGCACCCACCGCGGTGATGGCCACGTTCACGCACAGCATGATGGTCATGGCCAACTCGCGCTGGTCTTCCATTTCGCCGTTTTTCTGGAAAGACTCTTGCACCCAGGCGTTGTAGCTGGACACCCAAGCCCGCTTGGCCGAATCGTCTTGAACAAGAGATTTAATGGCTTCGCGACCACGGCAAACCTCGGCCAACACCTCATCGCGGCGCCTTGCACGGGCAAACTCCTCAACTCGGCGCTTGCGGAATTCCCCAGCGCTGTACCATGACAGAGCCGCCAAACAAGCAAGGCCTACCAGCACCACCGGCAGCACTGGCAATGCGATGGTGGCAATCAAACCGATGGCCAAAATGGCGAATGGCAAATCCAGGATGGTCATGGCCACCGCGCCACTCCACACCACACGCACGGTGTCCACATCTTTAAACAAGGCATACCAGCCCGCCGTGGAGCGGGCTTCCAACTGGCGCAAGGGAATCGCCAGGATTTTGTTCATGAGTTTGCTGGCGATTTGCCCATCGATCTTTACTGCCGCCACCCTCAACACGCGGGCGCGGAAGGAACGCAAAATCAAATCAGCCGCCAACAATATGGCCATGCCAATTAACAACGCGGTGAGAGTATTCAGCCCGGAGCGGTAAATGACCCGGTCGTACACCTGCAGAGAGAACACAGCGGGAAACAAGGCCACCAGGTTAACAAAGATAGACAGTAAGGCTGCGCGCTTGAGTAAGGGCAACGCCGCTCGAATTACACCCTGCACCGTGCGTGGGTTAGCTTGAGGCGCTGGGTCGTGCTGGCCAGGGTCCCCAGGCTCTGAATCGTTCTTTAGGCCAAAATTCCAAAGGGCTTCAAGACGTTCTTTGAACAGATATTTAACTGACATTGAACCATCCCAGGCGCTAGGCCGCACCAGCAGAGGCTGCAAGCCTGGACTGCTGCGCCTTTAAGCGTTCCAGCAGCACCAGGTAAGACGCCACCAAACGAACCACCGCAGGGCGCATACCCGCAAGCTGCTCTTTACTAAGGCGGGCCAAGGGGTTGCTCAAAGGTGAGGCGGAGGCCTCTTGCTTATCAATGGCTTTGCACACTCGATCAAATACGCCAGAGAGTGCCAAATCCAGATCTGCCTCGCTCATATTGGCGTGCAACACCTGAGGTTGAGAATCGATCAAGCTCAGGCGGGTCTGCCAATCCAGCACACGTTTGGCCAGAGAGGCGTCTGTTTTAAGCTGCTGCTCAAAAGCGCTTCGTTCGGCGCCACGCATCACGCCCAGTACGTAGTCTGCTGCCAACCAGTTTTTGTCGTCCTCAGTCATGTCGCCTCCTCAGGCTGGGTATCCGGATTGTTCAGCGTCTTTTCTGCGCTTGCTGTTGTCTGCCACCAAGGCAGCCAGTCCTTCCGATTGGAATTCGTCGTACACCGTCTTCAATTCGATCAAGCCACGGCGCACCCAAGTTTTAACTGTTCCCAACGGAACGTTCAGGTGGTCAGAAATCTCTGCATGGCTCATGCCGTGGTTGTAGGCCAAGGTCAGCACCTGCCGGTACTTTCCTTCAAGGCGCTGCACACAGGCCTGCATCAGGCGCGTGTTTTCGCTTTCGTCGCTGCTGGCCGAATGAGAATCCAGCAAAGAATCCTCGACCCCTTCTTCCTGATCCGCAAAATGGTCCAGCGGAATGGAGTTCACTGTTTGGCCCTGCTGGGCAATCAAATCGAGCGCCCGATTGCGAACCACTTGGTGCAACCAGGTTTCGGGGGCAGACAATGCGTTATTAAAGGTATGCGCATAACGCCATAGGCGAATATACGCATCTTGCAGCACATCCTGAGCCATGCCGGGCTCTCGCACAATGCGCAGCGCCACGGCGAACATTTTGCGAGAGGTCAGCCGATAAAGCTCCTCAAATGCCTTGCGGTCGCGATTGGCGATCCGTTCAATCAAAGCGGCTAGTTCTTCTCTCAACTTGGCATTCCCCGAGACGAAGCGTCAGTTTGAACAGTGTTTCTAATAGCAATGTACCGTCGAGCGGGACGCAAGCGTCCGTCAAAAAGGCCAAGTTTTACTGCTCAAACCGCCGAATGGGCCACCCAACATAGGGGGATATCACATATTGGTAATCCCCAAGTGTAGGGATACTAACAAAACTTATCATGACTAACCAGCCTTTGTAATCTTTTTGCTTACAGAGCTCACCTTCCTTGAATACCTGAATTTCCTTTAAAGCAATCACTTTGCTTACATGTCTTTGAATCCAAAAACTTCAGGCTTAAGTACAAACCTTCAGATCTGCGTAAAACCCAGTAAAACACACTTAAACGGGGCGTCAACATGACATTAGGACCGAGCTGGCCAAGCCAGACACACATGGGTGGGATTATGAAAAACGACAAAGGCTTGAGCGGTAGACAACCGGTTCAGCGTGACGTGGGCGCCCCAATGCACACCGGCGGTCGAACCGTCAGCTTGCAGCCCATGTTTGTGACCAACCGAACCACGATTGACGAAATCGACAACCATTTGGCCAGCGCAGAGACGCGCATCGTTGTGGTGACCATTGAGCGCAACAACAACCACGGCGAACCTGTGGTGCGCCACATCGGGGAAAATTACAGCGATGTCCGCGTGGTACTGGTCTGCGAAGGCACGGCCCAAGACATTCTTGCCATGGCATTCAAACCCGGTGTATGGGCATGCGTGGGTCGGCAGTCTTCGGTTGAAACGCTTCGCGAGGCCATCGACACCGTTGCCACAGGCGTGCGCTACGTGGCCCCCGAACTGGTGAATGCCCGCAGTGGCGCGAGCGCGATGCCAGAGCGCAACGAGCGCCCAAGCCAAATGTACGAATTCAACGACCAGGACGAAACAGCCCAGCTGACCCGCCGCGAGCGCCAGGTGCTGACTTTGATCGCCCAAGGCCGCCCGCGCCGCGAGATTGCCGAGCTGCTGAAGGTATCGCCACGCACCATCGACGCTTACCGCGCCCGGTTGTTGCAAAAGCTCAACTTGGACTCTAGCGTGCAATTGGTAAAGTACGCCATCTCGGCGGGCATGGCCAACTAAGGAACAACTGCCAGGCTTTCACCTCCAGAACCCCCGCCGCAGTGCGGGGGTTTTGCTTTGGCGCGTACAATATGACCCCTACAGGTATTTACACCGCTTGCCAGCCAGGCAGAACATGAACAAAAAAGCACTCGTCCTATTTTCGGGCGGACAAGACAGCACCGTGTGCCTGGCTTGGGCCCTACACCACTTTGATCACGTGGAAACCATCGGCTTCGATTACGGGCAACGTCACCGCATTGAATTGCAGTGCCGGCTCGAGGTGATCGAGCAAATCAAGCAGCAGTTCCCGGCCTGGGGCAACAAGCTTGGGGAAGATCGAGTGATCGACCTGGGTTGGTTGGGGCAGATCTCGGACTGCGCGCTTACTGAGGAGCGTCGTATCGAATTGTCAGAAAACGGCCTGCCCAACACATTTGTGCCCGGGCGCAACCTGGTTTTTTTTCTGATCGCATCCGCAGTGGCCTACCGACGCGGCTTGAGTACACTGGTGGGCGGCATGTGCCAAACCGATTTTTCTGGCTACCCCGACTGTCGCGAAGACACATTGAAAGCTCTGCAAGTCGCCACCAACCTGGGCATGGCCAGTAGCTTCCGGTTTGAAACTCCTTTGATGTGGATCGACAAAACCGAAACTTTTACATTGGGCGAAACCTTGGGCGGCAGCAAATTAATCGATATTTTGCTGAAGAACACCCACACCTGCTACACAGGCGACCGATCCACGCTGCACAGTTGGGGTTATGGATGCGGCCAATGCCCCGCCTGTGAGTTGCGCAAAAATGGGTGGAAAAACTACATTTCCCAAAGCAATCAATAGCTTGCCAAAGCAGGCAGCCCGCAGGCGTGTAAGCCGCGCCCACCTTGGGTTTGCTCAAATTTTAAGCAAAACTTTGTTTGCATAAATTTTTTTGAAAAAGCATTTGACAGTCAAAAATTTGCTGCTATAATTTCGTTCTCTTGACGGCGACAAGCAGTTAAGAAACGCGGGAATAGCTCAGTTGGTAGAGCGCAACCTTGCCAAGGTTGAGGTCGCGAGTTCGAGCCTCGTTTCCCGCTCCAAATTCCAAAGGGGAAGTGATACACTTCCCCTTTTCCTTGTCTGCAGTGCCTAAATGCAATAGGCACAACCCTTGGCGGGGTGGCAGAGTGGTCATGCAGCGGACTGCAACTCCGTGTACGCCGGTTCGATTCCGACCCCCGCCTCCAGTTGAATTTCCATCGGCCCGGGTGGTGAAATTGGTAGACACAACGGACTTAAAATCCGTCGCTTACCGTAAAAGG
>NZ_CAXQZX010000171.1:0-11776 GCF_964228395.1 Limnobacter sp.
GGCCACATCAAAGCCCTTGACCTGCGCATTCATGCGCTCGGCAATGGCCAGGCCTGCGGCGTCGTCTTTGGCGCTGTTCACACGCAAGCCCGAGGACAAGCGGGCAATCGCGTTGTTCAGGCCAATGCCCGAGCCAGAGAGGTTCTTTTGTGCGGTCAGCGACGCGGCGTTGGTGTTGATTCCTAGCATGATGTTTCTCCAAGCAGTGTTTAGTTTTCCAAGCTGGCAACGTCGTGTTTGCGCTGCCTTATGTCCCGGTTATCGATTCCTGAAAACAAAACTTGAGGAAAAATATTTCAATTTCAAAATTTAATGCTGCAGCCCTAAAGTTCTTTCGCCTGGGGTCGTAAGCAAGCGCCCGCGCCATTCGAAGCTACTCACTCACCCCCCCTCCGTTCGAACCCCCTACAGTTTCCCCAAATGTTGTCCGTTAACAATGTGTCGGGTTTAACAATCTGACACCTTCCCAAGGGCAACCCAAAACAAGGGGGCGGCCCATCGGGGGGACAATCGAATGGGGGGATCCCCCCTCCTTGCGATTCTTTGGCTTTTGGCCTTGCCGGATAGTGTGTCCATGTCAGGCAGATTCTTATAGCGCGATGTGCGAAGGGATGACTGAATGAATGGAAGTTGGATGATTCAGGTTCCCGTCCAACAAGCCGAAGATGCGTATGAGGGGAGTGTCCCTGTCAACTTGGTGACAGGTGTACATGAAGGACGCAGTCAAACAATGCAGTACAACAGATTGAATCGGAGGATGTTCAAATGAAAAGTACCCGTTTGTTGGATGAGATTCGTGAAACCAACCTGTCTTACCTGTTGCTGGCTCAGCAACTGATCCGTGAGGACCGCGCAGAAGCCACCTTCCGCCTGGGCATCTCTGAAGAAGTGGCCGATTTGATCGACCAACTGACCACCGCACAAGTGTTAAGAATTGCCTCCAGCAACATGCTGATGTGCCGCTTCCGTTTTGATGACGAAGTGGTTTGGAACTTGCTGACCAGCCACACCAAAGACCGCACCGTGTCTGGCATGCATGCAGCAATCATCATGTCTGGCAAAGCAGCCGACGCAGCTGCGTAATTGAAAATATAGACAGGGGCAAAGCATCATGGCAAAAGTCAAATCAATCGTTTCAGAAGCCGCACAAATCCAACTGGCCACCGAGCTGATTCAGCTTGATGCCCGCCTTCAGGTGCTGGAGTCCGAGACGCAGTTGTCCAGAGAGCGTTTGCTCAAGCTTTATAAAGAACTCAAGCACAAGTCGCCACCCAAGGGCATGTTGCCTTTCTCGACCGACTGGTTCATGACCTGGCAGCCCAATATTCATTCGTCGCTGTTCATCAATATTTACCAAACATTGATCAAGAGCACAGAAATTGAAGACATCGAGGCCATCATCAAGGCCTACAAAATGTACCTTGAGCAGGTGAGCCAACTGGGTCTGCCCGAAGTGCTTTCCCTGACCCGCGCATGGCGTTTGGTGAAGTTTTTTGATGCGGGCATGTTGACCACCACCGCTTGCAAAGAGTGTGAAGGCCGCTTTGTGGTTCATACCTATGAATTGGTGGACGAGTATGTGTGTGGCCTGTGCCACATGCCCTCACGCGCTGGAAAAACCCGCCAGTCTGCTGCAGAACGCTTTTTTAACGAAGAGGCAGGAATCGACGCCTAAGCCTCTTTGCGCATGCCCCCGGTGGAGGGGGCATTTGGTTTACCCCTGCTGCGCGAAAAGGTCCGGTTGCATCCTCCCACCCTCTGTCTCTTCCGGGTCTGCAGCGGGGGTTTCTACACCCCAATGGCCAACCTTCATGGTTGGCCATTTTTCATTTTGCAATCCCTGCCCAAAAGGGTGGGGGCTTTGTAGGGCTTTGGTTTAAGCGCTATGCCATGCGTTGAAATCGCCCATAAAAGCCACTTTATTCAGACAAAAGATTTTACAAAGTCTGCCGACAATACCTATACAGAAAAACCATTCGCAGACAGAGATTCCAACCCATGTTAGTTGTCGTCGGTTACGTCATAGTTATATTTTGTGTGCTGGGTGGCTTTGCCTTCATGGGTGGCCACCTCATCACCCTGTGGCAGCCCGTAGAAATCCTCATCATTGGGGGTGGAGCCATCGGCGCATTTGTAGTGAGCAACCCTCCCACGGTGTTGAAGGCCGCGGGCCGGGCCATGGCTGGCGCCTTCAAACCGTCGAAAATTACCAAAGCGTTTTACATGTCGCTGATGGCCTTGATGTTCGAAATTCTGACCAAGGTTCGCAAAGAAGGTCTGATGTCCATCGAAGGCGATGTGGAAGATCCCGAACAGAGCCCACTGTTCCAAAAATACCCCGAGGTCTTGCACGACCATCACATCGTGGAATTCATGACCGATTACCTGCGCTTGATGGTCAGCGGCAACCTCAACCCCATGGAAATTGAAAACCTGATGGATGAAGAGCTAGAAACTCACCACCAGGAGGCCCATGCGCCCCAGGCGGCTGTGCAAAACATGTCAGATGGTTTGCCAGCCTTTGGTATTGTGGCTGCGGTGATGGGGGTGGTGCACGTGATGGGCTCGGTGGGGCAAGTGAGCAACGCCCAGCTGGGCATGATGATTGCGGCGGCGCTGGTGGGCACATTTCTGGGTATTTTGCTGGCCTACGGCTTTGTGGGCCCATTGGCCAACGTGATCAACCACAAAATTTCAGAATCCTCTAAACCGTTTGAGTGCGTTAAAACCACCTTGCTGGCCAGCCTCAATGGTTACTCCCCAGCCTTGGCTGTGGAATTTGGGCGCAAGGTGTTGTATTCCACTGAACGGCCTTCTTTCAGCGAGCTGGAAGAACACGTCAAAAGCACCAAGGGCAAGTGATCATGGCCAAGTCCGAAGAAGAACGCCCAATTATCGTTGTCAAGAAGATCAAGAAAGGGGGCCATGGCCACCACGGAGGCGCATGGAAGATTGCCTACGCCGACTTCGTGACCGCCATGATGGCCTTCTTCTTGTTGATGTGGTTGCTGGGCTCCACCTCCGAGGGTGATCTCAAAGGCATTTCAGATTATTTCAACTCGCCACTGAAAGTGGCTCTGATGGGTGGCCCAGGCTCTGGAACAGCCACCAGTGTGATTGATGCAGGCGGCACCGACCTGGCGCGGCAAGTGGGTCAAATCAAGGCTGGCAGCAACAGCGAAGCCAAGACCAACTACAACATGAACAACATCAATAACAACAACATCAACAGCAACAGCCCCGCCTTTGAGCAAGCCGAGGCCAGCCGCCTGGTCGAATTAAAGGGGGAAATTGAGGGCCTAATCGAAGCATCAGAATTGATGAAACAGTTTAAAAATCAAATCTTGCTGGACATTACTTCCGAAGGTTTGAGGATTCAAATTGTGGATGAGCGCAACAGGCCCATGTTCGATTCTGGCAGCGCGGTGTTGAAAGACTACATGCGCGACATTTTGAGGAACATCACCAAAATGTTGCTGCAAGTGCCCAACAAAATCAGCCTGTCAGGCCACACCGATGCCACACCGTATTCCTCTGGCGTGAAGGGGTACAGCAACTGGGAGCTGTCTGCTGAGCGGGCCAATGCCAGCCGGCGGGAAATGACCGCAGCGGGCATGCCGGATTCCAAAATGTTGCGCGTGGTGGGCTTGGCCTCATCGCTGCCCTTTGAGGAAAAAGATCCCTACGCAGCGGTGAACCGCCGCATTGCGATTGTGGTGATGAACAAACGGTCAGAGGACGCCGTGCGTGCTTTGGCCCAGAAGGAAGATGGGGGAGACACCAAGATGGTGGATTTACCGCCGCTTCCAGCTATAGAAGGATTGCCCTTGAGCAAAGGGCGTTGAGGCAATAGAAATTAGACCCGGAAGGTCAAACTGTCAGGAGCAAACACAAATGCAAAACGATTACCGATTGATGAACATGATCGATGAAAAAGCGAGGCTGGCAGGCTCCAACAAAATGGAGTTGCTCCTGTTCTCACTGGGGTCCACAGAAGTATTTGGTATCAACGTGTTCAAGGTGCGCGAAGTGTGCGAAACACTGCCGATCACCCGCACGCCCAACATGCCACCGGGCGTGGAGGGCATCATCTCCCTGCGCGGCAGCATTTTGCCGGTGATCGACCTGGCTCAGTGCCTGCGCATGGACAATGGCTCACCGCGCACCAAGCTCATCATCACCGAGTTTTCCTCGCACACCCAGGCCTTCCTGGTTCAAGATGTGGATCGCATTGTTCGCGTGGATTGGGAACAGGTGAAGTCGCCTCAGAGCATCGGCCAGTCGCAAAGCGCCATGATCACTGCACTCACTGAGTTGCCCGACGGCAAGCTGGTGTCCATTCTGGACGTAGAGCAAATTCTGGGCGAAGTGATAGGCGAAGGCGATGTGCCCAACATGGACTCGCTCAAGCCAGAGAATCCCTCCCCAGTGTTTTTTGCAGATGACTCCAACCTCGCGCGCAAAAAAATCACCGAGGTGCTGGAAAAACTCAACCTGCCTTACCAAAGCGCCACCAACGGACGCGAGGCTTGGGAAAAGCTGCGCAACATCGCAGGCCGCGCCGAGCAGGAAAAACGCAACCTCAAGGACATTGTTTCTCTCATCCTGGTGGATGCAGAAATGCCCGAGATGGATGGTTATGTGCTCACGCGCCACATCAAAGAAGATGCCCGCTTCAAAGGCATTCCCGTGTTGATGCACTCCTCACTGTCATCTGTGGCCAACAAGAAGTTGGGTCAGCAAGTGGGCGTGGACGCGTACGTCGGCAAGTTCCACCCCGAGGAGCTTGCTCAAATGGTTACCTCAATGCTTCACCCGGCTTAAGGAGCAAGCATGAATCCTGAAGATCTTAAATTCCTGATTGTGGACGACTTCTCGACCATGCGTCGAATCGTTCGCAACCTGCTCAAGGAAATTGGCTACAACAACGCAGACGAGGCCGAAGATGGTGCAGTCGCGTTGAGCAAACTGAAAGCAGGCAGTTTCAACTTTGTGGTCAGCGACCTCAACATGCCCAATATGAACGGGTTTGAGCTGCTGCGAAACATTCGAGCCGATGCTGACCTCAAGCATCTGCCCGTGTTGCTGGTGACTGCCGAGGCCAAAAAAGAAGACATCGTGACCGCCGCTCAAATGGGCGCAAACGGCTACATCGTCAAGCCATTCACCAAGGCCACCTTGGAAGAAAAGCTGACGAAGATCGTCGCCAAGATGTCTGTTTAAACACAAAAGAATTCAAGAGAGAGGTCTAAAACGATGAGCCCTGACAACTTGAAGAGCGGTGACAACGACGAGCTCGAAGCCCTGTTTGACGAAATTGCTGAACAGCGTGTGTGGGACGCCCACGCACCTGCGGCTCAACCCGTGGTTCAACAGGCTGAGCCCATGCCCGCCGAGCAGCAGGAGCCAGCACAGGCCACCACCCTCAGCAGTGACGACGCCATCACTGAAGACCCCCATGATGTGTTTCGCCGTGTGGGTGTGCTCACCCGCAAGTTGCACGACGCCCTTCGAGAATTGGGCTACGACAAAAATGTAGAAGACGCCGTGAGTGCGCTGCCAGATGCGCGTGCCCGCCTTAACTACATTGCCGACCTCACCGGCAAAGCCGCAGAAAAAGTGCTGTCCACCGTTGAAAGCTCGCAAAAGTTAAACGATGAAATTGCCGCCAGAGCACAAGCGCTCGATGCGCAATGGGATCGCCTGTACAACAACGAGATGAGCCTAGAAGAATTTAAAGCGCACGCGCAAGCCAACCGCGATTTTGTAAAGCAGATAGGGCAAAGCAGCGGCCAATTGGGCAGCAACCTCACCGACATCATGATGGCGCAAGATTTCCACGACCTCACCGGTCAGGTGGTGAATCGAATTGCCAACGTGGCGCAAAACCTTGAAGAGCAACTGGTTCAACTGCTTCTGGACACCACGCCTGCCGATCAGCGCAAGCAAGTGGAAGAAACATGGCTTTCTGGCCCAGCGATCAATGCTGAAGGACGCTCCGATGTGTGCGCCAACCAAGGCCAAGTGGACGACTTGCTAGAAAGCCTGGGCTTCTGAACCCGGCCACAACACAGATCCTGCGTGGGAGAAACAAATGAGTGCATTCAGCGATGTGGAGTTGTTGCAAGACTTCCTGACGGAAGCAGGCGACTTGCTCGAAGATGTAGACAGCAAACTGGTTGAGCTGGAGCAAAGCCCCGAGGATGCAGAACTACTGGCCACGGTGTTTCGAGGATTTCACACCATCAAAGGTGGAGCTGGCTTTTTGGAGGCCACGCACCTGGTGGAGCTGTGCCACAAAACCGAAAACCTGTTCGACAAACTGCGCGCCAGAACGCTCACCCTGAACGCCGAAATGATGGACGCCATTTTGGCGGCCACCGGCGAAGTGCACCGGATGTTTGGCGAAATGCGCAGCGGGCATCAGCCCTCTGCCGCCCCGGGCGAGCTTCTGGATGCTCTGGATGCGGCCATTGAAGGTCGCGCCGTGGTGCTGGAGCAAGCATCAACAAACACCGCCACCGCACCACAGGCAGCCCCCGTCACCCCTGAGCCAACCCACCCGCCTGTTGCATCCTCCGTGTGCGCCGAGGACGACCTGGACTGGGCAGGTCTGTATGAAGCTGTGGTGGGGCAGCCACCCCGTGAATTAACTCAGGCCGCATTGAGCACGGCCATGGCCACTGAGGCAATTTCCAAACAGGCCGAGGCCGCCGTTCGACCCAAGGTGGCGCCCAAGGCCAAAGGGGCAAGCCCAGCGGCAGCTGCGGCCAACAAAGAAAATACCATCCGGGTGGACACCGCACGTTTTGATCAAATCTTAAACCTCAGCGGCGAAATCGGCCTGACCAAGAACCGCTTGAATTGCCTGTTCCAAGCCATCTCCACCAGCAAGCCCAGCGAAGAAATGATCAAATCGCTGGATGTGGTGGTGGGCCAACTGGACATGTTGGTGTCCGATCTTCAGGCCGCCGTGATGAAAGCACGCATGCAGCCCGTGGGCCGGGTATTCCAGAAATACAGCCGCTTGGCGCGTGACGTGGCCCGCCAGCTGGGCAAAGACGTTGAATTGGTGCTAGAAGGCGCAGAAACCGAGGTGGACAAATCCATCCTCGAAGAATTGAACGACCCCTTGGTGCACCTGGTGCGCAACGCGGTTGACCACGGCATTGAAACCCTCGCTGATCGCACCGCCTGTGGCAAAAATCCCAAAGGCATCGTGAACCTGTCGGCCCGTCAAACTGGCGACCACATCGTCATTGAAATACAGGACGATGGCCGGGGCATGAAGCCTGAAGTGATCCGCGAAAAAGCGGTTGAGAAAGGCTTGATCAGCGCAGAAGAAGCAGGGCAATTGAGCGTTCAAGACAGCCTGCAGCTCATTTTCCTGCCCGGTTTTTCTACCAAAGATCAAATCTCGGACATCTCCGGTCGTGGCGTTGGCATGGACGTGGTGAAAACCAACATTCAGCGTTTGAATGGTCGAATCGAGATCGAATCCAACCCTGGCGAAGGTTCCAGAATCACCATCCTGTTGCCGCTTACCCTGGCCATTTTGCCAGTGTTGATGCTCAAGCTTGAAGAGCAAATTTATTCGCTGCCACTGTCTTGTGTCAGGGAGATCATTCCCATCGAGGAAGACAAAGTGCAACGCGTCGGTGGCAAGCCCACCATGGTGGTGCGCGGTGAAGTGCTACCCTTGCTTGATTTGGCCAGTTTGATTGGTCGCCCAACCAGCCCAGGCCCCAAAGTGGGTGTGTTGGCCATCAGCGGCAACCGCGCCTGCATTTTGGCGGTAGACACCTTGGTGGGGCAGGACGAGGTCATGATCAAGCCGCTTGATGGGGTGAAGCCCAAGGGTGTGGCTGGGGCCACCTTGTCTGGCGAGGGTCTGTTGGTGCTGGTGCTGGAGCTTCGCGAATTGCTCGAAGGTCAAATTTAAACAAGGCAAACTTTTGCAGGCTGTTCAAAACGCTGCAAATTCAGGCCCGGTGCGCTTGCATCGGGCCTGATTGTTTTTAACTCCCCAAACAGGGGGGTTTTTCGGCGTCTAATAATTCAATCACCTCTGCACCACCCCCACCATAATGCAAGTGTCGTCTACCTTCTTTAACACTTCGCCACCCTGCGCAGACAGGAGGTTAGGGAGTCCACTCAATGAGTTCAATGTACCGCGCCATCGAAAATCACTTCTTCTCGTCACTTAGCAAAAAATTGTTTGGCAATGTGGCAGCCATTGGCCTGTTGGGCCTGGTGCTTTTGGCGGTGGTTTACGCTTGGGTGGCCAATCGATTGGACCCATCAGCACTGGGCGATTTTCGCAGCCTCATGGTCACTGCATCGCTGGGCTTGGTGATGGCTTGCACAGCCGCATTTCTCTACCTTCGTCACCTCATTGTTCGACCCGTCAAGATGTTGTCGGACCGCATGCATCAGTTGGCGCATGGCGAAGGCGATTTGTCTGTCAATTTGCCAGCCGTCACGCAAGATGAATTGCGTGATTTGGCTGAGCATTACAACGCTTTCATGGAGCGCCTGCGCGACCTCATTCACGAAATTCGACGGATGACCGCTCAGGTGTCCATGGAGTCGGTGCGGGTTTCTGGCAGCTTGAAAGACGCCAGCAAAACAGCCGACAAACAGGGCGCCATCACCACCGAAATTTTCCAAGCCGCTGACCGGGCCAGCCACGCCATGGAGCATGTGGCCAACAGTGCCAATTATTTGTCCAATGCCACTGGCGAACATTTACAGACCGTCAACTCCTCCTACCGCGAACTGCTCATTGTGGCAGAAGAAATGAACCAAGCCTCTGGCAGCTTGAACAGCTTCGGCAGCACCGTGCAGCAATTGGCCCAAACCGGCAAGGGCATTGAAAGCATTGTTAAACTCATCAACGATATTTCTGACCAAACCAACCTGCTTGCGCTTAACGCAGCCATTGAAGCAGCGCGCGCAGGTGAACAGGGTCGCGGATTTGCAGTGGTGGCCGACGAAGTGCGCGGCCTGGCCGAGCGTGTAAAGGCCGCCACGGGCGAGATTCGCGGCAACATTTCGTCCATGCTGAAACTGGTTGAGGTCACCCAAGCTGAAACCCGCGAAATCAACACCAGCATCTTGCGAGGGCAAGAGACGATTAGCGCATCCTCAGCCAAGTTCTCCGGCATGGTGCATAGCTTTGAGGAAATGAGCAATCAGATCAACGACGTGACCTCGCAGGTGCAGTCGGTCAAGCAAATCAATGGCGAGGTGTCCCAAAAAGCCTCCCACATTCGCGACACAGCTCAGTCGGTGATTGATCAAACCACCAGCTCAGAAAAATCAAGCAATGAGCTGGCAGGTGCCACCGACCGAATCAAGGAATTGGTGGCGCGGTTCAAGATTGGCAAGGGCGCCTACGAAACCATCATTGAAAAAGCCATGTTGGCTCGCGATGAATGCAAGAGCATTTTGCTGGCTGCTCGCGACAATGGGCACAATATTTTTGATGAGGCTTACAAACCCGTGCCCAACTCCAATCCACAGAAATACACCACCAATTACGATCGCGCTGTAGAGCGTCAATTGCAGGCGGTGTACGACCGCTTGGTGGCTCAAGTGCCGGGCTCGGTATTCTCGCTGTGTGTGGATCGCAAAGGATACGCGCCCACGCACAACAGCAAGTATTCCCGACCGCTGACGGGCGACCTGAAAGTGGATTTGGTGGAAAGCCGCGACAAGCGCATGTTCAGCGACCCCGTTGGCTTGCGTGCTGCGCAGAACCTGTCGCCCTGGTTGCTGCAAACCTACCGGCGGGACACCGGTGAGGTGTTGAACGATCTTTCATTGCCGATCGAAATCGATGGTCGTCACTGGGGCGGCATGCGCTTGGGCTTTAACCCCGAGTTGCTGATTCGAGATTAACGACGAAGCGGGCAGTGGGTTTGCCCAAAACCAGGCCAAACGCATCAGGCCTGGTTTTTTGTTTTCCAGCTCAAGAGCGCTTCATCGCATTGCGCTAGGGTGTTCACCAAGGCCTTGGTGGACTCGCTTAGGCCATCGATACCTTGCGTTCCCGCTTTTCTGCACGCCACCTCGAGTGTGGCTGCCAGGCTTCTGCAAGCCTCTAAGCCAATCGCACCGCTTGCGCCTTTCACATTGTGTGCAGCATCGCCCAGCGCTGTGATGTCTTGTTGCTCGTAGGCGCCGTTCAAGCGTGCCATGTAACCGGCTTTTTCTTTTAAAAACACATCAATCAACATGCACAGCAGTGCGCGGTCGTTGTCAACGCGGGCCAAAGCCTCGCTCGGGTCGTAGGTCATATCGTGTTGTAGCCTGTTGCAGCAAACATGGAATGTGGACAGTTTACCCATCAATTCGTGCTTTTACTTCACGCGCTTCATTTTCATAATGGGAACCTTCAAGGACTCGGAATGCTGCCGTGGCAGAAGACACCGATCAGGAAAAGGACCTACCGGCCTCAGAACAGAAAATTCGAAAGGCCAGGGAAGAGGGCAATGTCCCGCGATCGCGCGAATTGGGCGGTGGCGTGGTGTTGCTCGCCGGTGTGTCCTTGCTGTATGTGATGGGCACCGAGCTGGTCAGCCAAAGCGAAAAACTGCTTCGCAAGGGGCTGATGCTGGATCGAAGCCAGGCCTTCGACACCAAGCAGATGGGCCTCAAATGGGTGTCGATGCTTCAAGAAAGCCTATTCATTCTGGTGCCCTTGTTCTTGGTTGTGTTTGTGGCGGCCATTGTGGCCAATGTGTCTGTGGGCGGGCTCAACTGGTCGTCCAAGGCCCTGGAGCCAAAGTTTTCGAAGCTTAACCCCATCTCGGGATTAAAAAATATTTTTTCGGTCAATGGGCTCGCAGAGCTGGTCAAAGCCATCCTCAAGTCGCTTGTGCTGGGTGGAGTGGGTTACCTGCTCATCATGCAAGATCTTGGCGAGTTTGCCCAATTGTCAGCCATGCCGCTGGAAAAGGCCATGGCTGAAACAGCGCGCATCACCATCAAAGATGCGCTCATTCTGGCCTTGGCCTTCATGTTGATTGTGGCGCTCGACGTGCCCTACCAGCTTTGGCGCTACTACAAAGGCTTGCGCATGAACCTGGAAGAATTAAAGCGCGAGTCCAAAGAAACCGAAGGTGACCCGCACCTCAAAGGCAAAATCAAAAGCATGCAACGCGAGGCCGCTCGCCGCCGCATGATGGCCTCTGTGCCCAATGCTGATGTGATTGTGACCAACCCAACCCACTATTCAGTGGCCTTGAAATACGACAAAAACGGCAACAGCGCCCCCAAAGTGGTGGCCAAAGGGTTGGGGCCCCTGGCCCTGAAAATTCGGGAAGTGGGGCAACTCAGTGGAGTGCCCATGGTGGAAGCGCCACCGCTGGCGCGAGCCTTGTACGCCAATGTGGATCTTGAGCAGGAAATTCCCGGGGCCTTGTACACGGCAGTGGCCAAGCTGTTGGCCTATGTGTATGCCTTGGCCGAGGGCAAGGCCCATTTGCTAGAAGTGCCGGGGGATGCGGACATTCCGGCGGGCATGGACCCAGCGGCCACGCCGGCTGCGGCACCCTGAAGCAAGCAGGTCCGTGCCCCGTTCAGCGGTGTCGCTTGCTCCTTGAAGCCAGCAGGACCATGCCGATTATTGCGCGCGCCTGTTTGATTCGCTTGCTCCTTGAAGCCAGCAGGACCATGCCCCTTTGCGACGGCCAATCTGTTGATCCCTCCCTGAGCCTCGCCTGAACTGAGGCCCGCCCTCCAAAACTGAGGTCGGGTCGGGCCTCTGCCC
>NZ_CAXQZX010000172.1:0-26682 GCF_964228395.1 Limnobacter sp.
CAAGAATGAACGGTGCCCCCCAAGGGGGCAGAGGCCCGACCCGACCTCAGTTTTGGAGGGCGGGCCTCAGTTCAGGCGAGGCTCAGGGAGGGAAATACAGATTGGCCGTCGCAAAGGGGTATGGACCTGCTTGCTTCAAGGAGCAAGCGAATCAAATAGGACGGCACAACAAGCCGCATGGACCTGCTGGCTTCAAAAAGCAAGCGACACCGTCATACCGCTATCCCCTCACTGAATGCATTCAGCAATCGCCTGACCCAAATCGGTGGTGTTGGCTTTGCCCCCCATGTCTGGCGTGCGGGGCCCCTCCACCAACACGGTTTCTATGGCTTTTAAAATGGCATCGTGCGCAGCTTTGTATTGCGGGTCCCCCTTGCCTATGGCGTCCAGCATCATTGCGCCCGACCAAATCATGGCAATGGGGTTGGCGATGTTTTTGCCGTAAATGTCTGGCGCCGAGCCGTGCACAGGTTCAAACAGGGAGGGAAATTCACCCTCAGGATTCAAGTTGCCCGAGGGAGCAATTCCGATGGTGCCGGTGCAGGCTGGGCCAAGGTCTGACAGGATGTCGCCAAACAAGTTGGAGGCCACCACCACATCAAATCGCTCTGGGCTTAGCACAAAGCGAGCGGCCAAAATGTCGACGTGGTATTTGTCCCAAAGCACATCGGGGTACTGCTTGCCCATGGCTTCTACCCGCTCGTCCCAGTAGGGCATGCTAATTGCGATGCCGTTGGATTTGGTGGCTGACGTCAGGTGTTTTTTGGGGCGGCTTTGGGCCAGTTCAAACGCGTATTTCAAGATTCGGTCGGTGCCTTTTCGGGTAAACACCGCCTCTTGCAACACGGTCTCGCGGTCGGTGCCTTCGAACATGCGACCCCCCACGGCAGAGTATTCGCCTTCAGTGTTTTCACGCACCACATAAAAATCAATGTCGCCCACCTTCTTGTTGGCCAGAGGGCAGGGTATACCGGGCATCAGTCGCACGGGGCGCAGGTTCACATACTGATCAAATTCGCGTCGAAATTTCAGCAGGGATCCCCACAGCGAGATGTGGTCTGGCACTTTGTCAGGCCAGCCCACGGCACCAAAAAACAAAGCGTCGAAGTTGACCAGTTGATCAAACCAATCGCTGGGCATCATTTGCCCGTGCTTGAGGTAATAGTCGCAATGCGCCCAATCGAAATGGGTGAATTCAAGCTTGAGGTTGTAGCGCCGTGCAGCGGCCTCCAGCACGCGCAGCCCTTCAGGAGTGACTTCCTTACCAATGCCATCGCCTGGAAGTACGGCAATTTTCTTTGTGCTCATGAAACACCTGCCTTATAAATTGGTGGATGCGTGCAGTGTATCAATTTGCTATTTGGTTGATAATAAAAATTAAAGTTGAATAATATTTAACCAAAAGGTTAATAAATATGCGAAACATGCCCGATCTGGATGAAATTCAACTGGTGTTGAACTTGTGCAGGCATGGCTCGATGTCGGCCTATGCACAATCGGCAGGTGTCAGCGCCGCTTATGTGAGCAAGCGACTGGCGCAGTTGGAGGCCCGTTTGGGCGCGCGCCTGTTTCACCGCAGTACGCGCAGCCTGTCACTGACCGAGCAAGGGGAAACCTGTGTGGAGTGGGGGCAGCGCGTGCTCGACAGTGCTGAAGATTTAATGAACGCCATGTCGGCCGAGCGCTCGGTGCCGCAGGGGCTGCTTCGAGTGTGTTCCAGCACGGGCTACGGGCGCTCGCGCGTAGCGCCTGCTTTGTCTGCCCTGGTGCGCAAATACCCACAGCTGGAGGTGCAACTGGAATTGATGGATCGCCCGGTGGACCTGCTGACCGAAGGTTTTCACTTGGACATTCGGCTGGGGGCAGTGCAAGAGCCTGGGCTGATTGCAAGACACATTGCCGACAACCGTCGCATTCTGTGTGCCAGCCCAGCCTATTTGAAGCGGGCTGGGCGAGTAAAGTCGATTGCTGATTTGCAGCACCATTCTTGCCTGGTGATTCGGGAGCGCGATCAATTGCCTGGGCGATGGGTGCTGCAGGGGCCCGGTGGCGAAGAAACGGTGCGGGTAAAGGGGACACTTAGCTCCAACAATGGGGAGTCGGTGCGTCAATGGGTGGAAGATGGGCATGGCATTGGCCTGCGCAGCGCTTGGGATGTGGCGCCCTTGTTGCAGACCAACAAGCTCAAGCAGGTGCTGCCTGCATACTTTCAGCAAGCCAATGTGTATGCTGTGTACCCGTCGCGCTTGGCCAGTTCGGCCCGCTTGCGGGTGTGTGTCGAGTTTTTGGCCAAACGGCTGTGTGTCTAGGCGTGTATTCGTTCCACGGGGGGCAGGGCGGCAAATTCCTCGTCGCTGTACAGGCGTGAACGGGTAATAAATCGTTGGCCCGTGGGGCGCTCCAGGCTGAACATGCCGCCGTTGCCTGGCACCACGTCGATGCACAAGTGCGTGTGTTCCCAGTACCCAAATTGAAGTTCATTCATGTAAAAAGGCACCTCGGCGATGGTGCCCAGTTTGACGTCCGATTGTCCCAGTGGAAATTCCTCCTGCAAGAAGAGCATGGGCGCGCTGCCATCGCAGCAACCACCGCTTTGATGAAATATGACGTCACCGTGTTGCCCTTTCAGTTGATTGATTAACTCAATGGCCGCTGGTGTGGCGCTGACTCGGGTGGGCATTGTTTACAGCTCCAATGTGTTGAATGTTGGTACGGCAAGGCGCCTGGCCATGGGTGGGCGAGACGCCTTGCCTGTCATCTAAACTGGCTCAAGCCTTGCTTAGAAAAATCCCAGTGCATTGGGGTTGTAGCTCACCAACAGGTTCTTGGTTTGCTGGTAGTGATGCAGCATCATTTTGTGATTTTCGCGACCAATGCCCGACTGCTTGTAGCCACCAAATGCCGCATGGGCGGGGTACAGGTGGTAGCAGTTTGTCCAAACGCGGCCCGCTTGAATGGCTCGCCCCATGCGGAATGCGCGCGCACCGTCACGGCTCCAAACGCCCGCGCCCAAGCCATACAAGGTGTCGTTGGCAATTTGCAGCGCTTCGGCTTCGTCTTTGAAGGTGGTCACCGACAACACGGGTCCAAAAATTTCTTCCTGGAAAATGCGCATCTTGTTGTGACCTTTAAACACCGTGGGTTTGACATAGTAGCCACCGGCCAGGTCACCGCCTTGCTTGTTCTGTTCTCCGCCAATCAGGCACTGGGCTCCTTCTTGCTTGCCCAGGTCGATGTAGCTGAGAATTTTTTCCAGTTGTTCGGAGGAGGCTTGTGCGCCAATCATGGTGGACTCGTCCAGGGGGTTGCCCATCTTGATTTTGCCAACGCGTTCAATGGCCCGCTCGATGAACTGCTCGTAAATGCTTTCTTGAATCAATGCGCGGGAGGGGCAAGTGCACACTTCCCCTTGGTTAAGTGCAAACATGGCAAAGCCTTCCAGCGCTTTGTCGAAGAAGGCATCGTCGGCATTCATGATGTCTTCAAAGAAAATATTGGGTGATTTACCACCCAGCTCCAGCGTCACAGGGATCAGGTTTTGCGAGGCATAGTTCATGATGAGGCGCCCTGTGGAGGTTTCGCCTGTGAATGCAATTTTTGCGATGCGCTTGTTGCTGGCCAGGGGCTTGCCAGCCTCCAAACCAAAACCATTGACAATGTTCAACACCCCTGCGGGCAGCAGGTCGGCCACCAAATCCATCAACACCAAAATGGAGGCTGGTGTTTGTTCTGCCGGTTTGAGCACCACACAATTGCCAGCCGCCAAGGCGGGCGCCAGCTTCCAGGCAGCCATCAGGATTGGAAAGTTCCAGGGAATAATCTGACCCACCACGCCGAGCGGTTCATTGAAGTGGTAGGCGTAGGTTTGGTGGTCGATCTCGCAAATGCTGCCTTCTTCACCTCGAATGCAGGCAGCAAAGTACCTGAAGTGATCGATGGCCAGTGGAATGTCGGCGGCCATGGTTTCGCGCAGTGGCTTGCCGTTGTCCAGTGTCTCGGCCACGGCCAGCAGGCGCAGGTTGCTCTCCATGCGGTCTGCAATTTTGTTCAAGATGCCAGCCCGTTCGGTGGGAGATGTTTTGCCCCAGGCGTCTTTGGCTGCGTGAGCAGCGTCCAGCGCGGCTTCTACGTCTTCGGCTTGCGATCGAGCCACCTGGCAGATCGCCTGCCCGGTCACCGGGGTCAGGTTGTCAAAGTATTGCCCGGCTTTTGGGGCGGTCCACTTGCCACCAATGAAGTTGTCGTACCGACTTTTGAATGGAAAGGCCACGCCCAGTTTCATCTCGTCAACCATGTTCATTTTCCCTACTCCTTGTGTTTTTGAAGGTAATGGAAGCAGGGGCAACGGGCATGCCAGTGGCAGCTTGGCGCGAAGTTTTGCAAAAGATTGCATTGCACTGGGGCTTGGGGAAACAACTTGTGAATGCAGTCTCTTTGTATGTAAAAACTTTCCGAATTGTGTTGCAGTGTTCGCTTATGACACACGCAAATGAGGGGTGTGGCGGTCGGCCAGTTGGTAAAGGTAGTTTTCCAGGGGATGCACTTGCCCCAGCCTGCTGGCTTGGTACCCCGGGGTTTGCTCCACCGCGTCTTTGACGCTGTTGGAGCTTAGCCAAGGCAGAAGCACTTGCATGGCAGGGTAGGCCAGGTCGGAGGTGTGCAACACCAAAAAGTATTGGTCTTGCGACACCGGTCTGAACTGCAGCCCGTATTGCATGGCCGCTGCCCGTATGCCCAGGCCCAAATCCCCGTGCCCGGCTGCAATGGTACACGCCACGGCCAGGTGAGAATTTTCTTCATGGTAGTAACCGGGCAGGTCGTCGGGATTCAGGCACGCCTGTGTAATGAGTGCATTGAGTTGATGGTGGGTGGAGGACGATGAGTTGCGGTTGACCAGCAAAGCCCTGTTTCTGGCCACATCGCCCAGGGTGGGTGGGGTTTCGCTGGGGCGGCTCATCCAGCCAATGTCGCGTTCGAATAATTCAACCACCGAAAGGTTGCCGCCACGCAGCCAACGTCGCATGATTTGATGCACATGCGAATGTTCCTGTTGACCCACCGGCAAGTGGCAACCGGCCACGCGCACCTCGCCCCTGTGCAGGGCCGATAGCGCAGCAATGCTACCGCTCCAGCGCAGGGACATTTGCAGTTGCTTGTAAAGCGGTGTGCTGTTGAACAAACGCTGCAACACCATGTCATCGCTCATGGCCAGGCTGATCCAGGGTTT
The DNA here is from genome assembly GCF_964228395.1 of Limnobacter sp. Classification (GTDB taxonomy): domain Bacteria; phylum Pseudomonadota; class Gammaproteobacteria; order Burkholderiales; family Burkholderiaceae_B; genus Limnobacter. The sequence goes on from NZ_CAXQZX010000172.1 coordinate 5,228, forward strand.
GTTTTGATCGGCATCCAGCCACTCAGCATTGAGTTGTTCGCCCACTGTGCCCAGTTCGGGCGCAATGCGCACCTGGCCTTGTTCAACCATCCAAAGCAGCTTGTGGCCAAAGCGGGTGAGGCATGCGCCAGCCCGGCCATGTGTGGCCACCACCTCCTCGCCCAGTAATTGGTTGTATTGCTGAATTTGGGCCCACAGGGTACGGTAAGACACCCCCATGGTTTTGCAGGCCAGGGAAATGGAGCCTTCGTGTTGAATGGCCTGTAGCAGTTGTAACAAACGCTGGTCGAGGTCAACGGATTGCCCGTCGTCGCGGGTCCAGCGCGCAGAGACTTTTAAATTAAGCATGGGCGCACTTGGGCACGTGGTTAGGCACATCGATTGCTTGCATTTTGACAGATAAATAAAACATGGGGAGACAATTGATCATGAAGTGTTTGAGTGCTTTTGTTCTTGCTGCGCTGAGTGTGCTGCTGGTCAACGCCATGGCTGCCCCAGCCGCACAAGCGGCCTCGGCAGAGTTTGGGGCCGTGCAGGGGGACCTGACCGGCGGCGATCCCTTGGGCTCCATGCAATGGCCTGACATGAAAGCGCAGTTTTTTGACGCCAAAGCCACCACGGTGTTTGACAGCCGCATCAAGGTCACCGTGCCCCTGTTTGCTGAAGACGCAATGAACGTGCCCGTGTCCTTTGATGCGTCTGCTTTGGGCAAGGTTAAAAAAATAGTGGTGCTGGTTGACCGAAACCCCATCCGCAAGGTGTTGGAGTTCATTCCCGAGCGGGCCAAGCCCGCATTGAATTTTCGATTCAAACTGGAGCAGGCCAGCCCCATTCGGGTTGCGGCGCTGACCGATGCCAACGTGTGGCATGTGGGCTACGCCTTTATTGAAGCCTCGGGAGGGGGGTGCACCGTGCCGGGCGCCACACGCGCCGATGGCAGTTGGCCCAAAACCTTAAACCGCGTGGCTGGCAAAGTATTTGATGCCAACAGCCTGCGGCAAGACGCTCGCTTGCGGGTGCAGGTGTCCCACCCCATGGACACTGGCTTGGTGGCTGGAGTACCGGCGTTCTACATCGAAGAAATGGTGCTTCGCGATGGCAAGCAACAGGTGTTGGCACGTTTGTACCCTTTCGAGCCTGTGTCTGAAAACCCTTTGTTTTCTTTCGATTTTGATCAAAAGCCCATGGGCCCCATTTCGCTTTTGGGGCGCGACAACAATGGCAATCTGATTGATGCAAAGGTGGGGCAATGAGGAAACGTGCTCTTGCCCTGGCCCTGTGGCTTGCCCTTGCTGTAGCAGGGCAAACCGTGCAAGCAGAGTTGCCCAATGTGGCGCTTCCCGAGCCCAACAAAGACACCCTGGATTATGGTTTGAAGGCCACGCGCATTGCCAAAGGCTGGTATGTGATCGCTGGGGCCAATGATGATTTTTCGCCTGCCAATGGCTGCAACATCATCAACACCGGGTTTTATGTGGACGACACCGGTGTTTGGGTGATCAACACCGGAACATCGCGTTTGTACGGCGAACAGCAAAAGGCTTTGATTGGGCGTGTGGCCAAGGGCAAACCCATTGTGCAGGTGATCGCATTGAACCTGCACCCGGATTACTTTTTGGGCAACCAGGCCTATGAGCAAGCCACCTTGGCTGCCACCCGAGTCACCTTGGCTGGCATGCGGGCCGAGGCCAATATGTATGAAGACAATCTGTACCGATTGTGTGGTGACTGGATGAAGGCCACACAGGCCGTGCTGCCCAGCCAGACCCTACAACCCTCCGCTCTGAAGGCGCTGGGAAATCGCCCTGTGCAAGCCCTCGAACTGAAAGGGCACACCGATTCTGACCTGGTGCTGTTTGATCCCGAAACCCGCGTATTGTGGGCGGGCGGCTTGGTGTTTTATCAGCGAATTGCCACCACCCCGCACGCCAAGATCAAGCCCTGGATTGAGAGTTTAAAAACACTCAAAGCCTTGAAGCCCAAGGTGGTGGTGCCCAGCCATGGCCCAGTGAGTTGGGGCACCGAAGCCATTGATCAAACCCTGGATTACCTCACCTGGCTGGACCAGCGTTTAACCGACGCAGCACGCATGGGAGCCGACTTAAACGATGTGATGCGTCAGGGTGTGCCAGAGCGTTTCAAGGGTTTTGCTGCTTACCCAGCCGAGTTTTATCGCAACGTGACCCATTTGTACCCTGCCTATGAGCAGGCCGAGCTGGGTGGATTCAAATGACCTGCGGTGCGCAACAGGTGTTGCATCTTGAAACAGTCCAACTGTTGCAAACGATTTGTGACAGGTCTGTGTCGTTGTGTGTTCCATGTGCCGTGTGGTGTGCCAAGTGTCGATTTTTTGGCTTGGCATGAAGCTTGCGCTAGTTCAAACGGGGCGCCCCGACTCTGCAAATGAGGGGCGTAAAAACCAACTTAGAACTCACTAAGCAACGGATGATGAGAGGAGAGTACAACATGCGCAAAACCTTATTAAGCGCGATGGTAGCGACAGCTTTTGCTGTTCCGGCAGTGGCTTTTGCTGCCGTTACAGATGCAATGATTCAAAACGACGCCAAGACCACTGACAACGTGTTGTCTTGGGGTATTGGTACTGAGGGCCAGCGATACAGCCCACTGAAAGACATCAACGTATCCAACATTGGCAAGCTGGTGCCAGCGTGGTCGTTTTCGTTTGGTGGTGAAAAGCAGCGTGGTCAAGAAAGCCAGCCGTTGATTTACAACGGCAAGATGTTCGTGACAGGTTCTTATTCACGTATTTACGCGCTGGATGCAGCCACTGGTGAAAAGCTTTGGAAGTACGAGCACCGGCTGCCAGAAGGCATCATGCCTTGCTGTGACGTGGTCAACCGCGGCGCCGCTTTGTACGACAACCTGGTGATTTTTTCTACCCTGGATGCACAGTTGATTGCCTTGGACCAAGACACCGGCAAGGTGGTTTGGAAAGACAAAATTGACGACTACGCAGCGGGCTACTCCAACACTGCAGCCCCCATCATTGCCAACGGCTTGGTGCTGACTGGTGTGTCTGGTGGTGAGTTTGGCGTGGTGGGCCGCGTAGAAGCCCGCGATGCCAAAACGGGCCAGATGGTGTGGTTGCGCCCCACAGTCGAAGGTCACATGGGTTACACCTTTGACAAAGACGGCAACAAAAAAGAAGCGGGCATTTCTGGCACCACCAACGCCAGCTGGAAAGGCGACATGTGGAAAACAGGCGGCGCGGCCACTTGGCTTGGCGGCACCTATGACAGCAAAACAGGTTTGGCCTATTTTGGCACGGGCAACCCAGCGCCTTGGAACAGCCACCTGCGCCCCGGCGACAACCTGTTCTCCACCTCCACCGTGGCCATTGATGTAAAAACAGGTCAAATCAAGTGGCATTACCAAAACACCCCCAACGACGGTTGGGACTACGATGGTGTAAACGAGTTTGTGACCTTTGACCTCAATGGCAAGCGCGTGGGTGCAAAAGCAGACCGCAACGGCTTCATGTACATCAATGATGCCACCACAGGCAAACTGGAAAACGCCTTCCCCTTTGTGAAGAAAATCACCTGGGCCAAGGGCATCGACATCAAAACAGGTCGCCCAATTTTTGACCCGGCCAACCGCCCTGGCGACCCCACAGCCAAAGACGGCAAGAAAGGTGAAGTGGTATTTTCTGCCCCGTCTTTCCTGGGTGGTAAAAACCAGCAGCCCATGGCCTACAGCCCAGACACCGGCCTGTTCTATGTGCCCGCCAACGAGTGGGGCATGGAAATCTGGAACGAGCCCATCACCTACAAGAAAGGTGCGGCTTACCTGGGCGCCGGTTTCACCATCAAGACCCTGCCCGGCGTGGATTACATCGGTGCACTGCGCGCCATGAACCCAAAGACCGGCAAGATCGAGTGGGAGATCACCAACAACGCTCCACTGTGGGGTGGTGTGCTGACCACCGGTGGCAACCTGGTGTTCTGGGGCACGCCTGAAGGCTTCCTGAAAGCCGCTGACGCAAAAACCGGTAAAGAGGTATGGAAATTCCAGACCGGTTCTGGCGTGGTGGCTCCTCCCGTCACCTGGAAAGGCAAAGATGGCCAGCAGTACGTGGCCGTGGTGTCTGGCTGGGGCGGTGCTGTTCCCCTGTGGGGCGGCGATGTGGCCAAGCGTGTGAACTACCTTGAACAAGGTGGCTCAGTGTGGGTATTCAAGCTGATGAAGTAAACAGCTTGTAAAAATCACCAGCCTCGCCTTGGTTGACGGGGCTGGTGAGCAGTAGAAGTAGAGCAGTGGAAGTAGTACAGAAGTTGTTGTGTTTTCACCCCCGAGTTTCTTGCCTGCTCCGCAGGGAACTTGAAGGACGCAGACGTATTGAACAAATTGCTCCTTGGGACCTTTTTGCTGCAAAGATTGGGTGCGGCAAAAAGTTGTAGCGGTTTGTGAGTCTCCTAAACGAATGCGTCTTTTATGCCCGGCCATGAGCCGGGTTTTTTTTATTAAAACTTATAGGCCACTTGCCCAGACACAATGAACGCATCGCCCTCTGCCGTGCCTAGCACTCGGCTTTGTTGCCCCATGGCAGGATTGCCCTCGGTGCTGTCTATTTTGGCTTTCTTGGGGATTACATATTGAAACGCCACGTCGAAAGTGGTGCGGGTGTTCAATGTGTACTGTGAGCCTAGCGCCAGGGTAAGACGGTCTTCATCGGGCAGGCGAACCTTGCGCCGCTCATCCGGTACCGGCGTCAAGTCGTAGGCCACGCCCGCTTTCAGGTTGATGGTGTCGCTGTATTTGTAGATACCACCCAGTGCGAAGCGCCAGCTGTTTTTCCATTCATAGTCCTGAACGGGGATGGGAGCGGCACCAGCACCCGCATTGACTCGGTCAAATTGCAGCTTTTGCACGGTGCTCCATTCGGTCCAGCTTGCGTCGGCCAGCAATTGCCATGTTGGGTTGAGCTCGGTCACGCTTGAAATACTCAACGATGAAGGCAGGCGGATTTTACTGACCAGCGCGCTATTTTGAGTGGTTGCAGCAGGTCCGCTGAAGGTGACATTGCCTTTCAGGTCTTGTTCGATGGCGGAGCGATACGCCAAGCCGACCCGAGTGGCTGATGTGACTTGAGCCAATACGCCCAGGTTAAAGCCGTAGCCCCAACCGTCGCCAGCAATGGTTGTGAGTGATTCAGCGCCCGCGCCCACCACCGAGGCAGAAGTGAGCTTTGCGTCAAGTTTTTGAGCAGAAAGGCCCGCTCCAAATGCCCATCTTGCGTTTGGCTTGTACGACACAGAGGGGTTGATGTTCAGGGACTTGATGTCAGATGTAACGCCCTGAAAGCGCCCAACCCAATCAGGTTGGAAGTCGGTTTTCAGGCCAAAGGGTGTGGCCACTGACAAGCCAAAATTGACTGACTCGCCAAACGGAAGCACCAAGTGGAAGTTGGGCACATAGCCTTCAGCGCCAAAGTCGCCCACGTCGCGCCCCGGGTTGCCTGCCACGGCTGCGGGGGTGGTGGTGCCTTCGTTTTTGAATTCGCTGTTCAGGTCGATGTAGTGACCACCCAGCACCACTTGCCGCTGGCTCAGGCGGCTCATGCTGGCCGGGTTGAACCAAGCGGCGCTCGCATCGTCACCAATGGCGGCTTTGCCTGCGTAGGCAACACCTGCGCCGCTGGCATTTTGCTCCAGCAGTGCAAAGCCTGCTGCGTGAGATGTGGCGGCGGTGGACAGCAATGTCGCGATAGCCAGGCAATTGGCCTTGAGTTTGAAAATAGTCATATGTTCCTCAGCAAGTTATAGATTGAATATGCGAGGAAAGATTGTAGGTAAAAATACGAACGTTCGTGCTAAATATACTAGAATTTTTACACTAAAAATACAAGGTTTATTTAGTTTGTGTTCAGCGGAACCGCCGCGCCACTTCGTGAAAAACGCCAGGTGGCCACGCCCATCATCACGGCTGTGCTGCTTAGCAGCAGCAGCACATTCAGCCCGGTTGAAAACTCGGGGTGGCTGCTGAAGGCTGCGCGAAGCATGTCCACCGCATAGCTAAACGGGTTGAGCTGAGCCACCCAACGTGCCAGGGCGGGCATGGGCTCGATGGGGTAGAGTGCTCCGCTGAAAAAAAACACCGGGAAAATCACGAAGTTCATCATCACTGCAAAGCCATCGATGCTCTTGGCCAGTGTGCCGCACATCACACCCAAGGCGGCGCAAGCCAGGGCTGCCAGCCCCGCCACGGGGGCCAACACCCACGGGGCGGGCCACATGGTGCGACCTAACCAGGGCATGGCGCGGCTTGCGTCCACGCCAAGCGGCAACAGCAGGGTGTACAACCCCTCCAGTGCAAGCAACAGCAAAAGCAACAACACCATTTGAACCAGTGCGGCAATGGCTGCAGCCAGGGTTTTGGCGACGATGACATGGGCGGTGTGCACTGGGGCTGTGACCAGCAAGCGCATGGTGCCAGCGTCTTTGTCGAGCGCGATGCTTAGCCCCCCCACCATGCCGCCAAAGAGCAGGGTCATGCCCACAATGCCGGGCAGCAAGCGGGCGGTGTAGTCAAAACCAGCCAAGGCTTGCATACCCCCGCCAATAATCCACAGCCAAAGCAGCGGGCGCACCATGGCCGCCGCCAAGCGATCTTTTTGCATCAATAGCTTGCGAGTTTCGCGTTGAATGACTGCACCGTAAAACTGCATCAACATGCGCCTTCCCCCATTTTCCAGACAAACCAGTCGGCCAGGGTGGCAGTGCGCGTGGTGCTCACCCGTTGGTCGGGCAACTCATCCAGTGCTTGGGCGGGGGTGCCGGTCCATTGCAATCGGCCATGGTTTAAAAAGCCCACTCGGTCGCAGCTGTTGGCCTCGTCCATCAGGTGGGTGGCCACCAAAATGGTGAGCCCTTTTTCGGTTTGAAGCGTTTTAAGCGTGCGCCAAACGTCTTGCTTGGCGGGCACATCCAGGGCGTTGGTGGGCTCGTCCAGCACCAACACATTGGGTTGGTGGATGAGTGCGCGTGCAATGTCGATCATGCGGCGTTGCCCGCCAGACAAGCTGCCCACCGTGCGCCCAAGCAGTGCCGCAATTGGCAGCACAGCCAATAGCTGTTGAAGATTGTTTTTGAAATGGTGTTGGTTTAATCCTTGAAGCCCGGCAGCATATCGCAGGTTTTGCTCCACACTCATGAAGCGGTCCAAAGACACTGACTGAAACACAAAACCCAAGTGTTGCCGGGCCAAGGCTGCGTGCCTGCTGGTGCTAAAGCCTTGCACGGTTAACTGCCCCATGCTTGGCTGTATCAGCCCGGCAATCAGGCTGATCAGCGTTGTTTTACCGGCCCCGTTGGGCCCCAGCAAGCCAAACATTTCGCCGCTGTGCAATTGAAGGTCGACACCGGCCAAAGCGGCGTGTTCACCCCAATAAAAATGAACATGGTCAGCGCGCAGGCGTACAGAGTCAGTTGGGCTTGGGTTCAAGGTGGGTGTTGCTTAAGTGCAGTGAGTTGTCGTCGCTGCGATACCATACCACGGGCACTTCAGCCGTGGCGGCCTGGGCGATGTGAGCAGGCTTTTGCACCTTGAAATGCTCAGCCCCCTGCGCACTCTGCGTTTGCGCCGCCTGCACAAAAGCCACCACTTTTTCGTGGTGGGGTGATTTGTGGCACACCGGGTCGGCCTGGGTGGCATCGCCGGTTATCAAGTAGGCCTGGCAACGGCAGCCGCCAAAGTCTTTGGCTTTGTCGGGGCAGGTGCGGCAAGGTTCTTGCATCCAACTGTCGCCTCGGTAGCGGGCAAAGCCATCGCTTTCATACCAAATGTGTTCCACACTGTGGGTGCGCACGTTTGGGAATTCAAACCCCGGCAACATACGTGCGGCCTGGCAGGGCCGCGCGGTGCCGTCTGGGCTGATGCTTAAAAACACATTGCCCCAGCCGCTCATGCAGGGTTTGGGCGTGGTCTCAAAGTAATCAGGCACCACAAACAGCAGCTGCATGGTGTTGCCCAAGCGTTCACGCCATGCGGCCACGCGGGCCTCGGCATGCTGCAATTGTTCGCGGGTGGGAATCAAGGCGGCCTTGTTCTGGAAGGCCCAGCCGTAGTATTGCGTGTTGGCCAGTTCAAGGTATTCAACGCCCAATTTAACCGCAAGCTCGATGATGGCGTCGATGTGGTCAAGGTTAAGCCGGTGCAGCACCACATTGAGCACCATGGGCCAACCCGCGGCTTTTACCGCAGTGGCAATTTCAAGTTTTTTGGCAAATGTTTTGGTGTCACTGAGCGCGTCGTTGGCCGCCTGCGTGGCGTCTTGAAAACTCACCTGGATGTGGTCCAAGCCCGCAGCCTTCAGGGCTTGCAGGCGGGCGGGTTTTAAGCCAATGCCAGAGGTAATCAGGTTGGTGTAAAAGCCCAGTTTGTGGCCATGGGCCACCAGCTCTTCGAGGTCGTCCCGAAGCAAGGGCTCTCCGCCAGAAAACCCCAACTGCACGGCACCCAGTGCGCGTGCCTGGCGCATGGTGTTTTTCCATTCGTCGGTGCTGAGCTCTTCGGTGTTGCGTTTGTAATCCACCGGGTTGTAGCAAAACACGCAGTGCAACGGGCAACGGTAGGTCAGCTCTGCCAGCAGCCACAGCGGGCCAGCGGGGCGCGTGTTGGTGTGGTTGGCCTGAGGTGCCTGCATCATGCCTTGAGCCAGTTGCGCCGGGCTGCTTCGGCCAACATGCTTCGCACATCGGCGTCCAGCCCTTGCGTGGAAAATTTTTCTTCGAGGGTGCGCACAATATCGTCCACTGTTCGGTTGCCGTCGCACAGCAATAAAATTTCGCTGGCCGATTGGTTTAACTTGACCATGCCTTCTGGGTAAAGCAGCACATGGGCCTGTTGCGCCTGCTCATACTGCATGCGGAACAAGGGGTTGAGCTGGGGGCGTTCAGGAATGCTGGGGGTGTTCATGTTTTATTTCGCGACTTTTTGGAATCAGGATACGCCAATGCAATGGCGTCGGACATGCTCCACAGCACGTCCAGCTTGAATTGCAGAATTTCCAGCGCACGTTCTTGCTGAGCCCGGGTTTTAAAATGCGCCAGGGTAAGTTCTAGGCCGTGCTCCACATCGCGCTGCGCAAGGCTGATTCGCGAGCGAAAATACTGCAAGCCTTCGCTGGCCACCCAAGGGTAATCCTTGGGCCAGTTTGCCAACCGCTGTTTGTGAATTTCGGGTGCAAACATTTCGGTCAGCGACGAGCAAACCGCCTCTTGCCATGGGGCACGGCGTGCAAAGTTGACATAGGCATCCACGGCAAACTTCACACCGGGCAGCACGTGTTTCAGGCTCCAAAGCTCATCCCGTGCAATGCCAACCGCTTCGCCCAAACGGCTCCAAGCTTCGATGCCGCCCGCATTGCCATCCCATCCATCGTGATCGAGTATGCGGTGCACCCAGCGTCGTCGCGTTTCGCGGCAATCGCAGTTGGCCATGATGGCCGCGTCTTTTTGCGGAATCATGAGCTGGTAATAAAACCGATTGGCCACCCAGCCACGCAGCTGCTCGCGGCTTAAACGGCCCTCGCGCATGTTGATGTTGAATGGGTGGTGAATGTGGTATCGATCCCCTTTGGCGCGCAGCTTTGCTTCAAATTCCGCTTTGCTCCAGGCTTTGTTGCTCATGCAAGAATCTCCATGCCGTCGTAAGACACTTCAATGCCTTCTTGCGTCAACCGGGCACGCTCTTCACCGCGCTCGTTCAAGATGGGGTTGGTGTTGTTGATGTGGATCAGCACCTTGCGCTGGTGTTTGAATTGTTTAAGCTGGCTGATCATGCCACTGCCCGGTTTGCCCGGTTTGTCGCTTTGTGGCAGGTGACCCATGTCAGCGGCCATTTTGCTGGAAAAACCTTGCGCCACCATTTCGTCTTCGGTCCAGAAGGTGCCGTCGACCATCAGCACGTCGGCGTCCAGCATGTGGGGCAACAGGTCGGGCGTGATTTCTTCAAGCCCCGGGGCATAAAACACTTTTTTGCCGGTGTTTTGGTCTTCGATCAACAGACCAATGTTGTCGCCGCGGCGCTGCGCATATCGGCTGGGCGAATAGGGCGGCGCCTTGCTCACCAAGGGAATGGATTTGATTTTGATGGATTCAAGCGGTGCAATGCTGAAGGGTTCATCGCATTCGGTGCACAAGGGGGTCCACTTGACCCCGCAATAAAAGCCCAGCGTGGGCACCAGCGGAAGGCCGTTGGTGAGGTCCTCCCACACGGCCGGGGTGGTGTACAAGCGCATGGGGGTTTTGCCCTCGCGCATCATCAACAGGCCGGTGCTGTGGTCAATTTGTGCATCCATCAACATGACGGCGGCAAGGCCGGTGTCGCGTGGGCCGCGATTGGGCTGCAACTCGGGTGTGTTTTTGATTTGGGTCAACAGGTCAGGCGAGGCGTTGACCAATATCCAGTTGGGTGATCCGTCCGAGATCGCGATCGAAGACTGCGTGCGGGCGGTGTAACCTGGTGTGCCATTGCGCACCGCCTGGCAGTTTTTGCAGTTGCAGTTCCACTGCGGGTAGCCCCCGCCAGCTGCAGAACCCAGAACTTTGATTTTCATGTTTGCTTTTGTTTTGGGGTAAAAAAAACCCCGCCAGCCGTGGGGCTGCCCGGGGTTGTACCGACCGTTAAAATCAACGGTTGGCGATGTACATGGTGATTTCGAAACCGAAACACATGTCAACAAAAGATGGTGTGGTCCACTGCATGAAAAATCCTCCTCGTGCTTTGATTAAAATGCCTGCCCTTGAAGACAGTCTGAAGAACCCGGTTGGCTTTCGCAAACCCTGTTGTTTGTTCTCATGGTAAAACCAGCAAGATGCGTGCCGTCAACGCCCGCTGCTCGTCACCGGGGGGCCTTGCGGTGCGGTGTGGTGCAGGGGATGTGTGGGTGTTGCAAAATGAAACACCCCAAGCAAAAAGGCGCGAGCCTTGTGAGCCCGCGCCTTGGGTAAATCGTTAACGGAGGGTGGTTAACGATTAGAAGAACAGGATGGCACCAACGGCGATGGTGCTTTCTTCACCCTTTGGGGTGCCTGCAGGTGCAAAGCGATATTGCTCTTCGCGGGTGATGTACTCACCGGCAATCGTCAGGCTTGGCGTAAGGTTGTGATACACGCCCAGCACCATTTGGCTTGTCTCGTCCAGCATGATGGCGTTGTCGTTGCGTGTGGCATCCAGGGTGGAGGCGCCGTAGTTAATGCCAAACTTGGTGTTGCCCACTTTGTAAGTGGCTTGCACCAGGTAGCCGTCGGAGTCACGCTCCAGGCCTTGGCTGTCTGCCCCACCAAAACCAATCAGCGTGGTGCCCAGGCCTTCGCCGGTGAAGTAATTGCCAGTCAGACCAAGGTTGCCAAATGTTAGAGCTGCTCCCACTTCATAGCCAGAGATGTCAGTTTGCGAAGCCGAAGTGCCTGCGGTTGGCAACGTGTCACGACTTTGGTTGATCAATGCGCCCCACACCTTGCCGCTGTCGCCCAGGCTGTAGGAGGCCATGGCCTGAATGCCGGGGGAGTCCGCTTCACCGCGTGGTGATTTGGGTTGGAATACACCTGCCGACAGGCTGAGGTTGCCCATGGCTGGTGCGGTGTAGGTGATTTGTGGCTGGAATTCCGTGTAGATGTAGCCAGCGCCAATCGAGCCCAGTGTGGTGTTCAAAGCGCCGTTGAAACCGGAACCGCCACCCACAGCCAACAAGGACATGTCGTTCAGAATTGCGTTTTGACCGAACAGGCCGATGTCACGGCCCGCTTTGATGGTGCCCATGCTCTCGTTGCCGAACTGCAAGAACACGCGACGCTGGTCACCCACCAACTGGCCAGAGGTGCCGGTGTTGGCGCCTGTGAAGGTGGTGCCTGGGTCGATGGAGATCACCGCCTTCAAATCGTAGCCGGCTTGCTTGGTGGAGGCTGAGAAGATAATGAAACCGGGCAACAAACCGTTTTGAATGGATGTGCGGTCTTGACCCGTGGCCGTACCACCACACACGCCCAGCGCGCCGCTGGCGGTTGCACCAGCATTGTCGCAGCTGGTGGTGTTGTAGTAAGCGTTGACAGAGCCAGAAATATCCATTTCCCAGTCGCCGGCCTTGAAACCGATGGCGTGAGCCGATGTCCCCATGGCGGCCAGAATAGAAGCTGCTACTAATTTTTTGCTGATCATGTGATCAACCCTCCAGTTTTGGTTTTAAAGGTTGTTGCTTGTTGGTCTTGTAAAGCTCGCCAAGCCGAAAAACAAAGCCAGCTTGGCTTGGAGGGGAGCAGCGCAAAAGCCGTGCCAATTCGCAAGCTATTGATAATAAACAATAAAAATAAATTTCGAGGGAATTTGTGACCTTGGTTCGCCACCAGTCGAAAGCGCATCAGGCGATGCGATTTGGAGCAAAGCTGGGCGGCTTTGACACAGGCATATGACAATTGAGTGACAGGTCGGTGACAGGTGTTTTAGGAGGGTGTGACAAAAAAAGCCACCCGCGTGGGGTGGCTTGCTTGAGGGCGGCGTTGCAGTTGGTTTATTTGCTGTTAAGCCGCCTGTAAATGGTGTTGCGGGAAATGCCCAGCATGCGGGCGGCAGCGCTGACATTGCCACGGCAGGTTTCAAGTGCCTCTTGAATTGCGCGCGATTCGAGGTCGTCCAGATTGATGGGTGAAGCCTCAGGTGTACGCATGGCCTGCCGGGCGGCCAAATAGCCTTGCGCTCTTGCATCGTGTGCGCGGCTCAAGGGGGAGCTGGGCTGCGCGGGTGCTTGGGCGGTGGGCATGGCGTGCCCCGAACCCATCTGGCTTCGCATGGGGCTGGCCTTGTGCCATGTGTTAAAACGCTCTTCACGGAATTTGCTGAAGGTTTTGTCCAGGCCGTTGTGGCTTGTGCCGAGTTCTGTGGTGTTGTGGGATGCCCGGTGCACTTTCAAGTCGAATTGCGGGCGTGTGGTTTGCTGCGCCGGTGTGCCCGCTTGGCGAGCCAAGGCCGGGCGCTGCTCACCACCATGCCGCATGGCGCTGTGACCGCCTGGCACATGGCTTCCCTGGCTGTGCGAACTCACTTTGGCTTGCACAGAAAAACTGCTGCGCACGCTGAACTTGGGTTTGTTTAAAACAGCACTGGAGCCTTGGGTGGTTTGCGGCATGGCAGGCGGTACAGGGGCCTGAAAGCCCGCAGTGCCGCCTGGTGCCGCTTGTGCGCATTGATGCAACTCATGGGCCTGCTCTGGCCCCAAGCGTAGGGCTTCCCATTCGTCAAGAAAGTCATCAGGCAGATGGTCCCACTCGATGGTTTTTTGCTCATCGGTCATCACGCTGGCTGTGCGCAAAATATTGGTGAGCTGGCGAATATTGCCGGGCCAACTGTGGGTGTTGAAAGCCTTCATCACTTCGGCCGACACCACAATGTCGGGGTTTTGGGATTCGTTTTCCAGAATGCGCTGAATGATCTTGGCCAGATCGGTGCGCTCGCGCAGTGCCGGCAGCCGAACCACCAAACCATGCAAGCGGTAATACAGGTCTTCGCGAAACTGGCCTGTGGTGATCAAATCCCGCAGGTTGCGGTGCGTGGCGCATATCACCTGCAAGTTCACCGGGATACTCTTTTGGCTGCCCAGCGGGGTAACCACCCGCTCTTGTAACACGCGCAGCAGGCGCGCCTGTAGCGAAATGGGCATGTCGCCAATTTCATCCAAAAACAAGGTGCCGCCGTTGGCCTGCAAAATTCGCCCTTGCGACCCTTTCTTTTTGGCGCCAGTAAAAGCCCCGTCTTCGTAACCAAACAATTCCGACTCAATCAGGGTCTCTGGAATGGAGGCACAATTCACGGCCACAAAGGGCTTGTCCTGGCGGGGCGAGTCGTTGTGGATGGCTTGTGCCAAAATTTCTTTGCCAGTGCCTGTTTCGCCCAAAATCAGAATCGGGATGTCTTTGTCGATCACCTTGCCCACTTTCTCGATGATCTTGGCCACTTGGGGGTCGCCCGTGTTCAGGTACTTCAGGCTGGACAAATGCCGGCTTTTGGCACAGGCCGAAGTTTTGGTGGCCGGTGCGTGGGCCACGTGGCTTGTGGTGTGCACCACGGGCTCGGCGCTTTGTTTGACCAAACCCACGGAATCGAAAATTTTACTGCGCCCAACGCTGCCCAGGCTTGCGCGTGCGGTCACTTGGTTGCCGTTGTGCAAGCACAGGGTGAGCGGCAGAGGGTTGCAGGTTCGGTAATGATCGATTAAAGCCGACAGGGGCATGCCAAACAGCGAGCTGAACGTGTGGGATTTAAGCGCATTGCTGGACATGCCAAATTGAATCATGGCCGCCCGGTTGGCCGCCAAAAACTTGCCCGATGGAGAAAACGCCGCCGACCCTTCCACCACCGACCCCAAAAACTCGCCGCGCTGGTGGAAGCTCACAATGATCGCTTCTTGGAACGAGGTGTTGAACAGGTGGTTCTCGATCATTTGGGCAGACATGCGCACCAGGCCCATGGTGTGGCGGTGGTAGCTGCGGTAGTCGCCTGTGACATCGAGCACACCAATGGCCACGCCTTGCGGGTCAAAAATGGGGGAGGCCGAGCAGGTTAAAAACCGGTTCACATCCAAAAAGTGGTCTTGACCATGCACAACGGTGGGCAACTCTTCGATGAGCGCCGTACCAATCGCATTGGTGCCTTTGTTTTCTTCGCTCCACGTGACGCCAGGGGCCAAGGCCACCTTTTGTGCCTTGGCCAAAAAATCATCATCGCCCAGCGATTCAATGATGGTGCCGCTCGCGTCGGTCAGCAAGACCATGCTGTGGGTGTTTACCACCTGCTCGTACAGGGTTTCCATGAAGGGGAGGGCGCACGACCTGAGTCGATTGTTTTTCTCGAATAACTCTTTGAGCGCGTTGGTGGCGGGGGGAGCCATGTCCACCTTCGAGGTGGTGTCCAGCCCGGCGGCCGATGAACGTTGATGTGCACGCCGGATAAATTCCAAATGTCCGTCGGTGCCCGGGTCGATGAGCTCCAACACTTGCGCATTGGATGAAACGGCGCTGCCTTCCCGGTCGGGTGTAAATCCCATGTTGTGTCTCCTGCTTCGGTGGTGCTGCTGGTTTTTATAGTGTGATGTGGGTGCAACTAAAGCATTGGCAGTGTTTGTTATTGAATGTATGAATTATTGCTCTGCCTGTCAATTGCAACGCAAGCGTTGTGCCACCCATTGCGTCAGTTGCTGCGTTGGTTCCTGATCGCCTGTACCAATTTGCAACAGTTGGAAAAGCCAACTTAGCACATCCCCCGAACACCTGCCATGCAATTCTAAAAAAGTCACAATTCGTCAAGGCTTTGGTGTGAACCCACCTGCCGGGTTGGCATGGGGATTGCAAAGTGGGGGGTGTTACGAATCGACCATTAAAATCAGGAGTTGTGGATGTTAGTCAGAAAAGCCCTCGTGGCCTCCGTTTTATCAATCAGTGCCAGCCTGGCCTTTGCGCACGGCGATGTGACCCCGCAAGTGGTGGACACCTCGACCTTGAAGCAGTTGGGCGATGACATGCTGGACAACAACCCGTACACCGGCGACAAAGAAGCCATTCGCGTGGGCAGCTCGGCCTACAACCAAAACTGCGCGCGTTGCCATGGCCTGGAGGCCATCAGCGGTGGCATCAGCCCAGACCTGCGCAAGATGAACTCCGAGTGTGATTCCTTTGCGGGCGCCAAAGCCAAGAAGGAATGCAAAACAGAATTGGATGTTTACTTCCGCAACACCGTGTTGGGCGGGCGTGTGCGGGGTGACCGGGTGTACATGCCTCCGTTTGCAGGCATTCTTAGCCAAGAGGCCATTTGGGCCATCAAGGCGTATGTAGAAACTCGCCCTTACGAGTAAGCGGGCATGGCGGGGGCTGCTTAAAGCCCTCGCCCCATCACATTCTTCAACAACAAAAAAGTGCTTCCAAGGCACTGCTTCAGGAGACCTTCGACATGATTGCTGCATGCCGTGAACTCACGCGCGTTTTGCTCACTTTGCTCGTGTTTGCATTGTGGGTGTCCCATGGCCCGGCCAAGTCCCAAGACCTGCAAGATTGGGATCGCGTCAAAGCGTCGGGCGTCCTCACCGTGGCCGTGTACAACTACCTGGCGCCTTACTCTGACCAAGGCAAGGGCATTGATGTAGACATTGCCAAAGCGCTGGCCGATAAGCTGGGTTTGGGTTTGCGTGTGCGGCCATTCAATGAGGACGAAGAGTTTTCTGATGATTTGCGCAACATGGTGTGGCGCGGGCATTACCTGGCTGGGGGCCCTGCCGATATTTTGATGCATGCGCCGGTGGACGCTTATGTAATGCAGAAAGAAGATCAGGTGCTGTTTTTTTCGCCCTACACGCGGGACGACATTTACGTAGCGCGTAACGTAAAAAAGCTGCCAACACTGGACAGCCTGGAGCCTTTTTCAAAGCCGGGCAATAAAATTGGTGCAGAGGCTGCTGCTTTGCCCAGCGTGATGCTGGCCGGTGCCGATGGCGCTGCATATGCGGACAACCTGGTGAACTTTAAAACCCCCAAGGAAGCCGTCGAAGCCATGCTCAAAGGCGACTTGGTGGCGGTGATGGCCACCCGGGCAGAGCTTGAATGGGCCTTGGCGCAGAACAAAGCCAGCGCCGACGATTTTTATGTCTCCAAAGTGCCTCACAATGCTTTGCCCCCCAAGGGTTGGGCGGTGGGCATGGCCACCAAAAAGAGCAACAAGGTGCTTGCCGAAAAGCTGACCCAAGCCATGACTGAGCTCAAAGAGTCGGGCGAACTGGCCAAAATTTTTGAACGCTACGGTGTGCGCTACGTACGCCCGTAAATCTTCCCCTGGCAATGATGTGCATGCAACACCTGTACCAAAATGAAACAGGTGTTGCATCGTGGTCGTCCGCGTCGAGCGAAATTATGAAAGTTGTTGCCGCAACCGCTTAATCGGCCCCACACAAGTTGGCAGGCTTATTGCATAAGTCCCCAAGTATGGGTTCTGGCCCACCTAAGAAAACCTAAAACCAATAAACCAAAGCGAGGATACTCTGGATGCAAAAATCTCTTCACATCACGCCTGACAAATGCACAGGCTGCCTGCAGTGTGAAATGGCCTGCAGCTACGAAAACTACCAAGTCTTCAACACCTCCTTGTCGCGGATCAAGGTTTTCGATTTTCACCACACTGGCAAAAAAGTGCCTTACACCTGCACCCAGTGCGACGAGGCTTGGTGTTTGCACGCTTGCCCGGTTGAAGCCATCACCATGGACAAACAAAGCGGCGTAAAGCTGGTGGCCGAAGATGTGTGCGTAGGCTGCAAAGTGTGCACCATCGCTTGCCCGTTTGGCACGGTGAACTACGTGCAAGAGACCGGCAAGGTTCAGAAGTGCGATTTGTGTGGCGGTGACCCCGCATGTGCGGAAGCCTGCCCCACCGGAGCGATCACCTTCGTGGATTCCAACTGGACCGGCCTGGACAAAATGAAACAGTGGGCCGAGAAGCTCAGCAACCAGGCGCACGCATAAACACATTAGGGAGAAGACGAACATGGCATGGACCGGCAAAGTACTGCGCGTGAACCTCAGCACAGGCACCTGCAGCAGTGAAGACCTTCGGATGGATTGGGCCAAAACCTACCTCGGCCAACGTGGCCTGGCCACCAAATATTTTGTGGAAGAAGTGGATGCCAAGGTGGACCCACTTGCCCCAGAGAACAAACTCATTTTTGCAACCGGGCCGCTGACAGGCACCATGGCCTCCACGGGTGGGCGTTATTCGGTCATCACCAAAGGCCCACTGACAGGCGCAATTGCTTGTTCAAATTCTGGCGGTTATTGGGGCGCCGAGTTGAAAAATGCGGGCTGGGACATGGTGATTCTGGAAGGCAAAGCCGACAAGCCCGTGTACCTGCTGATTGAAAACGACAAGGCCCGCGTGATGGACGCAAGCGACCTGTGGGGCAAAAGCGTGTGGGACACCGAACCCGCTTTGAAGACCAAGCACCAAGACCCCCTGATGCGCGTATGTTCCATCGGCAAGGCTGGTGAAAACGGCGTGTTGTACGCCGCCGTGGTGAACGACCTTCACCGCGCGGCAGGCCGCTCGGGCGTGGGCACCGTGATGGGCTCAAAAATGCTCAAGGCCATTGCCGTGCGCGGAACCAAGGGTGTGGGCAACATTCACAACCCCAAAGAGTTCATGAAGGTGACCTTCGAGAAGAAAAAAATTCTTGCAGAAAACGCAGTGACCGGCCAAGGGCTGCCAACCTACGGCACGCAGGTGCTCATGAACGTGATCAACGAGATGGGCGCCATGCCCACCAACAACCACCGCGATGTGCAGTTTGACGGGGCCAAAGACATTTCTGGCGAAAAGATGCATGAGCCCCGCAAAACCGATGGCAAGCCCAACCTGGTCACCAACCAGGCTTGTTTTGGCTGCACCATTGCATGTGGTCGCATTTCCAAGATTGACGAAACCCACTTCACCGTAGAAAACAAGCCGCAGTATTTTGGCGCATCGGGTGGCCTGGAATACGAAGCCGCATGGGCCTTGGGTTCGTCCAACGGGGTGAACGACCTGGAAGCACTCACCTACGTCAACTTCTTGTGCAACGAGCACGGGATAGACCCCATTTCCTTTGGGGCCACTGTGTCGGCCGTGATGGAACTGTACGAAATGGGCGTGCTCACCAAAGAGCAAATTGGCATTGAGGCACCCTTTGGATCGGCCAAGGCCTTGGTGCAGTTGGCCGAGTGGACCTGCAATGGCGAAGGTTTTGGCAAAGAGGTGGGCCAGGGCTCCAAGCGGCTCACCGCCAAGTACGGCCACCCCGAGTTGTCCATGAGCGTGAAGGGGCAAGAATTCCCGGCTTATGACTCACGGGGCATTCAGGGCATGGGTTTGACCTACGCCACCTCCAACCGCGGTGCTTGCCACCTGCGCTCCTACACCGTGGCCTCCGAGGTGCTGGGTATTCCGGTCAAAACCGATCCTTTGGTGACCGATGGCAAGCCCGCTTTGGTGAAAGCATTTCAAGATGCCACAGCCATTTTTGACTCGGCCGGCATTTGCGTGTTTACGAGCTTTGCCTGGACCTTGGCGGATGTGCAGCCTCAAGTGGCCGCTGCCTGTGGCGACGAATTTGACATGGCCAACCTTGAAACCATGGGCGAGCGCATTTGGAACCTGGAGCGTCAATTCAACTTGGCGGCTGGCTTTACCAAGGCCGACGACGATTTGCCCGCTCGCCTGAAGAAAGACGCGGCCAAGGTAGGCCCGGCCAAAGGCTTGGTCAATGGCATCGACAAAATGCTGCCCGAGTACTATGAGTTGCGCGGTTGGGACACCGAAGGTCGACCAACCAAGTCCACCTTGGAGCGCTTGGGGCTATGAGCAAACAAGCCGGTGTATGCCGCCACGTTATTCTGGGCAATGGCCCGGCCGGCGTGGTGGCCGCAGAGCAAATTCGCAAACAGCGCCCCCGCGACTCCATCGTGATGGTGGGGGGCGAGCCCGAGCCGCCGTATTCCCGCATGGCCATCCCTTACTTGCTCATTGGCAAGGTGGGCGAAAGCGGCACCTATTTGCGCAAAGATCCTGAGCATTTCAAAAAACTGAACATTCAGGAAATTCGGGCCAAGGCCACGAAACTGGACACCGCAGGCAAAAAGGTACAACTCGACAACGGCACTACGCTGGAGTACGACAAGCTGCTGATTGCCACGGGTGCACGGCCCATCTCGCCGCCCATCCCGGGGGTGAACCTGCCCGGCGTCTACCCTTGCTGGACCTTGGAGAATGCGCGGCAAATTATTGAGTTGGCCAAACCAGGCTCGCGTGTGTTGCAAATGGGCGCAGGCTTTATTGGCTGCATCATCATGGAGGCGCTTGCCCTGCGTGGGGTAAAGCTCACGGTGGTGGAAATGGGCAACCGCATGGTGCCCCGCATGATGACCGAAGGCGCGGGCAGCATGATTCGCGACTGGTGTATTGCCAAGGGCGTGGATGTGCATTGCTCCACCAAGGTGGAGGCCATTGAAGCAGGCACGCAGGCCGATGAGCAGGGCTTGATCTCCAAGATCGGCTCTGCGCTGGGTTTTGGCACCGCAGTGGCTGCGGCAGGCGGCGCACCTTTGCGGGCCAGGTTGTCCAATGGCACCGTGCTGGACTGCGACCTGATTATTTCGGCCACCGGGGTAAAACCCAACCTTGATTTTTTAGAGGGCAGTGGGCTAGAGGTGGATCAAGGGCTGTTGGTGGATGACCACATGCAAACCAACATTGCCGATGTGTATGCCGCCGGTGATGTGGCCCAAGTGCGCGATTTTTCGACCGGGCAAAAAACGGTGAACATGATTCAACCCGCCGCCGCGGACGATGCTCGAATTGCCGCGCAGAACATGATGGGCTTGGGCACCACCACGCCGGGCAGCCTGGCCATGAACGTGCTGGACACCCTCGGTTTAATTGCCGCCAGTTTTGGGCAATGGTGGGGAGCCGAAGGCGGCGAGAGCGTAGAGCTTCGAAACACCGAAGCCTTCACTTACCTTCGATTGGAGTTTAAAGACGATGTGCTGATTGGTGCCACAAGTTTGGGCCTGACCGACCATGTGGGCGTGATGCGTGGTTTGATTCAAGGCAAAATTCGACTGGGTGAATGGAAAACACATTTGCTGGAAGACCCCACCCGCCTGATGGAAGCCTACCTGGCCTGCGCACAATCACAAAGCACATGGAAATTACCTTCAAACTCTTTGCAACACTGACCGACTATTTGCCGACGGGCCGCGTAGACAACGCGGTTCGTTTGCAAATCCCCGAGGGCAGCACCGTGCAGGCCGTGATCGACCGGTACAACCTGCCCGAAAAACTCACCCACCTGGTGTTGGTCAATGGCGTGTACATCGACCCGGCTGAGCGCAGTGCGCGTGTATTGACCGAGGATGACGTGCTGGCCATTTGGCCGCCGATTGCGGGTGGTTAAGCCGCAGAAAGAGGGTGTCATGAGTCAGTTTGAAAACGCGGTGACGCTTGACATGTCTTGCACAGAGCGCGAATTGTGGCGTTGGCTGGACGAGTTGATTGCACGCTTGTACCCCATGCGCCAGCGTGAGCAAAGCCTCGCAGAGTTCCAGGTGGACGGCGGCTTGGCCCGCATCCATTGGGAGCCTTTGCCCGACAGGGTGATTGCCTTGGTGCGCTTGAAGCGGCTGGCTGTCTCGATCGGTTTTGAGGCGGGGGTGCCCGGGGCAGAGCGGGATGAGTTTGTGAGACAGTTCAGGTTGCATACCTTGCGGGGCGGGGGCTAGGGCAAGCTGCCAAGCGCTTGCTCTTTGAAGCCAGCAGGACCGTGCCCCGTTTAGCGGTGTAGCTTGCTCTTTGAAGCCAGCAGGACCATGCCGCTTGTTGTGCCGTCCTATTTGATTCGCTTGCTCCTTGAAGCAAGCAGGTCCATGCCCCTT
>NZ_CAXQZX010000173.1:0-5977 GCF_964228395.1 Limnobacter sp.
CTGATAGAAACCGTGCCCGACATGAAAAATGCGCCCGCTTTGCTCGATCAGTGGTTGAAAACCCCGGCCTATAAAAATCATCTGGAAACAAAAGGCAATCTGCAACATGTGATGCTGGGTTACAGCGACAGCATGCGGGGCCATGGCATCGTATCTGCCGCATGGGAAGGCCACAAGCTTGCACCCACACTGGTCAACATCGCCAAAGCCCAAGGGGTGAACATTCACTTCTTCCACGGCCGCGGCGGCACCGAGGCCCGCGGTGCCCGCGAGAACTATGCATCAGAAATTGGACACATCGACCCAGTCGCTCTTCAAGCGGGTTATACCCAAACGGAACAAGGCGAAGAGGCCTATCAAAAATTCGGCAACCGGACCCGGGCGGACCACAATATTCGTGACATGGTCGCCACCACCTTGGCCAATCGCCACTCGAATGCCGATCCCAACACATCGAGATTTGCCACGCAGATGGATGAAATTGCAGGCCACGCAGAGCAGGCTTATCAAGACTTATACCAAGACCCTGCGCTGGCTGACCACTTACAACAAACCACGCCACTTCCCCACGTGGGCTTGAGCAACGCAGGTAGCCGCCCTGCCTCACGCATCGCCGGGCTTCAAGGCCCAGCATTTTTGGGCAAGCTGCGGGCCATACCCTATGTGGCCTCTTGGTACCAATCGGCCAGCATGGCACCGGCCTATTTTGGTTTGGGCAGTGGCTTGAACCAATATTTGAACGAAGTGCCCGCGTTGCGAACACAGCGACTGGGGGAACTTCGGGAGATGTACAACACATGGCCCTTTTTTCAGAACCTGGTCGACCGGGCCGACTCCGCCATACAGAAAGCAGACATGCGCATTGCACAACAATACGCAGACCTAAACCCAAGCAGCCAACATGTGTTTGACAAAGTACAAAAGGAATACAAACTTAGCCAAAGCATGATTGCCTTGCTCAAAGGAAACTCAACCTCCACTTCTGAAAAAGTGGCCGACCCCATACGGGCCTTTGCGCACAGCAGCCAACTTGAATTGTTGAAGGCCAGCAAAACGGCGACCCCAGAACAACGCCCTGCCATTGAGCAAGGCATCGCCATGACGATGCAAACCATAGCCAACGCCCTGGGGCGTTTTGGCTAAGGTTCAACTCCAGCTTACACGGCGTATAAAGGCGCTCGACGGTCTGCCCATGGCTTGGCTTGCTCAAGCTGGGCAGCCAGGTTGAACAACACCTCTTCCTCGCCAAAGCGGCCCGTGAACATCATGCCAACAGGAATGTTGTTGTCATTCCAGTGCAGGGGCACACTCATTGCCGGTTGCCCGGTCACGTTTGCAGGCATGGTTTGGGAACAGTAGTTGTACAAGCGTTTGCCGCTTTTAATCACAAAATCTTTTTGCTTGGCAATGCCGCCGATTGGCAGGTAGGACAGGGCCTTTAATTCCAGCGTCTCGCGTGGGGTGGGCCGCAACCCCCCAACGGCAATGGGCAATTCGCCCAGAGTACTGGTCAGCAAAGCATCGTAGGGTTCAAAAAAGCTCAACCATTGCCGGGTGAACATGTTCATAAACCACACGGCTTGGGCCACGTCTCCCCCATGAAAACTTCGACCCAATTTCATGAGGGCCCAAGTGCGGGTTTCGAAGTCTGAGGATTTGCCAGCACGACCAAGCAAACGCTCTCCTTCAGCCAGGGTAGCGGCCATTTCTGAACAAACCAGCACGGAATAGGCGTAAATAAAATCTTCACGAGCCACTGGAGGTCGAACTTCCACGCAAGTGTGCCCCATGCTTTCAAGCAATTTCACGGTCTCCAGCACGCCCGCTTTGCAGTCTTGGTGCAACTGCTCGCCCAAAAGGGGATCGACCGAATACGCGATTTTCAGCTTTTTTGGCTTTTTGTCCAAAGCGCTTGCGTAGCTTTTGGTCGGTGGTGCAATTCGCATCACTTGCCCGGGGTAATTGCCTTGAAGCGCATCCAGCATGTGGGCTGAGTCACGCACACTGCGCGACACCACATGCTCGGCGATAAAACCAAACCAGCCATCGGGCAGATCTGGGCCGGAGGGCACCCTGCCCCGTGTGGGCTTCATACCAAACAAGCCGCAACATGAGGCAGGTATGCGAATAGAACCTCCCCCATCACTTGCACTGGCCATGGGCACAATACCGGCCGCGACCGCCGCCGCAGAGCCGCCACTGGACCCACCGGGGCTTCGCAGGGTGTCCCACGGATTGCGGCAAGGGCCAGTGAATTCTGGCTCGGTGGAGGGGGTAATGCCAAACTCTGGTGTGTTGGTTTTACCAAAAATATTCAGGCCTGCACGCTTAAAACGCTTCACGTACTCGGAATCCTCTGCAGGCACAAAACCGCGGTAAAAGCGGCTCCCATTGGTCATTTCTACGCCCGCGTAACTGGCGATGAGGTCTTTTAGCAAGAAGGGCACACCCATGAATGGCCCCTCTTTGGGCTGTTTGGCCTGAAGTCGGGCATGTTCGTACATGGGGCGAATCACCGCGTTGATGGCTGGGTTCACTTTCTCGGTACGGGCAATGCTTTCTTCAAGCAACTCCGATGCACTCACCTGCCCTGAGCGCACCAAATCGGCCAGTCCAAGGGCATCGTATTGGTCATATTCTTTGAATCGCGCCATGGTTTTGCTGTCTCCAAAATCGCCCAAACGGGTGTAATGTAAGCAAATATCTTACCCCACTTAGGGAATGCTATTTGGGGGCCCTATGTCAGACAATGGATTCACCAAAGCCTCGTAGAACCTCTTACAAAATGGCACGTCCATGAATGGCCCTTGTGTTGTTTTCAGTGACTATCCCATCAAGCAAATGGGCTATTCCCGCTTTTTGAAAAGCCTGGGGGAAGAGCCCATCGCGTTGTTTGACGAGTACCCCAGTGCTCACCTTAAGCAATTTGCCCATGCGGGCTTGGTGATATTCGACATGAACATTGAAAGCGCCAAGGAAAGCCGTTACAGAAAATCACTTTTAAAGCTTTTCCAACACGCCAACATTTTGTTCATGGAAGAGGAGCAAAGCGATTTGCACTATCAGCTTATTCACAATCGCGATGTGTGTTGCTTGGGTAAGCTGGCCGATGTGGGCGTCATGCATGGCTGCATCAAAGACCTTCTGCTTCGGCGCAAACCGCTACCCGCAGAGATGTTAAAACAAGCGATGGGCAGCGATAACCAAGGCACAGAACTTGTTTGAAATCCATCTTGTTTGAAACCCAATTTTCGACAAATTTAACGCAACAAAAAAGCCACCCGAAGGTGGCTTTTTTGCGGCGAACAGGCCAAGCAGATTACGCTGCCAGTTGAGCCTTTTTGGCCACTTCAACAAATTCAGGAATTTGGTCGAAGTTCATGTAGCGGTAAACCTCACCCGACACATTGCCCAGCATTTTGACCTGCTCCATGTACTCTTCCACCGTTGGGATTTTGCCCATGAGCGCACACACCGCTGCCAATTCAGCAGAGCTAAGGTACACACGGGTGTCAATGCCCAGGCGGTTCGGGAAGTTGCGCGTGGATGTGGACACCGCTGTTGAACCTTTGCGGATTTGTGCCTGGTTACCCATGCACAGTGAGCAGCCGGGCAATTCCATGCGCGCTCCGGTGCGACCCAAAATGCCGTAGTAGCCCTCTTCCGTGAGGATGTGCTGGTCCATCTTGGTAGGCGGTGCGATCCACAACCGTGTTGGAATATCGCTCTTGCCTTCAAGCACCTTGCCGGCAGCACGGAAATGGCCAATGTTGGTCATGCAAGAACCGATGAACACCTCATCGATTTTGTCGCCAGCCACTTCGCTCAGGAACTTCACATCATCGGGGTCGTTCGGGCAAGCCAGGATGGGCTCTTTGATGTCGGCCAGATCAATCTCGATCACTGCGGCGTACTCGGCATCGGCATCGCCTTTCAACAGCTCAGGCTTGGCGATCCATTCTTCCATGGCCTTGATGCGGCGTGTCAGGGTGCGAGCATCCTGATAACCCTGGGCGATCATCCACTTCATCAAAGTGATGTTGGAATTCATGTACTCGATGATGGGTTCTTTGTCCAGGTGCACGGTACATCCGGCAGCAGAGCGCTCAGCAGAGGCATCGGACAATTCAAAGGCCTGTTCAACTTTCAGCTGAGGCAAACCCTCGATTTCAAGGATGCGGCCAGAGAAAATGTTTTTCTTGCCCTTCTTTTCAACGGTGAGCAAACCAGCCTTAATGGCGTACAAAGGAATGGCGTTGACCAAATCGCGCAGGGTGACGCCAGGCTGCATTTCGCCCTTGAAGCGCACCAACACGGACTCAGGCATGTCCAGTGGCATCACGCCAGTGGCCGCGGCAAATGCCACCAAGCCCGAACCCGCCGGGAAAGAAATGCCGATCGGGAAACGGGTGTGGGAGTCACCACCCGTGCCCACGGTGTCGGGCATCAACAAACGGTTCAACCAGCTGTGGATCACACCGTCGCCTGGGCGCAGGGCAACACCGCCGCGGTTCTCGATGAACTCGGGCAATTCATGATGCATTTTTACGTCCACGGGCTTGGGGTAGGCAGCGGTGTGGCAGAAGGATTGCATCACCAAGTCCGCAGAGAATCCCAAGCAGGCCAGATCCTTGAGCTCATCGCGGGTCATGGGGCCAGTGGTGTCTTGCGAACCCACGGTGGTCATCTTGGGTTCGCAGTAGGTGCCGGGGCGCACGCCTTGACCAGCGGGCAGACCACAGGCCTTGCCAACCATTTTTTGAGCCAGGGAAAAACCTTTGCCACTGTCATTCTTGGCTGAAGGGCGACGGAACACAGGGCTTGGGCCTTGACCCAGCGCTGCACGTGCCCGGTCTGTTAAACCACGACCAATAATGAGGGGAATGCGGCCACCGGCGCGCACTTCATCGAAGAGCACATCGGTTTTCATGCTGAATTCGGAGATCACCTCGCCGTTTTTGAGGGCTTTGCCCTCGAATGGGCGAAGCTCGATTTCATCGCCCATTTCCATTTGGCTTACATCCAGTTCGATGGGCAGTGCGCCAGCATCTTCCATGGTGTTGAAGAAGATGGGGGCAATTTTTCCACCCAGGCAATAACCGCCAAAGCGCTTGTTGGGAATAAAAGGAATGTCGTCACCCGTGAACCACAACACCGAGTTGGTGGCCGATTTGCGTGAGGAGCCCGTGCCCACCACATCGCCCACGTAGGCAATGGGATTGCCCTTGGCTTTGAGCTTTTCGAGTTGTTTGATTGGACCCACCTTGCCAGGCTCATCCGCCTCAATGCCTGGACGTGGGTTTTTAAGCATGGCCAGGGCGTGCAATGGAATGTCGGGTCGGCTCCAGGCATCGGGCGCAGGGGACAGGTCGTCCGTGTTGGTTTCGCCGCTGACCTTGAAGACTGTCAGCTTGATGCTTTGAGGCACTTCGGGGCGGCTGGTGAACCACTCAGCGTCAGCCCAGCTCTGCATCACTTTCTTGGCATTCGCACTGCCTTTGTCGGCCTTGTCTTTTACATCGTGAAAGTAGTCGAACATCAACAAAGTCTTGGACAAAGCGCTGGCCGCGATGTCGCCCACCTCGGCGTCGTCAAGCGCCTCGATGAGGGGCTTGATGTTGAAACCACCCAGCATGGTGCCCAGCAATTCGGTTGCCTTTTTGCGATCCACCAACTTGCAGGTTTCAGATCCGTTCACGATGGCCGCCAAGAATGCCGCCTTGACCTTGGCTGCATCGTCAACACCTGCTGGCACGCGGTTGGTCAGCAGATCCAGCAAAAACTGTTCTTCACCAGCGGGCGGATTTTTCAGCAATGCGATCAGGCCGTTGGTTTGCTCAGCAGACAAAGGCAGGGGGGGAATGCCCAACGCTGCGCGCTCGGCAACGTGTTGGCGATAGGACTCAAGCATGAGATCTCCCTAGATTGGGTGAGGGTCAATAGAAACTGTGTAATTTTGAGGCAGTTCGCACGCGCA